>JACPRA010000020.1 GCA_016190215.1 Candidatus Omnitrophota bacterium
ACGCGCGGCAGGGTGATGCCCTGCTGGCCCTGGTACTTGCCCTTCCGGTCGGCGTAGGACGTCTCGCAGATCGAGCCGGCCTCGAAGAACAGCACCTGGGCGATGCCCTCGTTGGAATAGATGCGCGCCGGCAGCGGCGTCGTGTTGGAAATCTCGATCGTCAAGTGCCCCTGCCATTCCGGCTCCAGCGGGGTGATGTTGACGACGATGCCGCAGCGGGCGTAGCTGGATTTGCCCAGGCAGATGCCCATGATCGAGCGCGGCAGCCGGAAATATTCCACCGACCGGGCCAGCGCGAAGGAGTTCGGCGGGATCACGCAGGTGGCGCCCTTGTAGTCAATGAAGGAGTCCGGGTTGAACTCCTTGGGGTCCACGATGGCCTGGCGGACGTTGGTGAAGATCTTGAACTCGTCCGTCACGCGGATGTCGTAGCCCATCGCGGAGAGGCCGTAGGAGATGACACCCTCGCGCTTCAGGTTCTCCTCGAAGGGCTCGAGCATCTGGTACTGCTTCACGTAGTCGCGGATCTCCCAGTCCACCAGCAGCCGGCCGGCCGGCTTGGCGGCCTCCGCCAGTTTGCGCGATGCCGCGCCGGGAAGCGCTGCCGTTCCATTCGTCGTCTTCGAAGCGCGCTGTGCTGTCTGTGCCATCGTCATGTTCCTCGCTTCAGTTGCGTCACGTTGTCTTCACGAACACCCGGAGGTGGAGCCGCAGTTGCCGCACTTGTAGCAGTTGCCGTTGCGGACCATCAGGGAGCCACAGTCCACACACGCCGGCGCGTCCGCCTGGGCCACGAAGGTCTGCTTCTCCTGCCGCTCCAGGGGGCTGGCCCCAGAGGATGGCGCGCGGGCCGGCGCCTCCGGCGCTTTGGTTTCTGCCGACGGGGCGGCGGCTGATGCGGCTGCCGCAGATTCGTTTTGCGCTTGGGCCGCCTCCTCCTTCGGGAGGAACTTCAACGCCATCCAGCGGAAGATGTAATCCACCACCGACTTGGCGAACCGGATCTCCGGGTTGTTCGTGACACCGGAGGGCTCGAACCGCACGTGGTTGAACTTGGACACCAGCACGTCGAGCGGCACGCCGTATTGGAGGGCCAGCGAAATCGCCGTCGCGAAGGAGTCCATCACCCCGGAGAGGGTGGAGCCTTCCTTCGACATCACGATGAAGATCTCGCCCGGCTTCCCGTCCTCGAACATCCCGACGGTGATGTAGCCTTCGTGGCCGCCGATGGAGAACTTGTGGATGATCGCCTGGCGCTCTTCAGGCAGCCGCCGGCGATACGGCTCGCCGACCGGGGCGGCCGTCTCCGAGGCTGCGGCACCCTTCTTCTCATCCTTCTTGCTCGTGGAGAGCGGCTGCACCCACTTGGAGCCGTCGCGGTAGATCGCCACCGCCTTGATCCCCAGCCGCCACGACTCGGTGTAGGCTTCCATGATCTCTTCGACCGTGGCCTCATTGGGCAGGTTCACCGTCTTGCTGATGGCGCCGCTGATGAAGGGCTGCACCGCCGACATCATCCGGATGTGGCCGCGGTAGTTGATGTACCGCGTGCCGTTCATCGGCTTGAAGGCGCAGTCGAACACCGAGAGGTGCTCCGGCTTCAAACCCGGCGCGCCCTCGATGGTCTCGCGCTCGTTCAAGTGTTTGATGATGGCCTCGATCTGCTCCGGCGAATAGCCGAGCTTCTTGAGCGCCTTCGGCACGGTCTGGTTGACGATCTTGAGCATCCCGCCGCCGACGAGCCGCTTGTACTTGACCAGCGCGATATCCGGCTCGATCCCCGTCGTATCACAGTCCATGAGGAAGGCGATGGTGCCGGTGGGCGCGATCACGGTCACCTGGGAGTTGCGCACCCCGGCCCGCTCGCCGAGCTTGATGGCCTCGTCCCATACCCGCGTCGCCGCATGGACCAGCGGCTCGGGCAGCAGGCTCGCGTTGAGCTTGTCCACCTGGGCGCGGTGCTTGCGCAGCACGCGCAATTGCGGCTCGCGGTTGAGGGCGAAGCCGGCGTACGGCCCCATCTGCTCGGCGATCTGGCCGGAGACTTCGTAGGAGTGGCCGCAGAGGATCGCGGTGATCGCCCCGGCCCAGGCCCGCCCGGCGTCGGAGTCGTAGGCCACCCCGCGCGACATGAGGAGCGCGCCCAGGTTGGCGTAGCCCAACCCCAGCTCGCGGTAATCGCGGGCGTTGCGGTCGATCTTGGGCGTGGGGTAGGAGGAGTTGTCCACGATGATGTCCTGCGCGATGGTCATCACCCGCACCGCGTACTTGAACGGTTCGACCAGGAAGTTCCCTTCCTCGTCGAGGAACTTCAGCAGGTTGATGCTGGAGAGGTTGCAGGCGGAGTTGTCCAAGTGCATGTACTCGGAGCACGGGTTGCTCGCGTTGATGCGGCCGGTGTTGGGGCAGGTGTGCCAATCGTTGATGGTGGTGTCGAATTGCATGCCCGGGTCGCCGCAGTGCCAGGTGGCCTCGGCGATCAGGCGCAGCAGGTCGCGCGCTTTGAGCTGCTCGATCGTCTCGCCGGTCGTCACGGCCTTGAGATCCCAGGCGTCGTCGTTGAGCGCCTTGCGCATGAAGTCGTCGGTCACGCGCACGGAGTTGTTGGCGTTCTGGAAGAAGACCGAGCCGTACGCTTCCCCGTCAATGGAGGCGTCGTAGCCCAGATCAATGAGCTTGTGGGCTTTTTCCTCTTCCTTCCACTTGCAGAGGATGAAGGGCTTGATGTCGGGGTGCTCGGCGTTCATGACCACCATCTTCGCCGCGCGGCGGGTCTTGCCGCCGGACTTGATCACACCCGCGGACGCGTCCGCCGCGCGCATGAAGGACACCGGGCCGGAGGCCGTGCCGCCCCCGCCCAGCTTTTCCCGGCCGGAACGGATGGGAGACACGTTCAGCCCGGCGCCGGAGCCGAACTTGAAGATCATGCCTTCGTTGCGGTACCACTCGAGGATGGATTCCATCGTGTCGTTGACGGAGAGGATGAAGCAGGCGGAGCATTGCGGCCGCGGCTCGATGCCGACGTTGAACCACACCGGCGAGTTGAACGCGGCGTGCTGGTTGACCAGCAGGTAGGTCAGCTCGGCGCGGAAGGTCTCGGCGTCCTCCGTCGAGGCGAAGTAGCCGTCCTTGATGCCCCAGTCGGTGATCGTGTTGGCCACGCGGCCGATGAGCTGCTTGACGCTGGTCTCGCGCTGCGGGGTGCCCAGGGCGCCGCGGAAGTACTTCGAGACGACGACGTTGGTGGCAAGCTGGGTGTAAAAAACCGGGACTTCGACGTCCTTCTGCTCGAAGACGACCTCGCCCTTCTCGTTGCTGATGGCGGCGGAGCGGCGCTCCCAGGCGATCTCCTCAAAGGGGTTCACGCCCGGCCGCGTCCAGCGGCGGGCGATCGCCAGCCCCTTCCGCGGCGGAGTGGCTCCATGCCCATTGCCGTGCTGCGCAGACGGCATCACCGTCCGGACTGTCCCTGTGGGTCGAACCGCCGCGCTCATCTGCTCAGGCATGTGTCTCTCTCCGCGCCTCGTTTACCGCCTCGACGACGAGTCTATCCCGCTCTTCCGTGCCCAAGATGTTGTGACTATCGAAATCGTGAACACCAGCCATTGTGGTACTCGGGCTTGCTGATGTCAAGGGGGAAAATGATAAAAAATACAAGATATTGAGCCTTCCAGCGTGAAAAATGCTACCGGTTGGGCTTCTTAGAGTTACACGCGCCTCCGGCTACAGCGTCAGCCGGGGAGCGGCCTCTGAGCCTGGCGGGAGGATGGGTTTCTTCACCTCGATCGCAATCGGATCAGTGGAAATCGTCCGCCCTTGGCACACCACGCGAAACGGCCCGAGCTGAAAAGTGCCGGCCGCCGTCGGAACCAGCACGGAGATGAAGCTCACGGAGCGCTGGATGACGCGCCCCTGGATGGCGACATTGGTGCTGCGCCGGCTGGCCGCCAGCTTGAAGCCCTGGGGCAGCTCCCCTTCCGGCCCGCCTTTGAGCCCGGCCAAATCCCCGCTTACCGTAATGGTCAGCGTCAGCGGCTGGCCGATGTTCACACGGGCCTGGTCAACGGCCGCGGCAATCGCCACCTGGGGCGGCTGCGGCGCCGCCCAACCGGCCGTCGCCGCCGATGCGAGCGCCGCCCCGGCAACGATCCACCGCACGGCTCGTGTCATGATGTCGCCGCCGATGCGTTGAACGTCAGCGAGCCGTCGCCATTGCGGTCCACCGTCACGAGCTGCCCGTCGGCGATGCGGCCTTCCAGGATCTGTTTGGCCAGCGAATCCATCACGTAGCGCTGGATGGCGCGGCGCAGCGGCCGAGCGCCGTACGTCGGATCATACCCGGCCTCGGCCAGAAACCGCTTGGCGCGCGGTGTGACCTGCAGCCGGATATGCCGGTCCGCCAGCCGCGCCTCCGCCCGCTTCAATTGGAGTTCCACGATATGGGCGAGTTGCTCCTCGCTGAGGCGGTTGAAGATCACGATGTCGTCAATGCGGTTCAAAAACTCCGGCCGGAACGTCTTGCGCAGCTCCTCGGTAATCTGTTGTTGCAGTCGTGCGCTGTCTGTGCTGTGTGCTGTCTGCTGTGTGCTGAAGTATTGGCTGCCGACGTTCGAGGTCATGATGATGACGGCGTTGGTGAACGACACCACGCGCCCCTGCCCGTCGGTCAGCCGGCCGTCGTCGAGCAATTGCAGCAGCACGTCGAGCGCCTCCGGGTGCGCTTTTTCGACTTCATCCAAGAGGACCACGCTGTAGGGCCGCCGCCGCACGATCTCGGTGAGCTGCCCGCCTTCCTCGTAGCCGACGTAGCCCGGCGGCGCCCCGATGAGCCGCGACACCGCGTGGCGCTCCATGTACTCGGACATGTCCATGCGCACCAGCGCGCGCTCGTCGTCGAAGAGGAACTCCGCCAGCGCGCGGGCCAGCTCGGTCTTGCCCACCCCGGTGGGGCCGAGGAAGAAGAACGAGCCCAGCGGCCGGTTCGGATCGGACAGCCCGGAGCGGGCGCGGCGGAGCGCGTTGGAGACGGCCTCCACCGCCGCGTCCTGCCCGATGACGCGCTGCGTGAGCCGCTCCTCCATGTGGAGCAGCTTCTGCCGCTCGGTTTCCATCAAGCGGCTGACCGGGATCTTCGTCCAGGCGGAGAGGACTTCCGCGATGTCCTCGGAGGCGACTTCTTCCTTCAGCATGCGGGTGTGCTGCTGCAGCGCGGCCAGCTCGCCGCCGGCGCGCTCGACGTCGCGCTGCAGGCCGGGCATCACGCCGTAGCGCAGCTCGGCCACGCGGCCCAAGTTGCCGCCGCGCTCTTCGCGCTCGGATTCCAGCCGCACTTTTTCCAACTGCTCTTTGGCGCGGCGCACCGCCTGGATCAAGACCTTCTCTTTTTCCCAATGGGCCGCGAGTGTTGCTTGCTGCTCCCGCAGCGACGACAACGTCTGCTCGAGCTTCGCCAGGCGCGCTTTGGCTTCGGCGTCGGTGTCTTTCTTGATCGCCTCGCGCTCGATCTCAAGCTGGAGGATTCGGCGGTGGATCTCGTCCAGCTCCGAGGGCATGCTGTCGAGTTCCATCCGCAGCTTCGCGGCGGCTTCGTCCACCAGGTCAATGGCCTTGTCCGGCAGGAACCGGTCGGCGATGTAGCGGGCGGAGAGGCGCGCGGCGACGATCAGGGCGCCGTCGGTGATCCGCACGCCGTGGTGCACCTCGTAGCGCTCCTTCAGGCCGCGGAGGATCGCGATCGCCTCTTCGACGGACGGTTCGGGGACCAGGACGGCTTGGAAGCGCCGCTCCAAGGCGGGATCTTTTTCGATGTGCTTGCGGTATTCGTCGAGGGTGGTGGCACCCACGCAGCGCAACTCGCCGCGCGCCAGCGCCGGCTTCAAGAGGTTGGCGGCGTCCACCGCGCCCTCCGCCGCGCCGGCACCGACGACGGTGTGCAGCTCGTCAATGAAGAGGACGACGCGGCCGGCCGCCTCCTGCACTTCCTTGAGGACCGCCTTCAGCCGGTCTTCGAACTCGCCGCGGTACTTGGCGCCCGCGATCAGCGCGCCGAGGTCCAGCACGATGACGCGCTTGTCCTTCAGCCCTTCCGGCACGTCGCCGCGCACGATGCGCTGGGCCAGCCCTTCAACGATGGCGGTCTTGCCCACCCCCGGCTCGCCGATGAGCACCGGGTTGTTCTTCGTGCGGCGGCTGAGGATCTGGATGACGCGGCGGATCTCCTGATCGCGGCCGATCACCGGGTCCAGCTTGCCCTGGCGGGCGAGCTCGGTCAGGTCGCGCCCGTAGCGCTCCAGCGCGGGCTTGGCGTCCTGCTGCTCCTGTTCCGTGGTCTCCGCCATCACTCCCCTCCTGCCGGCGTCTTACAGACGCATGCGCTGCAGCCGGCGAATCCGCTCCGCCATCGGCGGATGCGTGGAAAACAAGTTGGCGATCCCCCCCGCCGACAGCGGGTTGACGATGAACAGGTGCGCGGTCGCAGCATTGGCGTTGGGCAGCGGGTAGGCGCGCGAGGCGGCGTCCAGCTTTTGCAGCGCGCCGGCCAGGCCGTGCGGGGTGCCGGCCAGATGCGCGCCGGTGTCGTCCGCGCCGTACTCGCGCGTGCGCGAGATCGCCATCTGCACGAGCATGGCCGCCAGGGGCGCCAAAATGGCCACCACCAGCATCACTACCAATTGCGTCGCCCCGCCGGAGCGCTCGCCGTCTCGGTCCCGGCCGCGCATCCCGCCCCACATCATGCTCCAGCGCGCCATGTCCGCCATCCACATGATCGCACCCGCCAAGGCGGCGGCCAGCGTCATGACGAGCGTGTCCCGGTTCTTGATGTGGGAGAGCTCGTGCGCCAAGACGCCTTTCAATTCCTCCTCGCTGAGCAGCTCCAGCAGCCCGGACGTCACCGCCACGGCGGCATGCTTGGGGTTGCGGCCGGTGGCAAAGGCGTTGGGCGTGCGGGTGGCCATCCAGTAGACCTTGGGCAAGGGCATGCGGCTGCGGGTGGCGATCTCACGAATGGCCCGGTAGACGGCCGGGGCCTCCGCTTCGCTCAGCGGCTTGGCGCGGTACATGGCCAGCACTAGCTTGTCGCTGAACCAATACATGCCCAGGTTCATCACCAGCGCGAACCCGAACGCCACGGTGGCGCCCTGCGGCCCGCCGATCAGGCGGCCGATCAGGACCATCAGCACCGTCAGGACGATCAGCAGCAAGCCGGTTTTCAGCATATTGTTCATGCGGAATTCTCCTTGGACTTCATGCAGGATTTCTCCACGTCCGCTTCCAGAGGGAAAATGGCTCTGGTAGTAGTATAGGACTCAGCGGAGACCCCGTCAAAACCATCCGGAACGGACGAGGTGCCTGGCACCTCTCCTTCCTACGGAAGCTGGAAGGCGTGCAGGTCGCGGGCGAACGTCAGCGGGCCGCGGTAGAAGCGGCGCACCCCGCGGCGGGCTTGGGCCTCGCGCACCGACGGCGCGCGATGGGTGAGCACCAGGCGGCGGCAGCCGGCAGCGGCGGCGATCCGTCCGCAGGCGGAGGGAGTCAGATGGCCGGACACCGGATGCGCATCAGGCGCAGAGCATTCAAGGATGAGCAGGTCCGCGCCCCGTCCAAGCTCGGCGACGCGCGGGCCTTCCGACGTATCGCCGGAATAGACCACCACCTTCCCCGCGTACTCCACCCGGAAGCCCAGGGCCGGCGGGCCATGCGGCACCTTCATGGAGCGGACCGTGCAGCCGCCGATGCGCTGTGAGGCGTCGCCGACCTCCCGCCACGTGAGCCGGTAGCCTCGGGGGGCGAGCCAGCCGGAGAACGCCGCGTTGAGCTGGCGAAACACGCGGCGCAACCCTGACGGGCCGGTGATCGTGAGCGGCTTCGTGCGGGCGGGGTTCGGAAGTCGCATCGCGAAGAGCAGCGGAATCAACTCGGCGCAATGGTCCGGATGGAAATGGGTCAGGAACATCCGGTCGAGGTCCCGGTGGGTGACGCCGATGGCCAGCAGCCGCTGCAGCGTGCCCGGCCCCGCATCGAAGAGCAGATGCCGCCCCGCCGCCTCGACGTAGATCCCTGCGCACGCCTGCCCCCGCACCGGCCACGCCGTGCCTGTACCTAGGAGAATTACTCTCATCTTAAAGGGGGCAGAGGGAAATCGATCAGCAGTTTCCTGCCCTTGTTCAACCCTGCCCCCCGTCTCCTGCCCCCTGCCCCGGCTATTCAGCGATGGAGGTCGGCACGAATCCCGGCGGGATTGTATAGCGCTTCCACGTGGGCTTCAGGTCCAGCACCCGGTCAATGCGGAACTGGCGGATGTCTTTGCGCGTGTGGCAGTAGGCCTCGAAGTACGGGTCCTTCACGTAGTAGATGTCCACCAACCGCACCCGCTCAGACGAGGCGCCCACCGCCACGCTCTGCGAGAGATATTCCATCTGCACCTGCAGCCGCTTGTCGAACGCTTCGCGCAGCAGCTTGGCGATCGTCCCCAGGTCCCGCTTGCGCTCCGGGAACACCACGGGAATGTTCAGCTTCTCGCCCCCGAACCTCGAGGTGGCGAACAACTTGCCGTGCTGCTTGCCGTATTCGTACACGTCTTTCGTCAGGCGGACGTCGTCGAGGCAGTATTGCTTGATGAGGTCCATCTTGCCTTCTTTGTACCACTTGAGCGCATCCAGCCCATGGCCGGTCTTGCCGCGGCCCAGTGTCGCCTGCCCGACGCTGTCCAAGCTCACCCGGTGGCCCAGCGCCTTGACGATCTCATCCAGAATGTCCAGCGTCGGAATCGTCGCGGCGGGATACGGCAGGTGCGGGGCCAGCACCGGTAAGTCAAAGCGATTGATGTTGAACCCCACCACCAGGTCCGCCTGCTTCAGGAGTGTCGCCACCGCCGGCAGCTCCGACTCAACATAGGACTCGTACTTATCCGTGCTGTAGCGGTAGATGCCGACGACGGACACCCCCAGCAGCTCATGCCGCCGGCCTTCCACCTCATTGAAGTCCTTCTGCGTTTCCAAATCCAGCACTAGTTTTTCACCCATGCTCCCTCTCACTCATTTGCCAGCCGTAGGTCGCAAGATAGAGACGTTTATTTATTTGGGAATCAGTATTGTGTCACCGGAATTCCCCGGCTTAAGCGTTCCTATTTAGGACGGCCCCGACTTTCCCCGACTTGCCTATCAGGGGATCAGCTCATCGACCGCGTGCCAGGGCAGCGCGACGATGCGCGCATTGAGTTTGACTTTGCGCGGCACACGGCACACGAGGTAGCCGGCCTTGGCCGTGGGGTATTCGGCCAGGAACACCTCCAAATAGCGGATATCCCGGGGTTGAGGCGCATCCGTCCATTTCACTTCGATGGGGGTATAGCGGCCGTCCTGATCGATGACCCAATCCGCCTCGGGGCCATCCGGATCACGCCAAAATCGAACGGTGACGGGATGGCGCGCGGCGTGGGCGCACCGCACAAGCTCCAGCCCGATGAATTGCTCAAAGAGCTGGCCCATCGTCTCGCGCGACGGCTTGGTCCCCTCTCGGGCCGCCAGACGCCGCACCCCCAGATCGAAAAACAGGTACTTCTCGGATTTAGTCAGCTTCTTCCTCGTCTTGCTGTGGGTCAACGGCTCCACGCGCTCGGCGATGAGGCAGTCTTCGAGAATCTGATAGTAGGCGCCGATGGTGGTATGCGAGACGCCGATCTCCTGAGACAATTTCCTCAAATTGACGATATGGCCCGACTCAGACGCGGCGAGCTCAAGAAACCTGGCAAAATCCCCCACCCGCCGCACCAGCGCCTCGGCCCGGACTTCTTCCTCCAGATACGTGGTGACGTAGGATTCCAAATCCGTCTCTCGATCGGACGCGTCCGGAACCGCCAGGATCCCCGGCAAGGATCCGTATAACAGGCGGTCCTGCACGTCCTGCACGGGCACTTCCCGCAAGCTGAACGGATCCAGCCTGAACGTCGCCACACGGCCAGGCAACAGGTTCACCGCCGCCCCCCGCCGGAGTTTTCGCGCGCTGGACCCTGTCAGCACAACATTGGCGCGGCCGCGGTCAATGAGATCCTGCACGACATCCAGCAGCGCCGGAACTTTTTGCACCTCATCCACCACGACGAGGGGGCGTGTGCCCTTCGCAGGCGGGACCAGCGCGTCCACCTCACCGGCCAGCAAGTGAGGCGCCTTTTCGTAGCGCTGCCTCACGTCCGGCCTCACAAGGGTTACCACCAGATCGGCTGCAAAGCGGCTGATGAGTGTAGTCTTGCCCGTCTGCCGCGCTCCGAATAACAGAACGCTCTTGTTGCGGGCGAGGGTTCGCCGAATCGCCTGTTCCAGCAGTCTTGGAATGTATTCCATACTGGCAATTTTCTAATAAATTGGAGTGTATGTCAACCATATTCTCCACAATAAACTGTCCAAGACCAGCCGTTCGCTCACTTCACCTGCAAGGCGGCGATCAGACCGCCGCCGCGCGAGACGTTCACGACGGGGTCGTCGGAAAACCGGCCCATCAGCCCGATCCGCCTCGAATTGAAGAAAAACCCTGAGACCACGTTGCGCGGCGCCGTCTCCGGCCGGCGGCGCAGCAGCGGAAACCGCTCCGTGCGGATGCGCGCCGCCTGCTGCACCACATAGTGCACCCGCGCCGCCCGCAGGGCCGTCGCCACCGTCCGCTCCCACACCGCGCGCGTCACGCGGCGCCCGACGACCACGCCTTCCCCGCCGTAGAGCGTGTTGGGCTTGAGCACGAGCTGCGATTGATGCCGGCGGATGTAGGGCACGAGGTCGGCGGGGTGTCCGTGCGGGTCCCTGACGACGGCCTGGCGGACCAAGCGCGTCCAGGGCACGTGCGCCCGGAAGAGGCGGCGCTGGGCCGGCGTGAACGCCGCAGCATAGCGCGCGTCGGTGAGCACTTCCCAGCACGACTTGTGGTCGAATTCCCACGCGATGCCGGAGAGCAGCCGTCCGGTCCGGACGGCGTGGCGCACCGCCGCCAGGCGGGGGCCGCGCGCTTCCATCTCCAGCAGCTCGCCTAGCTCGCAATCCCGGTACAACGCGTCCACCGGCCCGCCCGGCGCCAGCATCCGCCCGCCGGAGAGCCGCAGCTCGCGCGGATCGGCGACGACGGCCTCCAGGCCCTCGCGGCGCAGCGAGTGCGCCAGGTTGCCGAATTCGTCCGTGCCGGTGGTGAAGTCGCGGTTTTCCAGCAGCGCCACCCGCCGGGCGCCCGGCGCCATCGCGCGGATTTCCTCGGCGAGCATCCGGCTTGGGTCCGGCATCGGCTCGAACCGCCGCCGGGGGTACGCCCGCCGCAGCAGATCGCCCAGCACGTCCAGCATGACGCGGCAGGAGGCCGGGGCGTAATAGACCCCGCCCACCCCGACGGTGTTCGGCTCCAGGAACCGGAAGCCGCGGCGCCAGTCCGGGTGATCAAAGGTCGCTGTGGCGTCCAAGCGGCCCAGCACGGCGAACGGCCGGCGATCCAACGGCTCCGCCAGCCGCGTCCACGCTTCCTGCGCCGGGGCGAGCGGAATCATCTCGCGGATCGCCGCATGCCGGGTGTAGAGGACGGGAATGCGGCGCAGCGCGTCCACCATCTGATGGACGACCCGCTGGAAGTGCGCCACCTGGACCGCGGTGAGGATCCAGGGACGGAAAGCCAGATCAATGGGCTGCGGGCGCCCGCCGGAGCCGAGCACCCGCAGCCCGCGCGCTTCGCTCACGCGGCGGACGTCGGCGAGGCGCCGGCACAGCTCCTGAGCGCTCAGGCGGCGCACGGCATGCGCGAGCGGTGTCGAGGGGAGATAATCCATTGGTGCGGTTCCAGCATTGTAACAAGCCGCTCCCGGTTAGGAAAGCGCCTGCACGCGCGTCCGGCGTATGGTATCATCCTCCCACTCTCACCGATGGCCGCCGAACGCATCCCCCGCGAGCTGCTTCTGGACGTCACGCGCTTCCTCAAGCGCCAGGGCGTGGACTACGCCGACGTCCGCTTCGAGCGGGTCCAGCACGAAAGCTTCGTGGTGCAGCAGCAGCAAGTGCATTCGCTCAGCGTCGAGGAAACCGCCGGGGTGGGCATCCGCGTGCTGTTCCGGGGCGCGTGGGGATTCGCGGCGACACCGCACGGCGGCGCGCCGCGCCTCAAGCGGGCCGCCGCGCAGGCCGTCGCGCTGGCCAAAGCCTCCGCCTCTGTCAACAAACAGCCGGTCAAGCTGGTCCCGGTGGAGCCGGCGCGCGCCACCTACCGCTCGCCCTATGAGATCGACCCCTTCAGCGTGCCCCTCTCCAAGAAGCTGGATTACCTGATGTGGGCGACCTCCGAGCTGATGGGGCCGCAGGCCGTCAAGCGCGCCACCGCCCACATGGACTTTTACCGCCGGACGAAGTTCTTCGCGTCCACCGACGGGGCGCAGATCCAGCAGGTGCTGCTGGAGAGCGGTGCCGGGCTGGAAGTCGTCGCGCAGCAAGGCAACGAAGTGCAATTGCGCAGCTACCCGAACTCCCACCACGGCGCCCTGGCCCAGGCCGGGTTCGAGTACGTCAAGCGCCTGGACCTCGTCGGCGGCGCCAAAACGATCCAGCGCGAGGTGCTGCAGCTCCTGCGGGCCAAGCCGCCGAAGCCGGGGCTGACCACGCTGATCCTCGACCCGACCCAAATGGTGATGCAGCTCCACGAATCCTGCGGGCATCCGACGGAGCTGGACCGCGTGCTGGGCCAGGAGCTCAGCTACGCGGGCGGCAGCTTCCTAACACCGGAGCATTTGGGCAAGTTGCGGTACGGCTCCGATGCGGTGACCATCGTCGCCGATGCCACGGTGCCCGGCGGTGTCGGCAGCTTCGGCTATGACGACGAAGGAGTGCCGGCCCGGCGGGTGGAGCTGGTGCGGCAGGGGCTGTTCACCGGCTACCTCAGCTCCCGCGAATCAGCCTCCCGGCTCGGCTTACCCTCCAGCGGCGGCGCGATGCGCGCCGAGCACTGGGACACCCCGCCCCTGGTGCGCATGACCAACGTGAACCTGGAGCCGGGCGAGGCCACCGTCGAGGAACTGCTCCGGGACGTCCGGCGCGGCTACCTGCTCAGCACCAACAAAAGCTGGTCCATCGACGACAAACGCCTCAACTTCCAGTTCACCACGGAGATCGGCCGCGAGATCATCAACGGGCACATGGGCGCCCTGATCGCCAACCCGCTCTACACCGGCATCACCCCGCAGTTCTGGGGGCGCTGCACCGGTCTGTCCAATAAGGCAAGCTGGCAGTTATGGGGCGTGCCCAACTGCGCCAAAGGCGAGCCGATGCAGCTCATGCACGTCGGGCACGGCGCGCCGTACGCCCGGTTCGACGGCGTATGGATCGGAGCCGCGGACTGATGATCGGCTCCACACGACTCCTCGAGGAGTTGACGCGCCTGGCGGCCCGTTCGAAGGCGGACGGCACCAGCATCTGCGCGCAGGGGCAAGGGCGGCACGTGTTGCGCTTCGCCTACGGCACGGTGCATCAGGTGCTGTTTCAAGAGCACATCACCGTCACCATCAAGGCCGTGCTGGGCAAACGGGTGGGGGTGGCCTCCACCGACACCTTCGACCGCGCGAGCTTGAACCGCACGCTGGCCGCCGCCGTGGCCCTGGCCCGGCACTCCCCCAACCACCCCTCGCTGCCGCCACTGCCCGCCTCTCATCAGCTCTTGACCACGGAAGACCACGACGCTGCGACCGCCCAGGCCGGTCCGGAAGCCTTTTTGCCGTCGCTGAAGCGGCTGTTCCACCTCTGCCAGGGCGCGGGCGCGTCGCTGGCCGGGTCGTGCGCCGTGGGGGAGGACGAGCTGGCCGTCGTCAATTCCGCCGGGGTGGCCTGCTATGCCGCCTCGACGCTGACCGGGGCGAAGCTGGTGACGATGTACCGCAAGCTCAGCGGCTTCTCCAGCCGGGTGGAGCGCCAGGTGAGCCGGCTCAACCTGGAAGCGCTGCTGGAAACTTCCTTGGGCCAGTGCCTGCACCGGCAGGCCCCCATCACACTGCCGCTGGGAACCTACGAGGTCATCCTGGAGCCGGAAGCGGTGGCGGAGCTGCTGATGTGGCTGGGTTCCATCGCGTTCGGCGCCAAGAGTTTTCATGAGAAGAGCAGCTGCATCTCCGGGCGCATCGGCGAGCAGGTGATGGACAAGCGCATCACGATCCTCGACGACGGCGCGCACCCGGACGGGCTGCGGATGCTGTTCGATTTCGAGGGGGTGCCCAAGCGGCGCGTCCCGCTCATCAACCGCGGCACGGCGGCCGGCCTGGTCTACGATACGACCTACGGCCACCTGTACGGCCAGGCCTCCACCGGCCACGGCCTCCCGCCGGACGACGTGGAAGGCCCGCAACCCTTGCACATGTTCTTGGAGCCGGGCACCGCGTCCCGCGACGAGCTGATTCGCGGCTGCGAGCGGGGCGTCCTGATCCCGAGGTTCCACTACGTCAACGGCCTGCTGAACCCGCCTGAGGCGCTGATGACCGGCCTCACCCGCGAAGGCGCCTGGCTAATCGAGCGCGGCCGCCGCAAAGCACCGGTGACGACGCTGCGCTTCACGCACAGCCTGCTGGACGCGCTGCGCCATGTGGTGGCCATTTCGAAAGAGCGCCACCGCGTGGCCGACCCGATGCAGGAATCCGGCTGCGCGGTCGTGCCGGCGCTGCACCTGGCCCGGTTCAAATTCACCGGCCGCTCCGAGGACGCATGAACCACAGCAGACAGCAGACAGCACACAGCCGACAGACAGGTCCAGAGCGGTATCCGCTTGTTCTGTTTGCTGTGTGCTGTGTGCTGTGCGCCGGGCTCTCCGTCGGATGCGCGGTGCTGTGGCCGATCGGCTCCCGGGTGCCCCATCATCCGGCCAGGGCGCAGGAAACACTGGAGGACGGCTACCACGATCACCCCGGCGTCATCCACGTGCACACCACGTACTCCCACGACGCCGACGGCACGCTGGCGGACGTCGCGCGGGTGGCCAACGCGGAAGGGCTGCACTACGTCATCACGACGGAGCACAATAATCTCCGCTCGCTGCGCGAAGGCAACCAGGGCTGGCACGGCATGACGCTGATCCTCGTGGGCGAGGAGGTCTCCACGCGGGACGGGCACGTGCTCGCGCTCAACGTGCAGGAGGAGATTGACCGGGACCAGCCCACCCAAGCGATCCTCGACGAGATCGCCCGGCAGGGCGGGCTGTCGTTCCTGGCCCACCCCTACTTCAAAAAACATCGCTGGAAGAACTGGTCCGTGCAGGGGTTCACCGGGATCGAGGGATACAACACCACCCACGACGCCTTCGACGAAAACCTGCTGCGCGTGGCGTTGTGGGGCCTGACGGTGTCGCCCCATACGCTGTATCTCTCGCTCGTGGACCGGCCGTACGATCCGCTGGACCGGTGGGACGCGCTGGTCCGTCGGCACGGCCGCGTCGTCGGCATCGGCTCCAGCGACGCGCATGAAGTCCGCCTGTTGGGGGTGAAATTCGTGCCGTATGAGGTGCTCTTCAAGCTGGTGCGCACGCACCTGCTCGTGCCCGCCGGCGCGGCGTTGTCGCCGGCCGCGGTGTACGAGGCGCTGCGCGCCGGCCATGCCTATTTTTCCCTGGACCTGCTCGCGGACGCCACCGGATTCACCTTCATGGCCGACGACGGCCAACAGGTCTTCGGCGTGATGGGCGATGAGATCGAGCTGGCCGACCCGATGCAGCTGACCGTCATCCTGCCGGCCTCGGCCCACCTCGCGCTCTTCAAAGACGGCAGCGTAACGGCCACCAGCGTCGGGCGGGTGTGGCACATCCGCGTGAGCGAGCCGGGCAGTTACCGGGTGGAGGCTTCCTTGAACGGCAAGCCCTGGATTTTTTCCAACCCCATCTACGTCAGCCTACAGCCTACAGCACACAGCATACAGAACGAGCCGTCGTCTTCAATGCCCTCCCCGACCCCCACCGCGGAGTGACCGGCAACCCCCTATGACGCGCCGAAACATGTTCACTCTGTTTGCTGTGTGCTGTCTGCTATGTGCTAGCCTGGGCTGCGCCCACGTGCGGCTGGACCCGCGCTATCAGGGCGTCCAACCGCTTCCTCCTGAGGCCGTCGAGTACTACACCGTCCCGGGCGAGCCGCCCGCTGCGGAACCGGAATGGATCGAGGAGCGCAGAGCGTACCGTCGAGGTATGGTGCGATTTCCGTTGCAGGCGGATTTCGAGCCCACCGAACCGATGGTGGAGATCGAATGGTTCGAATCCCGCAAACCCGG
The DNA here is from genome assembly GCA_016190215.1 of Candidatus Omnitrophota bacterium. Classification (GTDB taxonomy): domain Bacteria; phylum Omnitrophota; class Gorgyraeia; order Aquiviventales; family Aquiviventaceae; genus JACPRA01. The sequence continues at coordinate 16,254 of JACPRA010000020.1, forward strand.
CCGGCGGCCGGCGATCCTCTTTTCCCCGATCCTCGGCGGCGACTACCCGCTGGAGCGAGGATTTTGCAAGTACTTTGCTTCCAAAGGGTTCCATGTCGCTTTGGTCCACAGAAAAACGCTGAAAATTTCTCCGGAGCACGGCGCCGACCGCATCGAGCTGTTGCTGCGCCAGACCGTCGTGCGCAACCGGCAGATCGTCGGCTGGATGAGCCGGCAGCCGCGCGTGGACCCGGAGCGACTCGGCGGCGTCGGCATCAGCATGGGCGGGATGGCGGATCTCATCACGGCGGCGGTGGAGCCGCGCCTGAAAGCGCATGTCGTCCTCCTGGCCGGCGGCAGCTTGGCCGACATCATCCGCGATTCCCGCGACCGCCTGCTGACCAAACCCCGCGGCCGGTATCTGGCCGCCCACGGCCTGGATATCCCGACGATGCACCGGCGGCTCAGCGACGAGATCCACACCGATCCGCTGCGCTTCGCTCCGTACGTGGATGCCAGGCGGCTGCTCATGTTCATCGCCCTCAACGACTCCACCATCGGCCGGAGCAACGCGCTGCGGCTCTGGCGCGCCGTCGGAAAACCACAGGTCATTTTCGCCCCAACCGGCCATTACACCTCCTACCTGTACTTGCCCTATCTTAAATACGCCTCCCTGAAATTCCTCCGCAAGCACCTGTAATCGCGTCCCGCGTAAAAATTAATTCTAACTCATTGTTATACAGTAAGATACAGTCAACCAGACCTTCGGGGGATATGGTATAGTTACCTTGGTAACATGGAGGCAGTGCACCTGGAGGGTTCTGGGATGTTCTGGCGGCAGTTCGAGACAACGCGGACGCGACACCAGCGCCGGTCTTCCGAGCGCGGGGCCGTCTTCCTGCTGCAGAGCTATCTCACGGTGTTTTGGTTCGTCGTCCTGACCACCGCCATGCTCACCCGCAGCTCCATGGAGCTGCGCCACTCGCAAGTGGCCCTGGAGGAGCACCAGGCGTTCTGGCAGGCGGAGGCCGGTCTGGACGAAACCCTCTACGGCATCAAAACCAATCCGCCCGCGCTGGCCGCCAATGAATGCACGGAGCCGACGGACCAGCTGCTGTCGCTGTCGGTGGGAGAGGGCTACGCGTACACGTACCAGGTGTGCCTGAACGAAAACGGGCAATACAGCGTGATCTCCACCGGCGAAGGCAACACCTCGGCGATCGAAGAACTCAGCACCACGGTGGCCATTCCGAACGACAACCTGCGCTTCCGGCAGGCGGTGTTGGCCATTGACCAGATGGTCACGCGCCAGGCGACGTTCGGGGCCGTCAGTTCGGTGCTCACGACGCTGGGCGGAGGCACCACGCTGGTGTTGCCGTCCACTACTACTCTGAACCGGCAGGCCCATCTGGTGGCGCTCGCCAAGAACCCCGACGGCGCAGCCGTCAAGCTCTCTGAGCGTTCCTACGTCAAAGGGAACGTGGTCATCCCGCCGGGGCTCACGTCAACCTCAGGATTGGTCATTGAAGAAGACAGCTCCCTCACCAATGAACAGGGGACCAGCGAGGCCAGCGTCTTGGAGGACCGGATCGTCTTGCCGGAACCCGTGGCCGTGCCGAGCGATGCAGTCAATCTTGGCGCGCTGGAACTGAAGGGCACCACCCGGTGCCTTGAGCCCGGCACGTACAAAACCACCAGCCTGGTCATGAGCAAAGAGGGCGGCGTGGAGCCGGTGCTCTGCACGAAAGGCGCGGTGAATCTCTACGTCACCGGCACCGTCACGCAGTCGTCCGGACGCCTGTACGGCCAGCCGGACACGACGAGCAGCACGCCGATGAACCGGTACTCCCCCAAGCACCTGCGGATCTTCGTCACGGGAGAGCAGGAAGTGAAGTTCGGCGCCAGCATCACTGCCGCCGTGGTGTACGCGCCCCGCGCCCACGTGATCATCGGCAAGAAGCAGGTCTTCATGGGATCGGTCATCGCCAAGAAGGCGTCCATCGGCGGAACCGGCGAAGGCAACCGGACCTATTTCCTCTACGACCAGGCGCTGGCGAACGAGCGGTTCTCGGTGAACACCGGAACCCGCCAGGTGACCGTGCAGGCCCAGCAGGCCGTGCCCCAGGCCAGCGTCTCGCACTTCGCCGCCGGCACGGTGCCCTTCCGGGTCATTGACGGGTTTGATCCTTCCCACAGGATTGTCGCGCCGCCGGCGGGCGGAGGGCACAGCTTCAGCGCCCAATCCGCGACCCCCACGACCGCACCGAAAACGGAGTTGTCCGCCGCGGAGAAGCTCGCCGCCTACCTGAAAGAGTTGCTCAAGAAGGCTGCCGCGGCGATCAGCGCCTACCTGCGGGATCACGACGATTGATAGAGCGTCGGCGGCGTAGCCGACCCGCGTTCGCGGCATTCTTGTTCCCGGCCTTCCCGTCCCTGCTATAATACCCGCATGTCCATTCAGAAGGTCTTGCTGGCCAAACCGCGCGGATTCTGCGCCGGCGTAGACCGGGCCATTGAGACGGTGGAGCTCGCGCTCTTGCGCTTGCCCGGGCCGGTCTACGTCCGCCGGGAGATCGTGCATAACCCGCACGTCGTCAACGCGCTGCGGGAAAAGGGCACGAAGTTCGTCGAGGAGGTCGAGGAGATTCCGGAGGGCGCCACGGCGATCTTCAGCGCCCACGGCATCTCGCCCGCCGTCCGGGAGGCGGCTGCTACCCGACGCCTCCAGGTCATTGACGCCACCTGCCCCCTGGTCACCAAAGTGCACGTCGAGGCCACGCGCTATGCCCAAGCCGGGTACACGATCCTGCTGGTCGGGCATGCGGGGCACGACGAGGTGATCGGCACCACGGGGGAAGCCCCGGAGGCCATCCGGCTGGTCCAGACCGTGGAGGAAGCGGAGCAGGTCGCGGTGGCCGATCCGGACAAAGTGGCCGTGATCACCCAGACCACCTTGAGCCTCGATGACACCGCCGCCATCATCGCCGTGTTGAAGCGGCGCTTCCCGGCGCTGCTCGCGCCGGCCAAGCAGGACATCTGCTATGCCACGCAGAACCGGCAGAACGCCGTCAAAGCGATCGCGGCGGAAGCTGAGGTCATCCTTGTGATCGGGGCGAAGAACAGCTCCAACTCCATCCGCCTGACCGAAGTCGCCGAAGACGCCGGGCGCCGGGCGCACCTGATCAACCACGCGTCGGAAATTGACCCCCGGTGGCTGGAGGGAGCGCGCTGCATCGGCGTGACCTCCGGCGCGTCGGCGCCTGAGCACCTCGTGCAGGAAGTGGTCGAGCGGCTCAAGAGCTTGGGGGCATCTCAAGTCGAAGAGTGGGAGCTGGTGCGCGAGGACGTCAACTTCGGCCTGCCGAGCGAGCTGACCTCCTCCATCGCGAAAACCCGCGTGTAACTCCGCCCGCCCCGTGAAACACCTCACCGAGTACTTGTGGTTCCACACTAAGACCCGCCGCGACCTGGTCAATATCACCGACCGGATCGGCGAGCTTGTGGCCGACAGCGGCGTGCAGGAGGGGTTCTGCCTCGTCTCGGCGATGCACATCACCGCCGGCATCTGGGTCAACGATGACGAGGACGGCTTGTGGAAGGATTTATGGGAGCTGCTGGACCGGCTGGTCCCGGTGGAGCGGGCCTACCAGCACCACCTCACCGGGGAAGACAACGGCGACGCCCACCTGAAGCGCACGCTGGTGCATCATCAGGCCATCCTCCCGATCACCAAGGGCAAGCTGGACTTGGGCCCGTGGGAGCAGGTCTTCTATGCCGAGTTCGACGGCCGCCGCAAGAAGCGCGTGGTAGTCAAGATCCTCGGTGAGTGAACTTGATTATGGATGCCTGACGAAAGATGATGCTGGATGACTGATGATAGGTGATGGATGTCGTTCGCCCTTCATCAATCATCCATCATCAGGCATCAATCATCTCTCCTCAGAAGTTCCTCTACGTTAAGGCGGTGGTACGGGGTCTGAGCCGCCCGCGTCATTCCCTGCGCATTGGCGACCCACATGTCGGGCCACGCAAACACCACGCTTTGCATATTGGAGCCGGGGGCCACCGCCTGCGCGATTTGCATCGCGCCCTGGGCGTCGAGACGGCCGTAGTGGGCCATGAGGCCGGCGGCTTGGCCGAGATAGCGCACCTCATACGCGGAGCCGGACGGCGGCTCCAGCCCCGGGCGCTTGGGGTCCCCGCCGGAGGCGATCTGCCTGGCGCGGATGCCGGGGTCCATCGCCGTATCCGCGCGCAGCACGGCATCCGGCACCGGGCGGGCGTAGGAGACTCCGGCTTCCTTCGGGTCGTCCGCCTGGAAGACCACCGCCTGCCGGTGCGTGGTTTCGACCGCCACCGCCCGCGGCGGCTCGGCCTGCGCGATCACGTAGTTGACGCCGACGGTGCGGGGCGCCGTCCGGATGATCTCCACCGCTTGGTCCAGCGCGGAGGCGTCTTCCAACACGCGGCGCATCAGGAACACCATGGGGATCCCGCGGGCGGAGATGTCGTCGGTTTCCGCGCCCACCTGCCCGATCGAGATCGCCTGGTCATTGATGCCGGTGAGGACGCCGATAAACCCGGCCCACCCCGCATTCACAAACGCGCGGCGGCCCGACGGCTTCACCACGAACACCGCCGCAAACTGCTGGAGGCCCACCTCGATGTTCCAATCCAGGTTCCGGCTATGCACCAGCCGTCCCGATGAGGTGGCGCGCCCCCAGGCCGCCACGTTCGCGCAGGAATACGTGCGGTCTGGAATCGCGTGCAGGCGGGCCAGCTCGCGCAGCGGCACGCCGGACCCCTGCGCCAACCCCCGCAGTTCTTCGCGGTAGGCCTCCGGCAGAAAATCCCATCCCTGCGCCCAGGCACGGTCCAGCCACCAGTCCGCCGCCCAGCGGTTGACCAGCGGCACCTTCAGGTAGCGCCGGAAGTAGCTCAGCACCTGCGCCACACACTGCCGCACCTCCTCGCGCAGCAGCTCCCCATGCTGCCGTCCCAGCTCGTACGGTGAGCCCTCCAGAAAAACGATGGGAAGTTCTTCCTGATATTCGACGTGCGCCGCCTCCGCCGTGACAAGTGACAAGTTACAAGTGACAAGAATCATGACCAACCACACTCGCCAGGTTCGCATTTCTTTCACCTGTCACCTGTCACGTGTCACTTGTTGCCCGCCCTGTCACCTATCACTTCATCCATCATCCGCTTCAACTCCTCCACGATCAGCGGCCCGGTCGTCGGCCCGTTGAAGCTCATCAGCGCCTCATACGCCCCGCTGTCATACCAGCGGCTCGGCAGGCAGTAGCCGATATAGTCGTCGGCGAACCCCACGATCATGCCGGTCCATCCCGCGGCGCGCGCCGCCTCCTTGAGCTCCAGGCCCAGCTCCGAGGAGAGATCGCACGGCACGCCGATGAAGGCGATCCCGCCGACGGCGGCGAGCGTGAGGGTCGCATCGTCGTCCACGAGCCGCCGGCTCATCCAGCCCGGCAACGCGGTTGTCGTGCTCAGGCGCGCCTTGGCCGGCGGCAGGGGGATGGTGCGCTGAACAGCCTCGATGTCCTCGCCGGTCTCCGGCGTCATGTGCTCCAGCAATCCCAGCGCCGCGGCCGCAATCGGCCGGCCGATGCGCTCCGCCCGCTCGAAGGCGTCGCCGGATTTGGCCGGCGCCTGATCGGCCACGGCACCGGCGAAAAACAAGACGACCGCGTTCGGAAATCGCTCGGCGATCGCGCGGCGGGCGGCGCCTGGATAATCCGCTGAGAGCTGCCGGTTCCAGCTTCCCAGGGACGTCGGATGCGCGGAGAAGTTGACGACGAGGGCCAGCGGATCGTTCGCGCCGGAGGGATAGACGCCCAGCACCTGCACGGCGGGATCCGTGCGGCCGCGCGGATCCATCCGATTTTGGATGAGCTGCGGAAGCTCGGCGCGCGCCGCGACGATGCTCGCGGGCGCCAGGCGCGACACGGCACGCTCGACCGACATCGCCGCGGCTTCCACGATGCCGTCGAAGGCCTCGGGGTCATAGTGCCCCATGGAGATTTTTTCAAGGAATCGCCGGCCATAGGCGCCGGGGCCGGAGTGGGTATGCGTGGCCGCAATCAACATCGTCGCTGTCGGATCCACGCGGCCTCCGCGGAGCACGCGGTCGCGGATCGCCTGCGAGAGCGCTTCATCCACAATCAACACATCCAGGCTCACCAGCGCGATCGCGCGGCGATCGGTTGTCAAGACCAGGGCGTGCGCGCCGACCGGATCATGGGTGCCGGTCGAGGGCCGGCCCTTGCGCCGGCTGTAGCCGGCCAACGGCACGCCGCGCGGCAAAGCGAACTCGGCGGACGCGGCCCCGGCTTTGAGCTCGCCGCTCCATGCAGCCTCCGGCGACGCGGCGCATGCCAGGCAGAGCACGACGAGCGCCGGCCGGCCAATCCGCATTATCGCGTCCGCTCGAGCTCTTCCCGAGCGACGCGGAGGGCGTCCTCTACGCCGGCGACGCGTCCCTCGGCCTGCGCCTCCTGGACCGCTTGAAGCAACCGGCCGATCACCGGGCCGGGGGGCAGTCCCAACGCCTGCATCAGTTGGCGGCCGTCCAGCAACTTCGGCGGCGCGACCGCCTCTTCGGGTTTGAGGAAATACGCGCGCAGCAGCTCCTCCAGCCGGGCGCGCTGCTGGTCGATCTGGTCCACATTGGAAGACGGGCCGCGCGTGGCCATCCGGTCCGCCCACCACACCAGCAGGCAGGCGGGGCCGTCTTCGCCCAGGTCGCGGAAGAACCGGAACACGGCGCGGGCCGTCAACTGCACTTCCCGGCTCAAGTGGCCGGGGCGCAGGTGGGAGCGAACGAGCTGCTCCACCATGGCGGTTTCGCGGTTCGCCAGCCGCAACCGCTCCAAGGGCGCGCCCACCAGCTCCGCGCCGAAGTGCTCGTGCCCCAGGAACCAAATGTCGCCATCCGGCTTGACCCGTTTGGTCGCCGGCTTGCCGACGTCGTGGAACAGGCCGGCCAGCTTGATGAGCGCTTTGCGGGAGCGCCCCTCCACCGGCTCGACGGCGCAATAGGCAGCCATGGGAGCGCGCAGCTCTTCGCTGAATTCGGCGAAATCCCGCAGCATGCGGTCGCCCTGCGCGACCGTTTCCAGCTCGTGCCCGAGCACGTCCAGGTGATGGTACGTGCCCTGGTCGAGCCCGCGCCCCGGCGCCAGCTCGGGAAACAACCGGCCGAGCACGCCAAGCTGCTCCAATGAGCGTAGGGCGGGCGCGGCCGCATCCGTCTGAAAGATCGCCAGCAGCTCGTCGCGGACGCGCTCGCCGGACACGCCGGCCAAACGCGGGGCTACGGCCGAGATCAACGGCAGCATGGCGGGATCCAGGTGCCACCCAAGACCGGCGGCGAACCGGAACGCGCGCAGGATGCGGACCGGGTCGTCTTCAAACGTCTTGGGAAAGCAGGCGCGCAGCAGGCCGCGTTCGGCATCGCGGCGGCCGCCCAGCGGGTCCAGCAGGTGCGCGGCCCAGTGCGGGTCGCGGCACCAGCGCTCCAGCACAACGGCGAAGGCGTTGACGGTGAAATCCCGTCGGCTGAGATCCTCTTCGATGGTCCGCCCGCGGAACTCCGCGCAGTCCAGCTCCACCCGGCCGGACGACGACGTGAAGACGATGCGGGCGGTCGGCTGGCTTTCGTCGAGGCAGATATACGTCCCCCCGAGCCGGTCCGCCAGCCGGCGGGCGAAGGCCAGCGCCTCCGAGGGCACGGCCACGTCCACGTTCACGCGGGCGGGCGACGGCAGCGGACGCCCCAGGACGGCATCGCGCAGCAACCCGCCGACGAGATAGACCGGCCGGCCTTCGGCGCGGCCGGCGTCAGCGACGCGGCCGAGCAGCGTGCGAAGCGATTCCAATGTCGTCGTCATCGGTTCGACGTCTATTATACCTGCCCCTTGACAAGCTTCCTGCGGTATTCAACAATACCCGCATGCAGAAACGGTCGCGTACGAAAGAGCTGCTGGAATTTGAAATCGGATTTTATGAACGGCTCCTGGAGGCGCATCCGGATTTCACGGACGCGCTCACGGCCCTCGGCGAGGCGTACACGCGCAGCCGGCTCTACGACAAGGGGCTGGCGGTGGACCTGAAGCTGGCCCAGATCAAAGGCCGAGATCCGGTGGTCTGGTACAACCTCGCCTGCAGCTACTCCCTGCTCAACCGGCCCGAGGAATCTCTGGACGCGCTGCAGCGGGCCATCACGCTGGGGTACGACGACTTTTCCCACCTGGGCAAAGACCCGGACCTCTCGCACCTGCGGCAGTCGCCCAAGTTCCGCCGCTTTCTCGAAACCCTCGTCGCCGCCAAACCCTCAGCGGCGTGACGGCGGCAGCGCCCACAATCCACGCCGCTCGGCCCGCGCCTGCTTCGCCAGTTCGCGGAATTCCTCAGCGTGCTTCACGTTCGGAGGGATCGTCAGCAGGTGCGCGTAGCCCTCTTCCACGAGCTGCGCGTTGATCAAGCGCCCGTCCACGTATACATACGCCAGCAGCCGCCCATAGCGGTCGTGCGGCTCCACGTCGTATTCCAAGCGCACGGTATGGCCTTCCACGAGCCGCCGGTTGGCCTCGGAGGCTTCCCGGCCGAACGGTTCTGGGTCCTCCACCCAGCGATCCCCTGCTCGCCGGCGCGTCTCCGGCGTATCAATGCCGATATAGCGCACGAGACGCCCGTCCGTCAGCTCAATGGTATCGCCGTCAATGACGCGGCGTACGCGGGCGTCCGTCGGGAGCGGGGCCGCGCAGCTTGCAAGGGGAAGGACAAGGCTGAGAAGGACGGCGGCGCACCACCGGCCGGCCGATCGGCGCACGGTGCGGATCACTTCTTGAGGGATTTGCCGACTTTCGCTTCCAGCGACGCGACTTTTGAGGTGATACGACCCGACCCGGGCTGATCGCGCCGGTCGTCCACGCGGATGGTCGTCATGACGCGCTGGGCGTTTTTCAGCATCGCCTCATGGCACTGCTTGGCCAGCTTCATCACATCGTCCCAGCTGCCTTCGACCACGGTGCCCATCGGGCCGACCCGGTAGTCGAGCCCGCTGGCGTCAATCAGCTTGGCCACCTGCGCCAGCGCCGGGCTCACGCTGGCGCTTCCCGTACCCAGCGGCACAATTTCCAGCTCAGCCAGCATGGGTCTCCTCCTCGCGGTCCTGTAACCTTCCTGGACTTAACGACAATCAACAGTGGCCCAACCCGTCCGATACTCGAGCAGCCAGCTATTTCCAGACGAGGGGCATGGTGAGGTGCAGCTCGTTCCTCCCGTCGCAATAATCGTGGAGCTTCCACTGTAACAGCTCGGGCCGGTATATGCATGACAGACTCTCCATCCACCCCCGGCACCGCACGATGGAACGGTGGATGAGGTAAATCCGCCGGTACCCCCCGGCACCGTCCCCCTGTAACACGGTCCAGTAGGCCACACACCCAACACCTCCTCAGAAGATGTTGTGGTGTAGCTGTCGAGGCAGGTCCACTCCGGATTGCGCGTCTCCTCCCCGTCACAATTATAGTCGTAGCTTCCGCTGCTTCTCGGCGAGGAGAAAAACGCGTTCTGTTCAGGATGGACATTGTTGTTCCCATCATCGCAGTCCGAAGGAGTCGTCCTGCTGGTTCGATAGCCGCCGAGGCTCTCACAAGAGATGCCCCGACACACCGTCACTACCCCAGCGAGCGTCCAAACGTCGTTGTCGCTATCCGGATAGCACGCGAGCAGCTGCCATTGGCTTCCGTCCGTTGGCGCGCAGTCAGTGCCATCATGGCTCGCAGTCCACCCGGTCGCCGGAGCTGGCTCTCCACAGACTTGGGTGGCCACGGCGTCAGGGGTGGTATGACCATCATTGTCCGGATCGGGATAGCGGGTATACAGCGCGTATTTGGTCGGATCGCCGTCATCGCAGTCATCAGGACTCGAGCGGGTTGTCTTCCATCCGGCTGGGAGAAACGGATCCCCTTGAATCGTCTGCAACTCACCAATGGTATGCCCATCCCCATCACTATCACGGTAGGCTTGATACGTTTGGCCTCCAGGGGGGTCCGCACACGCGACAGAGACTGGAAGCAACGTCCCATCAGTCTTGATATAGAGGTTATGACAGGTCGGGTTGCCGACCGGACTGTCCACGTCAACCAGTCGCAAGCCGGTGCCGCGAACCGGCAGAAAGACGTCTCCCGCCACCGCCAACGGCGCTCCCGGCTGCGTGGTTCCGATCCCGACCCGGCCCTCCATGGTCACCAGCAGCCCGGCGGGTTTGCACTCCTGGTCGTCCAGCGCGCGATCCGCATTCTCGTCATACCAGGCGGTCCCGCTCGGACAGGGGCCGGTCGTCCCGCCGACCATTGTGGGGTTGGTGGCCGGGGAGCCGGCGACCACCAGCCGATGCAAAATCGGTTGATTGTCCGAATCGGTAGGCCGCTGGCCGCCGATGGCCAGCGTTTCGGTAGCACGCAGCTCCTGATAGACCCCGCGCGGGGAGGGGTAGTAGGTCGTGAGGGTGAGGTCTTCGGCGAGGGCGTAGGCCAGGGTGCCCACGCTAACCAGCACGACCAACCAGTTCCCGATTCTCGTTCGCATGGTGGTGGGGCTCTCCGGGATACTCGGAACACCTCAAGAACTTTTCATGCCATTATACGCCGGTACGGCGTCTCTGAGTTTGGCACCAACAGGAACGCCTCCGATGCTCCCCTACGTTACGTGTCCCCGCGGAACCCGGTACGGATTTCCATCAATGATATACCTCCTCAACGCAATAGTAGACGTTGTTGCCTGCGCTGGAAGCAAAGTTCTGATAGAACTGAACGCCGAAACACGTAACGTTCGAACCAGACCCGACATGGTCGGACGCAAACAGGCGGCAACTGCTCCCCTGTGGGCACGGGTTCACAGAACAGGCACTGCCGGTTAACCAACGGTATGGAGCAGTGACGACAGGCCCGCAGCTGCTGTTGAGAACTCCCCACTCTTGGCTCGTCGTATCATCGGCCGTCCCATTGCAATCTTGGTCGAGACCATCAGGACTGCTCGTCGCATTGCCGCTGCTCGGAAAACACATCGAACAGCTATCATTGCAATCGGTATTGGAGGCCGCCAGATTCGTTCCGCAGACGCCCGGCCCCGAAGCACAAATCGGCGACCCGCCTGCGGCATTTCGGTCTCCATACTCGTCATTATCGCCATCGGGATAACAGGTCACGAGCACATGCACCGCCGCATCGTTGTCGTTGCAGTCCGCCGACGCACTGCTGGTCGTCTTCAAATACGCTGGATGAGTGCCGGCGGCGCACACCGTGGCGGGATCGGCCAGCGTCCAGCCATCGTTGTCTTGATCCGGCCAGCCGGTGTAGGACTGCCAAACGCTGGGGTCGTTGTCGTCACAATCGTTCCCCTGTTGGGACGCTCGCCAGCCCCCCTGCTCAAACGTTTCCAAGGAAACATTCTGCGCCCCTCCTACGGTGTAACCATCGTAGTCGCTGTCCCGATAGGCGGAGAGTGTCCGGCCGCCAGGCGGATCCACGCAGGTGACGGCGAGCGTCAATAGCGCACCGGTCGAATCCACGTACAGGTTATAGCATTTCGTCGGGTCGTTGATGGCGCGCATGCGCAGGCCGGCGCCTTGGGTTTCAATGGCAATGTCGCCGCCCTTAACGCCGAACGTCGCCGCCGGCTGCACGGTCCCGATCCCCACCGGCCCCGATGTGCTCACCACTAATGCGGTCCGCTTGCACTCTCCCTGCGCGTCCTTCAACCCATTCTGATTCTCGTCATACCAGTCATACCCGGCGGGACAGTCCCCGAATTCCGTTCCCACGCTTCCCCCCACGATTGTGAGAACCCCCTTGGACTCGCTCGTCCCCAGGCTGGCGTTATCTACCACCCGCAAGGATTTATAGACCCCGCGCGGGGAGGGGTAGTAGGTGGTCAGCGTGAGGTCTTCAGCAATCGCATAGGCGACCGCGCCGAAGCACGCCAGCAGCAGCAGCCCGCGCGACCGGATCGGACTCATCGTTTCGGCAGACCCGCCCGGCAGCGCAATTCAGCGATGCCGTCCGTCAGGATGCACGCCACCAAAACGAGCGCCAGCACGATATGCGTGAGCCGCGATGCCCCGGCAAACAGCTCGCCCTCCTGCAAGAACTCTTCGTGGAAATACAACCCCACCAGGCCCACCCCCAGCCAGAGCACCGTCTTGAGCTCTTTGCTGGCCTGGATGCCCTGCCGGCTCCACGTGCCGTTCCGGTGGGCATACCGGCGCCAGGTCGGAACCCATCGCGGCACCGCCCGCTGGTACGCCGCGTAAGCCTCGCCCCACTCTTCGAGGATCAGCGCTTCTTCCTGGCGGACTTTCGGGACGTACGTCAGCGCATAGAACAGCACGACGCCGAGGGCGCCCCACACGCTTTGGGCCGCCACGCACAACCCGATGCCGATCAGAAAGGTCCCCACGTAGAGGGGATTGCGCATGTAGGCATAGGGCCCGGCGGTGATGAGCGAGCCAATTTTTTTCGCCTCAAGCCCAGCGTGAGCCGTATTCACTTTGCGATGGCCGACGTAGCCGTTCGCCCAGAGGCGGATCACCTCGCCAAGCAGCGCCAGCAGGACCCCGACGCGCAGCGACGTCTCGCTGGTGCGGGCGGTCAGCACCCCGAAGACCACCAGCGGATAGACCCAGATGAATCGCAACTTTCGAAACGATCTCATGACGCGCCCTGCTCCGCCACCCGAATCCGCTCGCTGATCGGCGGGTGATCATACAGCAGCCACACGATCCAGGCCGGCGGGCTGGGATCGGCGAGGTTCAACTGACCCAGCCGCTTGAGCGCCGACGCGAACGCGCGGGGCTGGTTCGTCAGCCGCACCGCGAACCGGTCCGCCTGCCACTCGAACGCGCGCGAGATCGCCTGCTGAATGGGCAGCCCCAGGAGGCCCACCGCCGACAGGGCCAGCAGTAAAATTGGAAACCCGCGCAGATCATCCAGGGCGGCCATCAGGCCGGCCGGGATGGCCCAGCCATGCACCCAGCTATTGATGAGGCTCAGCGCGATCCACGACCCGACCCCGCTGATGGCCAGCATCCGCACCAGGTGGCGATGCACGTGGTGCCCCAGCTCATGCGCCAGCACGGTTTCAATTTCTTCCGGAGGAAACGATTCGAGCAGTGTGTCGGACACCAGCACCCGCCGGGTGCGCCCCAAGCCGGTGAGGGCGGCGTTGGCCTTGCGCGTCTCCTTCCCCAGCTCCACGCGGAAGACGCCCAGGGCCGGCAGGCCGATGCGGTCGCACAAGGCCAGGAGGCGCGGGGCCACCTCGCGATCCCGCAGCGGCTCCGTCCGATAAAACAACCGCAGGAGCCAGGTGGGAAACACGCGCGTCATCACCACGCTGAGGCCCATCCAGCCCAGCGCCGCCACCAGCGGCCAGGCGGCGGGCCACTGCCGGATCAGCGCGTACCAGCCTTCCATGATCAGCAGCCCGAACGTTCCGCTCAGGAGCAGCTGCTTCGCCTCGCGACGCGCCCATTCGCCGGGACTCATGCGAGACAATCCGAAGCGATGTTCCAAGACGAACCCGCCATACCAGCGCAGCGGCAGCATGATCAGCGCATTGACGATCCCGAACACCACGAGGTAGGCCGCCAGCGTGATGCTGAAGGGCGCGGCCCACGCTTCCACGCGCGCGGCCACGGCCGCCGAGCATCCGCCGGCGTGATAGCCCCACACGAACAGAAACCACCCCAGCAGCTCCAGGAGCGCCACGCGGTAGCGCAGCGTCGCGTACCGGCGGGCCTGGGTGTCTTCAATCATTGGCTTCAGAGGAGAAGGCTTCGGCCGGCTCGGCGGACGCGTCGCGAAACGCCAGGCTCTCCGCCAAGAGCGTCCGGTACTCCGCCACCTGCGCGTCCAGCTCCTCGCGGCTGGCATGGCCGTACCGCCCCATCAGCTCGGTCAAGGTGGAGAGAAAATCCAGCCCCTGGCACGCGCTGTAGGCGACGCGCGTCCGGCGGACCAGCACGTCGCTGACGGTGCACGCCAGCTCCTGCTGGAGCGCGTAGACCAATTCCGCCAGCAGATAGTCGTGGTGCGGGCACGCCGGTTCCGCCAACTTCGGCTCGAACTCGACGAGCTCCAGAACACGGAACGCGCCGGTGCCGTAGAGCGAGAGCAAGCGGCCCAACAGCTCCGGATGGATGCGCTGCGTGACGCGCTGCCAGCGGTCCAGTACCACTGGATGCACCGGCTCCAGCAGACTCACTTGATCAGTCAGGCACCGCTCCACGGAGAACCGCCACCGGCGGACGATCGCGTCCACCGTCTGTTGGGCGATCAGCCGATACGTTGTATATTTACCGCCGAGCACGCTGACCAATCCGAACCGGTCCACCTCAATGCGGTGCTCGCGGGATGCCGAGGTCGAGGAACCGGAAAACGCCAGTAAGGGCCTCGCCCCGGCATACGCCCCGATCACGTCCTGCGGGGCCAGCGCTTCGTCTGGAAAGAGCCGGTTCGCTTCATCGAGCAAATAGGCGGCCTCATCGCGCGTCGGCCGCAACCCGTCCAGCGACGGCACGGGCGATTCGGTGGTGCCGAGAATGGAGGTGTTGCCCCACGGCAACAGGAAGATCACGCGGCGGTCCGCGTGGGCTTGGAAGCAGACGCCGTGCGTCGCCAGCCTGGGCACGACCAAATGGATGCCTTTGGTCGGGGCCAGCCGGAGGCCGGTCTGCCGGTCGCTGAGCTGCCGCACGCGGTCCCCCCAGGGGCCGCCGGCGTTCACGACGACGGTAGCACGCACATCGAACACTTCGCCGGTGCGCCGGTCTTCCACGGCAGCACCGTAGAGCCGGCCCAGGGCTTTCTCGAGCGCGATGACCCGGAGATAGTTGCCGCAGATGGCGCCGAAGCTGACCGCCTGCAGGATGTTGGCCAGGCAGAGCCGGGCGTCGTCCATCATGCCGTCCGTGTACTCGCCCATCGCCTGCAAGCCGCCCTGGCGCAACCGCGGCTCCAGCCGCGCGGCGTGGCGGGCCGCGTGCCAGCGATGCCGGCGCACGGCGTGAGAGGCGCTGAGGAGGTCATACAGCGTTAAACCCGCCCGCACCACCGACGGGCGGCGCGCGTCTCCGCGATAGACCGGCAACAGCAGCGACAGCGGCCGCACCAGCCCCGGCGCGATCGTCAACAGGGTGCTGCGCTCCTGCAGGCCCTCCCCGACCAGGCGCAGGCGCCCGTGCTCCAGATACCGCAGCCCGCCGTGGATGAGCTTGGAGGTTTTGGAGCTGGTGCCGCCGGCGAAATCGCCCTGCTCCACCAGCGCGACGCGCAGCCCGCGCATGGCGGCATCGCGGGCGATGCCCGCGCCCACAATGCCTCCGCCGATGACCAGCAGGTCAAAGGCTTGATGGCGTAATTGCGCTAGAATTTCGTTGCGACGCGCCATGTGTTCTCCGCTACGACAGGCTCATGATGCTGAATGCCTGATGAAAGATGATGCCGGATGACTGATGATAGATGATGGATGTAATTCGCCCTTCATCAATCATCCATCATCAGGCATCAATCATCTTGCTGAGGTGCGAACTCGCTCCACGGCCTCGCGCCAGCCGGCAAGCAGCCGTCGTCGCTGCGCCGGCGGCATGCGGGGATGGAACACGCGGTCCGGCTCGCCCATCAACCCGGAGAGCCGCTGCGGATGCCACCATCCCGCGCCGATGCCGGCCAACAAGGCCGCGCCCTTCGCGGTATTGGCGGTCATCCGGGGCCGCACCACGTCAATCCCCAGCACATCGGCTTGAAACTGCATCAGCCAGTCGTTCTGCGCCGCGCCCCCGTCCACTTCCAGGCGCGACAAGCGCCGCCCGGCGTCGTGCTGCATGGCCTGCACCACGTCCGCGGTCTGATACGCCAGCGACTCCAGGGTGGCGCGCACGATGATGTCACGAGTGCTGCCCCGCGTCAACCCGACGATCGCCCCGCGCGCCTGCATGTCCCAATACGGCGCGCCGAGTCCCACGAAGGCCGGCACCACATAGACGCCGCCGGTGCTCGGCGTCCGCCGGGCGATGGCGTCGGTGTGCGCGGCGTCGCGGATGAGCCGCAAGCCGTCCCGAAGCCATTGGATCGCCGCACCCGCGATGAAGACGCTCCCTTCTAACGCATAGCATGGCGCGGCCGATCCGCCGTAGGCCAGCGTGGTCAGCAACCCGTGGCGGCTGGGCACGAGTTTCTCGCCCGTGTTCATCAGTAAAAAGCAGCCGGTGCCGTAGGTGTTTTTCGCCTCGCCGGGACGGAGGCAGCCGTGCCCGACCAGCGACGCCTGCTGGTCTCCCGCGATGCCGGTGATCGGAATGCCCGAGGGCAGCGGCCCGATCTTCGCCGTCACGCCGAACTCGCCGCTGGAGGGTTTGACGACCGGCAGCAGCGCAGCCGGGATGCCGAACCGCCGCAGCAGCTCCGGATCCCACCGGCGGCTGCGGATATTGTACAGCAGCGTGCGGGACGCATTCGTCGGATCGGTGGCATGCACCGCCCCGCCGGTCAGATGCCAGAGCAGCCAGGTGTCCACCGTCCCGAAGGCGAGCTGCCCCGCGCGGGCGCGCGCGGCCAGGCCCCGGTGGTGCTCCAGCAGCCAGCGGAGTTTCGTACCGGAGAAGTACGCATCAAGCACCAATCCGGTGCGGCGGCGGATGAACGGCTCCATCCCCCGGCGGCGGAGCGCGTCGCACAACGGAGCGGAGCGCCGGCACTGCCACACGATCGCCCGGCTGACCGCGCGCCCGGTCCGGCGATCCCACAGCAGGGTGGTCTCGCGCTGGTTGGTGATGCCGATGGCGGCGATCGCGGACGCAGACCGCCTGGCGCGGCGCAACGCCTGGGCAATCACGTGCCAGGTGCTGCGAAGGATCTCCTCAGGGTCGTGCTCCACCCAGCCGGGTTTGGGGAAATGCTGGGTCAGCTCCCGGTAGCTCTGCGCGACGACACGGCCCCGCCGGTCGAAGAGGAACGCGCGCGTGCCGGTCGTGCCTTGGTCAATAGCCAGGATCACGGAGGTTGAGTTTGCTATACTACTCATCATGTCCTTCACATCCGATTCCACACGTTTTTTGGCCGTCGCGGTCCGCGCCGCGCGCGCGGCCGGCGTCTTGCTGGCCGAGCGCGCCGGCAAACCGCGCCGCGTTGACACCAAGCGCAATGCCATTGATCTGGTGACGGAGGTGGACCGCGCCGCCGAACGGATGATCCACCAGGCGGTGCGCGCCGCGTTTCCGTCCCACGGGTTTCAGGGAGAAGAGCGCACCCGCGCCAACCCGGCGTCCCCGTTCCAGTGGATCGTGGACCCGGTGGACGGCACGATGAACTTCGTGCACGGCCTGCCGACGTTCGCCGTCTCGATCGGCCTGCATCACGAGGGCCGGCCGCTCGTCGGTGTCATCTATGACCCGATGCGCCGGGAACTGTTTTCCGGCATCGCCGGGCGCGGCGCGTGGCTCAACGGCGCGCGCATCCGCGTCTCCCGCGCCCCGCACCTCTCCACCAGCCTGCTCTCGACCGGATTTCCCTCAGCGTTCCGCCGGACCCCGCGCCGGTTTCTCAAGCCCTTTGAGGCGTTTCAGTCCCGCTGCCACGGCGTCAGGAGGATGGGCTGCACGACCATCAGCTTAGCGTATGTGGCCTGCGGGAGATTGGAAGGGTTTTACGAGCAGAACTTGTGGCCGTGGGACATCGCCGCCGGCATGCTCCTGGTGCAGGAAGCCGGCGGGCGCCTCAGCGACTTCCGCGGCCGTCCGGCCCAGCTGAGCCGGGGCGAGTTGGTCGCATCTAACAGCTTGATCCACCACGAGATGCTGTCGCATCTCGCCACAGTATAGCCCAACCGCTTTCCCTTGCCTAGCGTTCGAGCATAACGGCCGGGCAACATAGTTGCATCATACCTTCCAAATAGGCCTACACTGCAGGTATCCCCCATACAGACAACCAGAATTTGAGAGGACGTGAGCATGGCGCACGACGGTCTGAGTCATCCCGCATGGCGGGTGTCCTATCTCGCAGTCGTGGCATCGCTGCTGCTCGCGCTCTTCCCCGCGCTGGGCCGCGCCGGCTCCCTGGCGCCGGCGCTGCACCCCTTCGCGAAAGGTTCGCGCTACTGGTCGGCGACGGCCGGGGTGGCGGAGGACACCTCGTACGGCCCGATCGCCCTCGCGCAGGTCGCCGTCAGTCACTACATCCGCGACAACCTGGCCCTGGAGTGGGGCGGGATGTTCGGCTATGCCGATTCGAAGCGAACGTCCGGGGGTGTATTGGGCGGGGCGGGACTGGGCTTGCGCTGGCATGTGGCCACGCGAGCGCGTTGGTCCTGGTACCTCGACGCGTTGGTCGGAGCGGTGTACCAGGAGCTGCCGCTCAGCCAGGACAGCCTGCGATTCAATTTTAATCTTCAGCCCGGCGGCGGGGCGACCTATCGCCTCAGCGACACCACGCTGTTCCAGGGCGGGTTTCGCTGGTATCACCTCTCCAACGCCGGCGTCCGCGGCAAAGCCCATAACCTCGGCTACGACGGCCCGATGCTGTACCTCGGCATGCTGCGCTCGTTTTGAACACGCGCATCGTGTGCCGTGCCCACGGCGCCATCCCACCCGGCTGAGGCGTGCCTATTCGGCTGCCAGTGGTTGTGGTCTCCAACGCCGATGGCCCCACGACCATTGCTCAGGATAGGCGCGGATCTGAGACTCCAGAACGTCATTGAGCCGCTGCGTGGTGCGGATCTCCCAGGCCGGATCACGCGGCAACGGGACGGCCGGCAGCATGTGAATCTCGTAGTGGCCGATGGCTGTTCTGATGCAATAAATCGGGATGAGCGCGCAGCCTGTTTTATTGGCCAGCCGCGCCGGAAGCGACGTGGTCGAGGTGGCCTGGCCGAAGAACTCAACCCACAGCCCGGCGCTGCCCGCCCATTGGTCGATCACAATCGCGACCCCGTGATTCTGGCGCAATTCGGCCAAAGTGCGCCGGAGGGCGCTCGCGTCTTTCGGGATGGGCACGGTATCGGTGGCTCTTCGTAAGGCATCGATCATGCGGTCCAGATGCGGATTCTTGAGTGTTTTGACGATCACCGCATGCGGAAAGTGCGCGAGGTAGCCGGGGAATCCGATGTATTCCCACGAACCCAGGTGTGACGCGACAAACACCACGCCGTGCCCGCGCGCCACGGCCTCATCGAAATGCTGCTGTCCCGTGATGGAAAACCGGCGCGCGGCGTTCCGTTTCATGTGTGTGACGACCAGCAACTCCAGAATCGAGAGCGCTTGGTTCTCGAACGACCGCCGGGCGATGGTCCGTTTCTGCTCAGCGGACCGCGTGTGCCCGTAGGCGATGGTGAGGTTGGCTAACGCGATATTTCTTCGTTTGGGAGAACAGACAAAATAGAGATCGGCGGCGCGCGTGACCAGCCATCCGGACAGCGCGAACGGCACAAGCCTCAGACCGATCACCAGGGCTTGCACGATATAAAATTGCAGCACATATCCCATCGAGGACCCCACCGTGAGTCACGGGCTCTGAAAAATCTGGACGGTTCTATTTTCCCCTACTGACCTGAGCTTCGCCACCGAGAAATGACATGGAGCGCTACGCGCGGTCGAGGAGGGCGAGGACTTCGACGTGGGCGGTGTGGGGGAAGAGGTCGAACGCTTCCACGCGGCGCAGGCGGTAGCGCGGGAAGCCGGAGCCCAGCCGCTGCAGGTCGCGCGCCAGCGCCTCGGCGTTGCAGGAGATGTAGATGATCTGCGCCGGGCGCGCCCCCAGCAGCGTCGAGATGACGCGCTCGTGCAGGCCGGTTCGCGGCGGGTCTACGACCACGAGGTGCGGCTTGGCCTCCAGCAGCCAAAACCGCTTGTCCGCCACCACGTCTTCGGCGCGGCCCTGGTGAAACGTCACGTTGTCCAAGCGGTTGCGCTGCGCGTTGAGGCGGCCCAACTCGATGTTGCGCGGCTCGCTGTCCACCCCGTAGACATGCCGGTACTTCCCGGCCAGGTGGAAACCCACCACGCCGATCCCGCAGTAGAAATCCCACGCGTTGCCTGAGGGCGCGCCCTCCGCCCACTCCGCCATCCGCGCATACAAGCGCTGCGCCAGCGCCGGGGTGGGCTGCAGAAACGTCAGCGGATGCACCTGCAGCTCAAAGGGGCCCAGCCGGTCTTCCAGATACGCGCGGCCCCGCACGAGGATCAGCTCCTCCGGTGCTGACACATCAGCCAGCTTCGACGTCACCCCCCAATAGACGCTGACCAGGTTCGGATGCGCGGCCATGAGCGTGCCGGCCAGCGCGTCCACGGCGGCGCGGTCCCACGGCGTGGTCACCAGGCAGAGCATGATCGTCCCGTCGGCGTGGCTGGACCGCACCAGCAAGAAGCGGAAGATGCCTTCGTGCCGCCGGGGAAAGTACGGCGACAGTCCGGTCTCGCGAATGAGCGCGCGGACATCGCGGATCACGCGGGCCACCGCCTCCGGCAGCAGCAGGCAGTCGTCCAGGTCCACGATCTTCCAAAAGGAGCGCGCCGCGTGGAACCCCAGCGTCACGCTGCCCTGCTCGGCGCCGAAGCTCAGCTCGGCTCGATGGCGGTACCGCCAGGGCGGCTCCAGCGCGTGCACCGGGATCGCCGCCGGGAGCTCGAACGGGCTGAACACGCGCGCGAGGCGCTGCTGCTTGAGGGCGAGCTGGTCCGGGTAGCTTAGGTCCTGGAGGGTGCAGCCGCCGCACGCGCCGACCAGGGGGCACGGGGCGTCAATGCGGGGAAAGAGGGCTTTGTCGTGCGCGAGCTGTTGCTCCGCCTGGCTCATCCCCCCACCTGCCGCATGCCGCGGTGCGGCATCTGCGGCCGCAGGCCGCAGGTCACCTTCGGTGAAGCGGCAGGTGGGGGGATCATCTCACGCGACGCGGCGCCGGCGCAGCCACCCCACCAAGACGAGGCCGCTGACAAACCCGCCGACATGCGCCCACCATGCCACCCCGCCGGTCTGCGCCGCCTCGCCGAGTGCGGGCAGGCCCTGGATCCACTGGAGCACGAACCAGAACCCGAGAAACACGAAGGCCGGGATTTCCACTGTCTGTAATACTAAGAAGATCGGCACGAGTGTGACAATTTTGGCAAAGGGGAACAGCAGGAAATAGGCGCCTAGCACCCCGGCAATGGCGCCGCTGGCCCCGATCATCGGCACCGACGAGTCTGGATGCATGAACAGTTGCGTCAGCGCCGCCACGATGCCGCAGCCCAAGTACAGCGCGAGGAACCGCCCATGCCCCAGCCGGTCTTCCACGTTATCGCCGAAGATCCACAAGTAGAGCATGTTGGATCCCAGGTGCAGCAGCCCGCCGTGGAAAAACTGCGACGTGACCAGCGTCCAGAGGCGCTGCGGCAGCTCCAGCATGTCGGCCGGCCGCTCCCAGACCCAGAGGCTGGGCACCACGCCGAACCGGTACAGCCATGCCTCCGCGGCAGGACCCTGCCAGAGCTCCCAGAAAAATACGAGGACATTGAGGTGCACGAGGGCCAGCATGACCCAGGGGGCGCGCTGGGACGGAATGGTGTCGCGAATCGGGATCATGGCGCAGGCGCGCGTGGGCGCAGGCGGATCGAGGGATCAGGCAGCGGGCTCAACGCCCACGAGGGCGATGCCGGCGGCGTCGGCCTGGGAGACGCAGGCGTCGCGGTCCAGGAGCAGGGTCTTGCCCGCGTGAACCGCCAGGCAGGTCACCCCAGCCGCCCGAGCCGCCGCGACCGTGTTGATACCGAGGACCGGGACATCAAACCGCATGTCCTGGTTCGGGGCGGCCATCTTGACCACCACGCAGCCCGGCCCGGCCAGGGCCCCGGCCCGCTGGATGGCGGCATCGGTGCCTTCCAGCGCTTCCACGGCCACCACGACGGTGCGCTTGACGACGACGGTCTGCCCCACGTCCCAGCGCGCGAGCTGGCGCGCGATGTCCGTGCCGAGTCGGATGTCCGCCTGCTCCTCCGGGGTGGGCTGGCGCCGGGTCAGCGTGCCAGCGGGACAGAGGCTCTCGCGGAGGAACGTGGAGGAATCCACCAGCGCGATGCCGCGCTCGCCCAACTGGGCGGCGACGGCGCCGAGGAGTTGCGGGACGGAGAACTCGTTCGCGCCGGCGAGCACGCGCTGCGCGGCGGCGTCAAACGACGCGCGTGAATCCAGGAGGACCTGCTTCGTGACTTTCCCGGCCATGATGGCCGTTGAGGCGCCCTGGCCGGCCACCCACGCGATGAGGCGGCCGAGCTCGCCCACCGGGATGGAGGCGTAGGCATCCACCTGCGCTTCCAGCGAGGGGTCCGCCCATCCGTGCAGCCCCACGGCGACCACCCGGCATCCCGCGCGCTTGGCTTCCCGGGCCACCTGCAGCGGAAACGACCCGGACCCGGCAATAATCGCGCAGGTCGTCGTCATGGGCGCCCGTCGCGGCGGATCACGCCCGGCAGACGCCGCGCTTCGACTGCCGAATGAACTCCAGCAGGCGCGTCACTTCCGGGCAGGGGGCCACTTCCTTCGCCACCCGCTCGAGGGCATGGCTCATGGAAAGCCCGGAGTTGAAGAGCAGCCGGAACGCCTTGTGCAGAAGCTCTTTGGATTCGGCGGAGACTCCGGCGCGCCGCAGGCCTTCGTTGTTCAGCCCGAACACCTGCGTGGGATACCCGGCACAGGTGGAATAGGGCGGGATGTCCTGCGCCACGCGCGAGCAGCCGCCGGTGATGGACAGCCGCCCCACCCGGACAAACTGATGGATGCCCACGAGCCCCCCCATCACCGCGCCGTCTTCAATTTCGATGTGCCCGGCCAACTCTGTGGTATTCGCGATGATCACGTGGTTGCCGATGAGACAGTCATGCGCCACGTGGGAATACGCCATGAGCAGGCAGTCGGAGCCGATCACCGTCTTGCCCCCGCCGCCCTTGGTGCCGGGATTGATGGTCACGTACTCGCGGATGCGGTTGCGGTCGCCGATGATGAGCTCGGTTTTTTCGCCGGCGTACTTGAGGTCCTGCGGGATGCTGCCGATCACCGCGCCGGTGAAGAGCTGGCAGTCGGAGCCGATGGTGGTGTAGCCCTCCACGACGCAGTGCACGCCGATGCGGGTGCCGGACCCGATGCGGACGTTCGGCCCGATCACCGAGTAGGGGCCGACGTCCACCCCCTCGCCCAGGACGGCCTGCGGATCAATGATGGCCGTCGGATGGATGGTCGCGGTGGCCGCCATCATGCGCTCTCCTCCGCCAGCGCGAACATCAGCTCGCCCTCGCACACCAGCTTGCCGTCCACGTACGCTTTCCCGCTCAGCTGGCCGGTCCGCGAGCGCAGCTTCACCAGCTCGGCTTCCAGGACCAGCTGGTCGCCCGGCACGACCGGCTTGCGGAATTTCACCTTGTCCACGGACATGAAGTAGGCCAGCTTCCCGAGGTTTTCTCCTTTATTCAGGATCAAGATGCCCCCCACCTGCGCCATCGCTTCGATGATCAGGACGCCCGGCATCACCGGCCGGTTGGGGAAATGGCCGCGGAAGAAATAGTCGTTCATCGTCACGCATTTCAGGCCGACGGCCTTGGTGTCCGTCAGCGACGTGATGCGGTCCACCAGCAGGAACGGATAGCGGTGCGGCAGGACTTTCTGGATCTGGAGAATATCGAGCTGCGGCCCGACCATGATCTCCTGGCTGGGAGACTGCAGCGAGCCGGTCAGCCAGGCGTCCCGGGCCTGGGCCAGCTTGTGCAGCAGCTTCACGTTCAGGCGATGCCCGCTCTTGATGGCGACAACATGGGCGTTCAGGTGCGCCCCCAGCAAGTAGAGATCGCCGATCAGGTCGAGGATCTTGTGCCGGACGAATTCATCGTCAAACCGGAGCGTGTTCTGGATCACGCCCTTCGCTCCGACCACCAGGGTGTTGGTGTAGTTGGCGCCCCGGCCGAACCCCTGGGCCCGCAGCGCTTCCGCCTCTTCCTGCAGGCAGAACGTCCGCGCCGGCGCGATCACCTCGTCGAAGTGCTGATGGCCGTTGCGCTCGAAGGACGCGAACTGGGATTTCAGCGCCACGTGCGGGTAGCTCAGCGTATAGGACACTTTGAAGGACGGACTCGGGAAGACAGCCAGCATGGACTCGCCCTCGTCCACGATGACCGGTTCGCGCAGCGAAAAGACCTTGCGCGGGGCCGCCTGCTCGACGATGCCGGCGGCTTTCAATTGCTCGGCAAACGGGGCGGCGGAGCCGTCCACCCCCGGCAGCTCGATCCCGGAAACCTCCACGTATGCGTTGTCGATGCCCACGCCCCACAGGGAGGCCATGAAGTGCTCCACCGTCTGCACCTCCACCCCGTCCTTGGTCAGGCTGGTGCGCCGCATGCCCATGCCGGTGTCCACCGCATGGGCCGGCGTGGCGGGGATGGTCGGGCGGTTCGGCAGGTCCGTCCGAATAAAGATCACCCCCGCGTGCTCAGGGGCGGGCATTACCCGCATGGTCACTGTCTCGCCGGTGTGCAGTCCAGCGCCCTCGAGGGACACCGGCCGGGCCAGTGTGCGCTGCTGCGCGCTCATGGTTCGATTCCTCGGTGTTGACGGATCATGATCCCTTTTTGCCGCCGGCGGCATACCGGTCGTTGAGCGACTTCAGCACTTCGTCGGTGAGATCGTAGACATCGTCGCCGACGATCAGCGAGCGCTGGTCCAGCACCAGGGAAAATCCGTTCGCCCTGGCGTACGCGGTGACGGCGCCGTCAATCTCATCAAAAATCTGCTTGGCCACCTGGTTGCGGTCGCGCACCGACTCCCGCTCGCTCTTGGTCTTGAGCCGCTGGAATTCGTCCGACTTCTCTTCCAGCTCTTTCGACTTGGCTTCTTTCGCCTGGTCGTTGAGCAGCTCCAGGTTCTGCCGCATCTTCTTGAGCTCGCCGAGCCGCCCTTCCAGCTCCGACAGCTTCTGCTTGCCGCGCTGCTCCAGCACCTGCTCGGTATCCTTGGTGCGCTGGTACTCTTCAAACACACGGACCAGGTTCACGTAGCCGATTTTCAGCTCGGCCGCCTTCAGGACGGGACAGGAGACAGGTGACAGGAGACAGGTGCCAACCAACAACGCTCGGATGCTCCAGGACATCATCCACGTGTTCAGCCGAACTGGCGTCTTCATCACGTCGTCTCTCCTCATGCAGTTGTTGTGTCGTCGCATACCTGTCTCACTTGTAACCTGTCACGTGTCACCTGTTACTTTGGCTAAAAACTCCGGCTGACGTTGAAGTGGATGCGCGGGGAGCGCTTCTCATCGCCCAACTGGGTGATGGGGAACCCCAGATCCACCCGGACCGGGCCGATCGGCGTGTTCACCCGCATGCCGATGCCGGTGCCGCTCTCGAATGACTGCCCGAAATCGCTGATGCTCCTCCACACATTGCCCACGTCATAGAAGACCGACCCCTTCAGGATGGACTTGCCGCGCTCATCCTTCAAGATGGTCGCCACCTCTTCCAGCGTGCCCATGAAGATCGCTTCACCGCCAATGGGGTCGTTGGAGACGGCGTCCTTCGGGCCGACGCGCCGCTCGCGGAACCCGCGGATGGTGTCCGCGCCGCCGGCGAAGAACCGCTCGAAGATCGGGACCTGCGCGGTGTTATCGTATTCGTTGACCAGGCCGGTTTTGAGGCGGGTCTCCAGCGTGAACCGGTCCCAGTGCGAATAGTAGGTGCTGACACCGCCCTGCAGCCGGTAGAAATCCCGGTTGCCGGCCAGCAGCCCGCCGGCCAGGTCGGACGACACGAAGGTCACGATGCCGCGCGTGGGCTCGAAGCGGTTGTCCCGCGTGTCCCACGTCAGCGTCGCGTTCGCCACGCTGATGTCGCTGCGGCCCTGTTCCGCTTTCAAGTCGGCCGACGCGTCCGCCACCACATCCGAGATGTCCGTCCGGAACAGCTGGTAGCCGATCCCCGCGTGGAGGTTTTCGCCGAAGCTCTTGCCCAGCCGCAGGCCGCCTCCCTGCCGCCGCTCTTCAAACGCCAACCCCAGGTTCCGGCTGCGCAGCCGGGTCCGGCTGAACGCATCCACCCCGAGGGAGACCGGATGGCCGAAAATCCACGGCTCGGTAAACGAGAGGTCGAAGTACCGCCGCACCGTCCCGACTTCCACGCGGAAGCGCAAATCCTGCCCCGCCCCCGTGAAGTTCGGCGGGTTGAAGAGATCGAAGTTGCGCTGCTCGACTTCCACCAGCCCGACGATGCGGTCCACTGAGGAGAACCCGCCTCCGAAGCTGAAGCTGCCGGTCTTGGCTTCCTTCACGTTGACGATCAGGTCGTCATGCTGCGGCAGCGGCGTCGCCTGCGTGTCCACGTTCACTTCTTCGAAATAACCGAGATTGTACAGCCGCTCGATGGACCGGCGGATGCGCGAGCCGTCGAAGGGCTCGCCCGGATGCAGGCGTATTTCCCGCCGCACCACCACGTCTTTCGTGCGCAGGTTTCCCCGGATGTCAATGCGCCGCACGTAGGTGAGGTCGTGCTCCTCGACCTGCAGCGCCAGGTCCACGCGCTTGCTGGCCGGGTCCAGGGTCGTCGCCGGCGTCACCACCGCGTGGATGTACCCGCGGTCGCCGTAGTACTGCGTCATCGTGCGCAAGTCTTCCTGCAGCACCTCGGTGTTGTACACCGCGCCCGGCTTCAAGCGCAGGAGCACTTGCAGGTCTTCCGGCGGGAACAGCGTCACGCCAGCGAGGGAGATCGTCCCGATGCGGTGCTGCAACCCCTCGGCAATTTTCAGGTGGAGATACAGCTGGCGGCCGGACGGATCGGCGGCCAGGGAGTGCTCCACGCGGACATCCTGGTAGCCGTTGCGCCGGTAAAACGCGCGGATCCGCTCCGCATCTTCTTCCAGCACTTGCTCGTCGTACACGCCGGCGGTGAACCAATGCCGCCGCTTGGTCTTCAGCAGCTTCAGGATGCGCCGGTCCGGAACGGCCAGATTGCCTTCGATGAAGATCCGGCGGATGCGCATCTGCGGCCCCTCATCCGCCACCACGTACACGGTGGCTTGGTTGGTGGCCGGATCGGCGGACACGCTGCTTTCGACGGCGATCTTCGAGTAGCCCTTGCGGCGGTACTCAGCCTTGAGCTTGTCGACGCCTTCCTTCACCTTGCGGGGGTCATAGAGCTGCCCGGCCTCCACGCCCAGCAATTGCCGCAGCCGCTCGACCCGAAACAGCCGGAACCCCTCGAATTCCACCGCGGTGATCGTGGGCTTCTCGGTGACCTGAAAGACCACGCGCACGCCGTCCGCCGCCGGCTCCGTGGCCACCTGGATGTCGGTGAAGTAGCCCAGCGCGTAGAGCCGGCGGATGTCCTCGCTGACGACGGATTCGGCATAGAGCATGCCCGGCTTGGTTTGCACGCGCGCCAAGCACGTTTCCGACGCGATGGTGTGCAGGCCGGCCACGTCCACGCTGACGACGCGCGGGGCCTCGTTCTCCGCCATCGCCGGGGCGGCCCCGCCGATCAGCACGACCCCCAGCCAGAGCGCCTGCCACGCGCGCATTACACCTGCGCCAACGTTTCGAATCGCGTGTACTCCTTGATGAACGCCAGCTTGATGGTGCCGGTGGGGCCGTTGCGCTGTTTGGCGATGATCACTTCGGCCACCCCCTGGTTTTCCGGCGTGGGGGTGTAGTAATCTTCCCGGAAGAGCAGGAGCACCACGTCCGCGTCCTGCTCGATGGCCCCGGATTCGCGCAGGTCCGACAGGCGGGGCCGGAAGGTCTCGCGGCGCTCCGGCGCGCGCGAGAGCTGGCTCACGCCGATCACCGGCACCTCCAATTCCCGCGCGATCGCTTTCAGGCTGCGCGAGATCACCGAGATCTCCTGCTGGCGGTTGTCCGACTTGTTGGGCTCCTCCATCAACTGCAGGTAATCCAGAATCAGCAGGCCGATGCCGTGGCGGGCCTTCAGGCGCCGCGCGCGCGCCCGCAGCTCCAGGATCGAGACGCCCGGCGTATCGTCAATATAGATGGGGGCCTCGGAGAGCTTGCCCGCCGCCTGCGTGAGCTTGGGCCAATCGCTGCTGGAGAGCATGCCCGAGCGCACGTTGTGGGCGTTGATCCGCGCGTGCGAGCAGAGCAGGCGCTGGACCAGGTTCTCCTTGGACATTTCGAGGCTGAACACCGCCACCGGCGCGCGCTGGACCAGCGCGGCGTGCTCCGCCAATCCCATGGCGAAGCTGCTCTTGCCCATCGCCGGCCGGCCGGCGACGACGATAAAATCCGCCGGCTGCAGCCCGGAGAGCATCTGATCCAGCTCGGTGAACCCGGTGGGCAGCCCGGTGGTGGCCCCTTTGCGCTGGTAGAGCGCGTCAATGGTCTCGATGGAGCCCTTGATCAGCTCCTTGATGGCCACGGCGTCCCGCTTGATCTTGTGGGAGGCGATCTGGAAAATCCGCTGCTCGGCCTGGTCCAGCAGCCCGCTCGCCTCGCCGGAGGACTCGTAGCATTCCGTGGCGATGCTGGTGGAGGCTTTGATGAGGGAGCGGAGAATGGCCTTGTCGCGGACGATCCGGCAGTAATGCTCGACATTGGCGGCGGTGGGCACCACCCCCGTCAGGCTGGCCAGGTAGCTGGCCCCGCCGACGGCGTCGAGCAGGTTGCGGCTCTTGAGCGCCTCCGTCACGGTGACGAGGTCAACCGCCACATCCTGCTGGTAGAGCTGGGTCAGGACGGAGAAAATCTTGCGGTGCGCGTCTTTGTAGAAGGCGGTTTCGTCGAGCTGCTCGAGCGCGGCGGCCAGGGCGTCCTCCTCCAGCAGCATGGACCCCAGGACGGCCATCTCGGCGTCCAGGTTCTGCGGGGGAAGACGCTCCAGCGACGTCGTCAGTTCGGACACATTCATAATCTTATCCTAGCGTACAGCGTACAGCGTGCAGCGTGCAGGAAAGGCGACGCGAGCAACGTGATGTGGTGTGGTTGCCTGTCCGCTCTACGCTGAACGCTGTCCGCTAGCCATACGTCCTGAGGCTTAGGCTTTGACGACCCACACTTTGAGGGTCGCCGTGACGTCCGCCGCCAGCCGGACCGGCACGTCGTAAATCCCCAGGGCCTTGAACGGCTCATCCAGCTGGACCGCCTGCTTCTCCACGGTAATCCCGTCGCGCGCCAGGGCGTCCACGATGTCGCGGGCGGTCACCGATCCGAACGTCGCGCCGTGCTCGCCCGTCGTCAGCTTCACGCTCAGCGAGTGCTGCTGCACGCGCTGCTTGAGCGATTCCAGCTCCGTCCGCGCGCGCGTGGCTTTCTGCTCGGCCTGCCGCCGCTTGGCCTCGACCGCCCGTCGCTGCTCCTCCGTCGCCGGGACCGCCAATCCGCGCGGCAGCAGGAAATTGCGGGCATAGCCGGGCTTGACGTGCACCACCGCTTCGGCCTTGCCGACGCGGTCCACATCTTTCACCAAGATCACATCCATTGGACGCTCCTCTGAGGATTGTCGGTGCACGGCGATCAGCCACGGCCGTCCTGTTGCCGGTCAACGATCACCAGCACGACTCACGTGACCGTCAACCGTGGACCGAGATCGAGATCACCCGGCCACGTACGGCAGCAGGGCCATGTACCGCGCCCGCTTCACGGCGGTCGCCAGCCAGCGCTGGTGCTTGGCGCAGTTTCCGGTCACGCGGGAGGGCATGATCTTGCCGCGATCGGTCACGTACCGGCTGAGGCGCTCCAAGTCCTTATAATCAATGTCCCGCACCTTATCCGTGCAAAACCGGCAGCCTTTGCGGGGCCCGCGCCGCGCAAACGCCGTCGTCCCTCGTTTTTTCGTCCCTCGCTTTTCAGAACGGCGGTTCATCTTCTCCTGGCCCGTCCCCGCCAGCCTCCTGTTGAGCAAGTTCCTGGGCGGGCTCGGGAGCCGCAGCCCCCTCGTCCCGGCGCGGACCGAGAAATTGGACGCGGTCCGCTTTGACTTCCAGGGTGGAACGGGTCTTCCCGTCTTGCTCCCAGCTACGATACACCAACCGGCCCTCGATGAATACCGAGCGGCCTTTCTTCAAATATTGATTGCACAGCTCGGCCTGCTTGCCCCACACCACCACCCGAAGAAAACAGACTTCGGTCTTCGGCTCGTTGCCCGCGCCCATAGGGATCGTGGTGTTGACGGCCAAACCGATCGTGGCCACGGCAGCACCCGAGGGGATGTAGCGCAGCTCCGGATCGCGCGTCAAGTTGCCGATCAGAAACACCCGGTTCAGGCTCGCCATGGGGCTAGTCTCGGTATTCCCGGTGGCGTCCAGCCGGCGCCGACGAGCGCTCGCTCAGCACCGGCGGGGTCGTGCCGGCCGCAGCCAGCGCCGCCTCGTCCTGCGTCAGGATCAGGTAGCGGACGATGGACTCGTTGAGCTGCAGGAGCCGCTTGAGCTCATCGAGCTGCAGCGAATCGAGACGGAACCGCAGCCAATGATAATAGCCTTCCTGCTGGCGCGCGATGCGGTAGGCAAACCGCCGCCGGCCCCAGCTGCTGGAGAGGTCAATCTGCCCGCTAAGCTTCTTGACGGGCTCCTCGACCCGGGCGACTGCTTGCGATTGCTCGGCTTCGGTCCCGATCGCCTTGAGGATGACGAGGGCTTCATACGTCCGGTTCATTCGTCCGTCTCAACTCCTTCCCGTTTCGCCTCGGGTGCATTCACCCCGCCCCCAGGGGCGGGGTTCACCCGGTTCATTGCCGTCTTCATCCCGTCCCGGGCCCACACCCGGCATCCGTCAACGGCGATGCGGCATGCCTGATCCACCACGGCCTGTTCCTCCGATCGGAACGGCGAGAGCACAAATTCCGTCAAATCTCTCGGCAGCGGAGCGCGGCCCACTCCCACGCGCATCCGCGCCACCTGCAGCGTCTTGAGGGCTTCAAAACACGACGCCAGCCCGTGGTGCCCGCCGTCGCTGCCCTGCGGCCGCAACCGCACGACGCCCAGCGGCAGGTTGACGTCGTCGCATACCAGCAGCAACCCCTGCTCGACCTGGATATGCCAGGCTGTTGCCGCCGCCGCCACGGCCCGGCCTGAGGCGTTCATCAGCGTCTCCGGCAAGAGCAGCCGGACGCGCAACCCGCCTTCCGTCAGCTCGCAGTAGCGGCCCAGAACCTCCCGGCCCTCCCGCAGCGGCTGCCAGGCGGCTCGCGGTCCCGCCAGCGCTACGACCACGTCCCAGCCCGCGTTGTGGCGCGTGTGCGCGTACGCGTCGCCGACGTTGCCTAATCCGACAATGACCTTCATTCAGCACACAGCTGACAGCACACAGCCGACAGCAGACAGAGGAAACGCCGTAATGAAATGTCTGTGTGCTGTCTGCTGTGTGCTCAAGGCTTATTTCTCAGACTTCTTTTCTTCCTTCTCCGGCTTGGCTTCCGCGGCTTCGCCTTCGGCTTCAGGCTTCTTCTCGCGGATCACTTCCGGCTCGGTGATGGCAGCTTCTTCGGTTTCCGGCTTCTCTTCCTTCGGCGCCATCACCGAAGCGACCACGCTGTCGGCCTCGGTCAGGATGCGCACCCCGGCGGGGGCGGCCAGATCGCGCACATGGATCGTGTCGCCCAGCTTCATCGCGGAGATGTCGTGCGCCACCTGCTCCGGGATCTCCGTGGGCAGACACTCCACCTCCAGCTCGCGCAGGAAGTGCTCCAGAATCCCGCTGTCCTGCTTGACGCCGATGGATACGCCGGTGAGCGCCAGGGGCACTTTCACGCGGATCTGTTCCGTCAGGAGAATGGCTTGGAAATCCACGTGCAGGATGTCGCCGGTCACCGGGTGGTGGTCCACATGCTTGATGAGGGCGGGCTTTTCCCACTCGGCGGCCGCCTCAGCCTTGGATGACGACGCGCCCAGGCGCAGCGTCACCAGCCCATGCTCTCCGGTGCGCAGCTTCAGCACCTGCACCAGATCTTTCCGGACGACGGCAATAGCCGTGGCTTTCACTTTCTTGCCGTAGACCACCCCCGGCACGATGCCTTCGAGGCGGCTCCGCCGCGACACGCGGGTGCCGAGCGCCTCGCGCGGCTGCACGGTCAGCGTCGGACGCTGGGGTGACGAGATCTTCTGACGAGCGCTCATGTGGACTCCCGGGTATGGTGCCTGGCGTCAGCCATGCACTCCGTCAAACAACGAACTGATGGACTGCGAGTAATGGATCCGCCGGATGGCCTCGCCCAACAAGGGCGCCACCGACAACACGGTCAACTTGGGATGCCGTTTCTCTTTGGACAGGGGGATGGTGTCGGTCACGATCAGCTCCGTCAGCGGCGAGCGGTTGATATTGTCGAAGGCGTTGCCGGACAACACCGCGTGGGTGATGGCCCCGTAGATCGCTTTGGCGCCCTGCTGGTGCAGCGCCCGCGCCGCTTCCATCAGCGAGCTGCCGGTAGCGATCAGGTCATCCACCATCAGGCAGACGCAGCCCTTCACTTCCCCCAGGATGTGCATCACCTCGGTGGCCTCGGGGCTCGTGCGCCGCTTGTCCACGATGGCCAGCCCGGCCCCCAGGCGCTTCGCATAGGCGCGGGCCATCTTGATGCCGCCCACATCCGGCGACACCACGACGAGGGGCTTCAGGCGCTTTCGTTTGACATACTGCGCCATCACGTTGATGGCGTAGAGGTGATCGAGCGGGATGTCGAAAAATCCCTGGATCTGGCCCGCGTGTAAGTCCATGGTGATCACGCGGTCCGCGCCAGCGGTGGTGATGAGGTTGGCCACCAGCTTGGCGGTAATGGGCACCCGCGGCTGGTCCTTGCGGTCCTGCCGGGCATACCCGTAATACGGCACCACCGCCGTAATCCGCTTCGCGGACGCCCGCCGGAGCGCGTCAATCATGATCAGCAGCTCCATGAGGTTGTCGTTCGGCGGCGAGCACGTCGGCTGCACGACGAAGACGTCTTTACCGCGGACGTTTTCATTGATCTTGACCCGGATTTCCCCTTCGCTGAACCGCCCGACGAAACAATCAGACAGCTTCACCCCCAGGAACCGGCAAATGGCGTCGGCCAAGCGGGGATTGGCGTTCCCGCTGAAGACGGACAGCTCTGAGGCGAGTTGTTTCGGAGTTACGCGCGGCATGCCGTCACGGTGTTATCGTTTCTTCCGCTGCACGGGCCGCGGCCGCGGGACCGGGCGGCGGACGGCCGGCTTCGCCTTGCGGGCCGGAGCCGGCTTTCGAGCCGGCGCAACCTTCGCGCGCGATCTGGCCGCCGGACGCGGAGCAGCCGCCGGGCGGGACGCCGGTTCCGGATGATCGCCATTCTTCGACGCCTTCTCCAGCAACCGCGCCGGCACGCCGACGACGACGCCGCGCTGCGGCACATCGTGCCCCTTGGGCACGACACTGCCCGCACCCGTGACCGCGCCGGGGCCGACCTTCACCGGGGCCACCAGCACCGTATCCGAGCCGATGAAGGCCCCTTTGCCGATCAGGGTGGCGTGTTTTTCTTTGCCGTCATAATTCGCGGTGATGGTGCCCGCGCCGATGTTGACGTCGTCTTCCACGGTGGAATCGCCCAAGTAGCTCACGTGGCCGATGCGCACGCGCTCGCCGATTTTGGCGCGCACGAGCTCCGCGAAGTTGCCCACCCGCGTGCCATCGCCGATGGCGACCCCGCTGCGCAGCCGCGCGAACGGCCCGATCGAGCAGCGGCGGCCGATGTGGACGCCGGATTCGATCACCGTGCCGGGGTGGATCACCGTGTCCTGGCCGATGGTCACGCCGTGATCGATGTAGGTGGCGTGCGGGTCCACGATGGTGACACCATTGTGCAAATGCGCGTCCACGATCCGCTGGCGGATGATGCCGGTGGCTTTGGCCAGCTCGACGCGGGAGTTGACGCCCAGCGCTTCCAGGGCGTTATCGAGCCGGGCCGTGCTGAATTTCGTGCCGGATTGCTGGGCGAGCAGTCCCACCGCTTGCGTCAGGTACCACTCTTTGGTGGCGGAGGCGGGCTTGACCTGGGCCAGCGCTTCAAAGAGCGCATGCGCTTTCAGGCAGATGGGGCCGACGTTGACTTCGCGGACGGCCCGCTGCGCGAGATTGGCTTCCGCTTCTTCCACCACGCCGGTGACGACGCCGGTGGCGTCGCGGATGACGCGCCCGTATCCGGTGGGGTCCGCCAGGTGCGTGGTCAGCAAGGTGCAGGTGGAGCTGGCCCGGCGGTGGGTTTCAATGAGGCGCTGGATCGTCGTGCGGCGCACCAGCGGGGTGTCGGCGTACAGGATGACGACGTCGCCGGAGAATCCGCCGAGGGTGCGTTTGGCCAGAGCCACCGCGTCGCCGGTGCCCAGCGGCTTGGGCTGAATCACCACCCGGGCTTCTTTGGGGAGGATCGGCTTCACCTGCTCGGCCGCCTTGCCGAGGATGACGATCGGCTGCTTGACGCCGGTTGCTGCGGCCAGGTCCAAGGCATACGAGATCATCGGGCGCCCGCAGATCGGGTGCAACACTTTCGGGGTCTCCGACTTCATCCGCGTCCCGTCGCCCGCAGCCAGGATGATGATTTGGACAGCGCTCATCGGTCTGTGTGCTCCTTACCAACCTCGTTGCTGTGCCGATTCATGATACCGTTTCTCTAACAGTTGCCCCGACGTGACGAGGATCGCGGCTCCCTTCGAGCCCTGGAATACCCACGACAAAACCTGGGGAGCCAGGGCTCGAACCTGGACGTAGGGCTTCAAAGGCCCTTGTGCTACCGTTACACTACTCCCCACCGCAGCGCTCCGTGCGTACCACATGAATGGTCCAGGTGGGCGAACCTTTGGCGCGAAGGCTGTCGGCGATCGTGCGGGCATGCGACTCATCGCGACAGAGACCGAAAACGGTTGGTCCGCTCCCTGACATCAGCACCACAGGACATCCCGCCTCGTGAAGGCGGGACAGGATCGTCGCAATGAGAGGACAACGCCGGATCGCCACAGGCGTCAAATCATTGACCAATCCCTGAGCGAGCTCGCTGAGCGAGCCGTTGGACAAGGCGTGTGCAAGTATTTTAAGCGATCCCTCCGGCACTGTCAAGGCGGCCCCCGCCTGCGCGCAGTCCCAGTCGTCAAAGATGTCCTTCGTGGAGAGGGCCGTCGGCAGGGCCACCAGCACGTGCCACAGCGTCGGGACTCCGCGCAGCGGCTCGCACCGCTCGCCTCGGCCCCGTCCCACGGCCACGGCGGCCTCCTCGAGGAAAAAGGGCACGTCGCTGCCCAGTTGGGCCGCCAAAGGCTTGAGGCGCGCTCGCGACCACGACAACCCCCACAGATCGTTCAAGCCCAGCAGCGTCGTGGCGGCGTCTGAGGAGCCCCCGCCCAACCCGCCGGCCACCGGAATGCGCTTGGTCAAGCGGATCGCCGCCCCGGTTGAGACGCCGGCCGTCTGCTGCAACAGCTTGGCCGCCTTCAAGATCAGGTTATCCGGTCCAACGCTTAAGGTGGGATGATCCGTCGTCAGCGTCACAGTGGAATCGGGCCACGGCTCGAACGTCAGCTCGTCGGCGAGGTCAATGCGCTCAAACACCGTCTCCAACTCGTGATAGCCGTCAGGACGGCGTCCCACGATGCGCAGGTAGAGATTCAGCTTGGCAGGTGCTCTCAATTGAACCGGGGGCATTTACCACGAGATCACAACCTTGCCTTTGGCGCCAGTGCCCCCGTCCGGGCCACCTCCCGCTCCCCCGCCACCAGGCGCGGCCCCCACCGCAGCCGTCGTGGCTCCGCCGGATCCGCCATTGCCGCCATCGCCGCCTCGACCGCCGGAGCCGGCCACTGGCGTATCGCCCTGGGCTCCTGCTTGGCCTGAAATCGCCAAGGTCAGCGTACTACTCCCTCCCTGGCCGGCCCCTGAGCAGGTGGTACTGCACCCGTTTTTCCCTCCACCACCACCGGTCGCGTTATACGAGATCCCTTGTCCGGAAAATGTGCTCGAGCCGCCGGTGCACCCGTACCCGCCACATGCCGCTCCGCCTGCTCCGCCCGCTCCAACCACCACCGTATATGAGGCTCCGGAGATGACCGGCACAATCCCCTTGCCGTATCCTCCGCCTCCTCCCCCGGCGCCTGGCGTCCAACAACACACGGCATTCCCGCCTCCGCCGCCCGCCCCCCACATCTCCAGCACAATCTGGGGCACATCCGCCGGAGCGATAAACGTATAGGTGCCTGCCGTGTCATACGGTTGTATCCCATGCGGGAGGGCCCCGCCGGCGGATTTCCAACTCGTCCCATCATAGACTTCCAGTTGGTTCGAGTCCGTGTTATAGATGACCATCCCCTCCACCGGAGAGGTCACCGCGCTCGGGAGCAGCCGGGGCGGAAGGAAGCCGGAATTGGTCGAACGAATGTCCAGGGCGGCGGTCGGATTCGTCGTCCCAATGCCGACCTGGCCGTTGAGGAAAATGAGTGTGCTCGTGTCGCTGGTCCCGACGCGTAACGTATTGCCCTGCACCCGCAGCGCGTACCCTCCCGGATCGGTCGTCCCGATGGCGACATTGCCGTTACTATCGATCAAGAAGGGGCTCGTATCCCCGCTCGGAGCATCATCAATACGAAGGGTCGTTGTTCCGCCGCCGCCGACCACATACACGGCAGGATTGTTCAGATCGCCGATGACCTGCAATCGCGCGGCGGGCGAACTCGTCGTGCCGATCGCCACATCTCCGCTGGTGCGCAGCTCCTTATAGACGCCGCGGGGCGAGGGGTAGTACGTCGTGAGGGTCAAGTCTTCGGCGAGGGCGTAGGCGAGGGTGCCAAGAAGGATAACCAGAACCCACCAGCCGCGGAGGCGTGAAGTCATTGCGTGTTTATACCCACCCGAGTTTGCGCAGCCGAGGGATGGCGTCCAAATAGACCTGTGCGTCTCGACGCATGCCGACTTTGACAACGAGCACGATCAGACGTTGGCGCTCGATCCGGTAAATCACGCGGTAGTCCTCAACCCGCAGCCGCCGATATCCCGCCAAGACGCCTCCCAACGGTTTGCCGAACTCGGTCGGGGCCGCGGTCAATTTCTTCCGGAGGGCCTTGGTGATCTGCAGGCGAGCCTGCGGATCGAGCCGAGCCAAATCCTCTGTCCAGACGAGTGGATGAATCTCAACCTGCCACATCCAGGGTTAGGAATGCCGCAGGCCCACTCGCCGTTCCAGCTCTTCCAAGCTCAGGTAGGATTTCACCGGATGGCGCTGCTCGCGTTCTTTCGCCAACAACCCCAGCAGGTACTCTTCCAGCGCATCCAAGGTGGCTTCCGTGCGCTCATATCGCTGGATGGGCACCAACACCGCAATCGGCCGATGGTGTTTTTCGAGAATGACGGATTCCCTCTGCGCCACTTTCACAATTTCCTCCGCGTGGGTGCGCAACTCCGAGATCCCCACGAGCGTCGTATCCCCTTTAATCTGCCGCATCGTCCCTCCTGTTCCTCACCAGCACAAGCCTATCATATGACTATTTAATTGTCAAATTAATTGTCAATCGTATTCTCTCTCGCTCACCACGTGATCGCGACTCGGCCCGGGGCGCCATCCCCACCATCATATCCACTCACCACCGATGGATGCGCACCGCCACCACCTCCCCCACCGCCGGGAGCGTCGCCATTCGCCCCTGCATTCTGAGGCGCTCCCCCGCGACCACCGGTACCACCGTTGCCACCACTTCCGCCACTACCGCCTTTGGGAGGAATGTTTTGAGAAATGCACGCAGCATTTTCTCCCCACTGACCGGAGACACTCATGTATTCACTACTCCCGCCACCACGACCGCCATAGATCACACCGCTCTCCGTGCTGCCTCCGGTCGCTAAGACCGTGCCGAATGCTTGGCTCGCAACAGTACTCGAGCCTCCAGCCGTCGCAGCCCACTCACCCTGAGCGATGCCGCCCTGCCCTCCTGCCCCGACGGTGACGGTGATCGGATAGGAGGCTACGTCGGGCGTCACAGCCACCACCCGCTTTCCATATCCTCCTCCCCCGCCCCCTCCACCACCACAGGCTACCAACACCCCACCACTCATATACGAGTTCGCGTAGCTTCCACCCGCCCCCGCACCCCATGCTTCTATCTGGATGCTGGATACATCTGGCGGAATCAGAAACGTGTTAGAACCGGGGCTAGTAAAGACTTCCATCCCGTGCGCCGATGGCGGCGGAGGTGGGGGCGGCGGAGTGCCGCCGCATGGCCAGACCACGCTGCCACAGGCTTCCAGCTGATTCGTGTCGGTGTTGTAGACCACCAACCCCTCGGCTGGAGTGAGAATTGCATCCCGCTGGCTCGTCGTCATCCGGGGAGGCAACAATCCTTGAGTGACGGACGAGATTTCGACGGCCGCGGAAGCAGTGGGACTCGTTGTTCCGATCCCCACCTGCCCTGCCGTAGTCACGAGCAGGCCGGGGGGCCTGCACTCCTGGTTATCGAGGGAGAGGTCCGCGTCCTCGTCATACCAGGCGGTCCCGGCGGGGCAGGGGCCGGTCACACCCCCCACCTCTGTCGGGTTTGTCGCCGGGGCACCGGCCACGACCAACCGGTGCGGAATCAGCTGGGCTGAGGTGTCGGTGGGGCGCTGGCCGCCAATGGCGACCATCTCGGTGGCGCGCAGGTCCGTCGTGCGCAGCGACTGATAGACCCCCCGCGGCGAGGGGTAGTACGTCGTGAGGGTCAAGTCTTCGGCGAAGGCGTAGGCGAGGGTGCCCACCAACAGAACAGCCACGATCCAACCGTTCAGGCGCGGAGACACGTGCCCTCTCTGGTTGACAGGTGGAACGTCTTACGTTTTGGAGCTGCACGCATGCGATTTCGCGCGCAGCAGGTCTTTTGCGGCCGTGACCAGATCGTCGGGCATGAGATGGAACGCTTTCAGCAGCTCGGCCGGATCGCCGGAGGTGCCGAAGCGGTCCATGACGCCGACCATCCGCATCGGCACCGGGTGTTGCTGCGCCACCACCTCCGCGACGGCGCCGCCCAACCCGCCCAGGATTGTGTGCTCTTCGGCAGTAACAATCGCCCCAGTCTCGCGGGCGGCGGAGAGGATGGCGGCCTGGTCAATCGGCTTGATGGTGTGCAGGTTCAATACGCGCGCCTCGACACCCTCGCGCGCCAACTGCGCGGCGGCCTCCAGGGCGTGGGAGACGAGGACGCCGCACGCGATAAAGGTGAGGTCCTGCCCGGCGCGAAGCTGGTTGGCCTTGCCGATGATGAAGGGGTCCTCGGGCTTGGTCAGCTCCGGCACCGGGTTGCGGCCCAGGCGCAGATAGACCGGACCCGGATAGGCCGCGGCCGCGATGGTGGCTTTCTTGGCTTCTAATGCATCGCACGGGGAGATCACCGTCATGAACGGCAGGCAGCGCAGATGGGCGAACTCTTCCAGGGCTTCCGCGGTGGCGCCATCTGCCCCGACGGAGAGCCCGCCGTGCGAGCCGGCCATCTTGACGTTGAGCCGCTGGTAGCAGACCGCCATGCGCATCTGCTCCAGCCCCTTGCCGACGAGAAACTGGGAGAAGGAGCAAGCGAAGGGCAGCTTGCCCGCCATCGCCAAGCCGGCGGCGGTGCCCACGAGGTCTTGCTCCGCGATGCCGACCGAGAAGAAGCGGTCCGGAAACTGCTGCTTGAACCAGATGGCGCGGGCGGAATCTTCCAAGTCGCCGGAGAGGGCGACCACGTTGGGGTTGGTCTTCCCCAGCTCCACCAAGCCTTCGCCAAATCCGTCGCGCGTGGGTTTATTTGCCATGAGCCGTCAGCGCCTCCGCCTGGACGTCCAGTTCCTTCAACGCGCGGGCCAATTCGTCCGGCTTCGGCGCCACCCCGTGCCAGGCGTGATTGTTCTCCATGAAGGAAATGCCTTTCCCTTTTACCGTCCGGGCGATGACGACCTGCGGCTTGCCCTTCACCGCCGCCGCCTCGTCGTACGCCCGCAGCACCTGCGTGATGTCGTGGCCGTCAATCTCGATGACATGCCAGCCGAAGGCCCGCCATTTGTCCGCCAGCGGCTCGATGTCCTGGATCTGCTTGACCGGGCCGTTCTGCTGCAGCCCATTGGCGTCCACGATGCCGCAGACGCGGTCCAGCTTGTGATGATGGGACGTCATTGCCGCTTCCCAGACCTGGCCTTCCTGCAGTTCTCCGTCGCCCATGATGCAAAACACCCGGCGCGTCCGGCCGTCCAGCCGGTCGGCCAGCGCGATGCCATTGGCCATGGACAATCCTTGTCCCAGCGAGCCGGAGGACATCTCGATGCCGGGGAGCGATCCGCGCTCCGGGTGCCCCTGCAGGCGCGTGGGATAGCGGCGCAGGGTCGCCAGCTCCTCCTTCGGGAAATAGCCGCGCCAGGCCAGCACGGTGTAGAGCGCCGGGCAGCCGTGCCCCTTGGAGAGCAGGCACAGGTCGCGCTCCGCCCAATCGGGCCGGGCGGGATCATGCCGCAGCGCGTGCCAAAACAGCCCCACGAGAATCTCGACCATCGAGAGTGACCCGCCGGGGTGGCCGCTGCCGGCCGTGGCGATGGTGCGCAGGATGTCGCGCCGCAGGTCCACAGCCAACCGGCGCAATGCCGCCGCGTCCGGCGTCTTCACAGCAGGCGTCATGGCACTTTCACCTCGCGAGCTCGTTGATCCGTCAACATGTCCAGTTTATACCGCACCAGGTCCAATGTCGCATCCAGTTCCAGGGCTGTGCGCCAGGCCGCTTGCGCGCGGGCCGTATCACCGCGCCGGGCGTAGGCGTCGCCTAGGTGCTCGAAGATGGTCGGGTCCGTCTCCAACAGCTCGGCCGCCCGCTCCAACTGCCGGATCGCTTCCGGCAGGTTGCCCATCTTGAAATATGCCCAGCCTAAACTATCCACGTAGGCGCCGTTGTCCGGGTCAATGGCCAGGGCGCGCTCGACCAGCGCTTTCGCCTGCGGCAGGTTGATCCCCTCGTCAATATCGAGGTAGCCGAGGTAGTTCAGCGCGTCCGCGTGCGAGGGCTCCAGCTCCACGGTCTGCTGCAGCTCTCGGCGCGCCTCCGCGTGGCGCCCCATCCGGTCCAATTGGACCCCGCAGTAAAAGTGCGCGGTGGCGGACGCGCCCTGTAACGCCACTGCTTGTTCGAACGCCCGGAGGGCTTCAAGCGGAGCATCGGCTTCCTGGTACAGTAAGCCGAGGATGAGGTACAGCTCCGTGCGCCGGCCCGAGATGCTCAACTGGTGCGCCAGCAAGGTTTGCGCCGGCCCGAATTTCCGCTGCGCGATCCACGCGTGCACCAGGCCGTTGACCGCTTCGAGGTCTTTGGGCGCCAAATCCAGAATGGCCTGGTAATCCGCCACCGCCTCCGGCCAGCGTTGCTGCGCGGCGTACACGCGGGCCGCGTGCGGATAGACCCGCGGGTTGAGCGGGTCGAGGCGAATCGCCTCTTCGTACTGCCGCACCGCCTCGTCCGGATGCTGCCTGATCTCGTGGGTCAGGCCCAGCGCCACGCGCATGTCGGCGGAGTCGGGAGACAGCTCCACCGCCCGAGACAGCTCCTGCACCGCGCGCTCAAACTGGTTCAGCCGGCCGTACAGCACCCCGAGATTGAAATGTAATTGCGCTGAGGCATCGTCGTGCTGCGCGAGCTGCTCATAGAGGCTCACCGCTTGCGTGAGGTCGCCTTGGAGCACGTACAGGTCCGCCAGGGCGCTCAACAGGAACTGATCGGCCGGCTCCTGCTCCAGCAATTGCTGGTACGCGCGGATCGCCCCCTCGATGTTCCCCTGCGACGTCTGGAGCATCGCGATC
The DNA here is from genome assembly GCA_016190215.1 of Candidatus Omnitrophota bacterium. Taxonomy (GTDB): domain Bacteria; phylum Omnitrophota; class Gorgyraeia; order Aquiviventales; family Aquiviventaceae; genus JACPRA01. The sequence goes on from JACPRA010000020.1 coordinate 58,039, forward strand.
CAGCGCCAAGCGTCGCGGTTCGTCGGGTCCGACGCCAGGGCGCGCTGAAAGCTCTTCAGGGCCTGCTCAGGCTGGCCGAGGCGGACTTGCGTCGCGCCGATGCGGACGTGCAAAAACGGCGAGCGCGCGTCGCGCTCCGCCGCCTGCTCATACGCCTTCAGCGCATCCGGAAGCTCCGAGGAGCGCTCCAGCATCAACCCGCGCAGATACAGGCCGAGGGCGGCGCGCTGGCTTTCAGGATGGCGGCGGATCGGCTGGCCCGCGCACCCTTGCGCCAGCACGAGCGCGACCGCGCCGACGATCCATGGCGTGCGTGATGCAGTGCTCACGACGAAGTATCCTCGCTCGATGTCAACAAAACGCCCTACGGGCCAAGGGGCTTGGCCCGTCGCCGTGCCTGGGCCAGCGCCCGAGGCGACCGCTACTTCTTATGCCGCAGCCGTCGGCGCAATTTCTTGCGCTTGTGGGTGCGGATTTTCTGCAGTTTTCGTTTCCGACCGCTTGGCATATTCACCTCGATTCGCTCGGTGGATGATAGATGACGGATGATTGATGACTGATGGACGGATGCCTTGCACATCCATCATCCATAATCCGTCATCCATCATGGTAGTTAATGGATGACTTTGTTCAGCGGATATTCAATAATGTCTTGGGCGCCGGCGTCTTTCAAGGCGGGCACCAGGCGCTTGACCTGGTCTTCTTCGATGACCACTTCCACCGCCCACCAGGGATCGCCGCCGTTCTTCGACCACAGCTTCGAGACGGTGGGCCGCTTCATCGCCGGCAGCACGTCCATGACGCGGTTCAATTGCGTTTCCGGCACGTTGAGCTTCAGGCCCACCTTGCCTTCGGCCGCCACTGCCCCTTGCAGCAGCATGCAGAGGTGTTCGATCTTCCGGCGCTTCCAGGGGTCCGTGAGGGCGGCGTGATTGGCGATCAACTGGGTGGTGGACTCGCAAATGGTATCAACGATCCGCAGGCCGTTGGCAATGAGCGTCTGGCCGGGTTCGGTCAGCTCCACGATGGCGTGCACCAGCCCGGCGCGCACTTTGCCTTCCGTGGCGCCCCAGGAAAACTCGACGTCGGCGCTCACCCCGTGCCGGGCCAGGTATTGCTTGGTGACTTGGACCAGCTCGGTGGCGATGCGCTTGCCCTGGAGGTCCTTCACCGAGACGATCGCAGAGTCTTTCGGGACCGCCACGACCCAGCGTACCGCGCGGTTGGTGCGTTTGGCATAGCGCAGTTCCGTCACGCGCGCCACGTCGGAGCCGTTCTCGAGCACCCAATCGTTGCCGGTAATGCCGCAATCGAGCACGCCCTGCTCGACGTAGCGGGCCATCTCCTGGGCGCGGAGCAGCATCGGCTCCAGCTCCGCATCGTCAATGCTGGGGGCATAGGACCGGTCGCTGATGGACACTTTGAATCCGGCCCGCTCGAACAGGCGGGCGGTCGCCTCCTGCAGGCTGCCCTTGGGCAGCCCCAGCTTGAGGCGCTGCGCGCCGCCTGCGGGGGCGGCGGAACGTCCGGTGGAGCGCGGCTGCGTGCCGCGGGCGCGAGTCGAGCGTTTGGCGGTCATGAATGTGAGTGTGCAGGTGCCGGGCCGTCGAGCGCGGCCGGTGTCACAGAAAGTGCATTATATCGTAGAGGGCGCGCTGGTGTCAACGCGCTGACGCTTGGTTGGCGGGTCCTGCCGCCTCATCTATCCGGTGACCGAGCCGCCATCGAGGCGGCGACGGTCATGTCGCACGCGGAGGTGCGTGCGACGCTCCGGCGTCACCCGCCAACTTAACCCTTCGCTGGCGCGAAGGGAGGGTTGAAGGGGAAAAGAGAATACGGTACGATACCTCACACTATGTTCAAAAAATTACTGCATTCGAAATCGGTGCAGCGGCGGGCGGCGTGGATTCTCATCATCATGCTGGTGCCCCCCTTCATTCTCTTCTTCAACACGTGGATGGGCGGTACCGCGCTCACCGGCGGCGAAACGGCGGGCGTCGTGTTCGGGCGGCACGTCCCGCTGAGCGAGTTTCAGGAAGAATACGCGCGGCTGCGCCAGCGGCTGGAGGACGAGGTCGGTCCGGTGCCGGAGGTGCTGGAGCCCTGGCTGCGCGATCAGACCTGGGACCGGCTGATCCTGCAGGCGGAAGCTAAGCGGCGCGAGAAGGTCAGCGACCAGGAGCTGGCGGAGTTCATCCGGAATCAGCCGGCGTTCCAGCGGGATGGCCGCTTCATGCCGGAGATCTACCACCAGTTCATCGCCTCGCGCGGCATGACGCCCGCGCGGTTCGAAACCCGGCTCCGGAATGAGCTGCGCATCACCAAGCTCGTCAACTCGGCAACGGCGTCCGTGCAGATGTCCGATGAGGAGTTACGGCGCGCCTGGGAAGAGGACCGCCCGGCGTCGGACGACGCGGAGTTTGCGCACGAGAAAGAGGCCTTCCGGACCGCCGCGCTCGGCGGGAAACAGCAACTGCGCTTCCACGAGTGGCTCACGCAACTGCGCGAGCGCGCCCACCTGAAGAATCTTCTGCCGCCGGCCCCGCTGTCGGCGGCCCCGTAACCCAACCGCCGGCGCGCCCCGCCGCTACGACGCGGGGTGCCGCTTTGCCAGCAGGTCGTTGAGCTCGCGCATGAACTGCTCGGCGTCCTTGAACTCGCGGTAGACCGAGGCGAACCGCACGTAGGCGATGGGGTCCAGCTCGTGCAGGCGCTTCATCACCCGCTCGCCGATCTGCCGGGAGGGCACTTCGCGCTCCGCCTGGCGCGAGATGTCGCGCTCGATTTCGTCCACCAGGTCTTCGATCTGGTCCATGCTGATGGGGCGCTTCTCGCAAGCTTTGAGCAACCCGCCGAGGAGCTTGTCGCGGTCGAAGGGTTCGCGGCGGCCGTCCTTCTTGATGACCATGAGCCGCTCTTCCTCCACGTGCTCATAGGTCGTGAACCGCTTGCCGCAGGAGAGGCACTCGCGCCGGCGGCGGATGGCGGACCCTTCCGCGCTGGCGCGGGAATCCACCACCTTGTCCTCCTGATGGCCGCAGACGGGGCACTTCATTGCGTTGAAGGCTAGCGTCCGGAACTCAGCGGCCAGATTTCAGAAGTCAGATCTCTGCCCTCTGTCATCCGACTTCTGAGCGCGAGGCCATATGTAATTCCGGATACAGGGGAAACTGCTCCGTCAGCGCTTCGACGCCGGAGCGGACGGCTTTCACGGCCTCCGCGTCCGCGCGGCCGATCAGCGCGTCGTCAATCAATTGGGCGATGCGGCGCATCTCCGCTTCTTTCATGCCGCGCGCCGTCACGGCCGGCGTGCCCAGGCGGATCCCGCTGGCCTTGCCGGGCGGCAGCGGATCGAACGGGATGGCGTTTTTGTTCACGGTGATCCGCGCGGCCTCCAGCGCCTCCTGCGCCTCTTTCCCGTTCACGCCCTTCGACGTCACGTCCACAAGCATCAGGTGGTTGTCCGTTCCGCCGGAGACGATCCGGTAGCCGCGGCCCGCCATCGCCGAGGCCAGCGTCTTGGCGTTGGCGACCACCTGCCGCTGGTACTGCGCGAACTCCGCGGAAGCCGCGTCGCGGAAGCAGACCGCTTTGGCGGCGATCACGTGCATCAGCGGCCCGCCCTGGATGCCGGGGAACACCGCGGAATCAATCGCCTTGGCATAGGCCTGCCGGCAGAGGATGAAGCCGCCGCGCGGGCCGCGCAAGGTCTTATGGGTGGTGGAAGTGACGACGTCCGACACCGGGACGGGGTTCGGGTACACGCCGCCGGCCACGAGGCCGGCAAAATGGGCCATGTCCACCATCAAGAGCGCGCCCACCTCATCGGCGATGGCGCGGAACCGCGCAAAATCTAATACCCTAGAGTAGGCGGAATAGCCGGCCATGATCAGCTTAGGCCGGTGCTCGCGCGCGAGTGCGGCCACCTCATCGTAGTTGATCTGCTCGGTCCCCTGGCTCACCCCGTAGGGGATGATGGTGAAGAGCCGGCCGGAGTAATTCTTGGGATGCCCATGCGAGAGGTGCCCGCCGTGCGCCAGGCTCATGGCGAGGATCTTGTCGCCCGGCTGCAGCAGGGCGAACAGCACGGCGATGTTGGCCTCGGTGCCGGAATGGGGCTGCACGTTGGCGTGCTCGGCGCCGAAGAGAGCCTTGACCCGGTCGATCGCCAGTTGCTCGACGACGTCCACGAACTCGCAGCCGCCGTACCAGCGCGCCTTGGGGTAGCCTTCGGCGTATTTGTTGGTCAGCACGGAGCCTTGCGCTTCCAGCACGGCGAGGCTGGTGAAATTCTCCGAGGCGATCAGCTCCAGGTGCTCGTGCTGGCGTCGGCGCTCGCCCTGGATCGCCGCGTAAATGTCCGGGTCGTTCTCCTGCAACCGCCCCATCGAGTCGCTCTCCTTCATGACGATGTTGAGCTGCGTGATCGTGTCGCCGGGGCGGCAGCGCGCGCGCCCGCGAGAATCTTCCGTTCCAACGCGGCGATCTGCCGGACGCGCCGCTCATGCCGGCCGCCGGACTCAAAGGGGGTCGCGAACCAGGCGGCGACGATGCGGCGGGCCGCCGCGAGCGGCAGGCGCTCCGCGCCGAGCACCAGCACGTTGGCGTCGTTATGGCTGCGGCTGCGCTCCGCGTCGAACAGGTCGTGGCAGACCGCAGCACGGATGCCGGGCACCTTGTTGGCGGCGATGGCGATGCCGACACCGGACTTACACAGCAGCACCCCGCGGCTGAACGAGCCGGAGGCCACCGCTTGGGCCACCTTGAAGCCGATGGCCGGATAGTCGCACGCCTCCGGCGAATGGGTCCCCAGGTCGGCCACCTCGTACCCCAGGTCCGACAACCAGGCCACCACCTTCGCCTTGAGCTCAAACCCGCCGTGGTCGGCCCCGACGGCGACCCGGTGGGCGATGCCGCGCGCCTGGCCAGATTTTTTGTGAACCATGCGCCGGCTCATTCGCGCTCTCCGTCACTTTGCCACTCTGTCACTTGGCCACTCATCCTATGGCTCCTGGGGAGCGAAGAGCGCATTGGCGACCCGCTCGACGCACGTTCGAATCAGGGCAAAACATCGTTCATACACCTCCGGCGGTTTGCCGATGGGATCCGGAATGTCGGCGTCCAGCGACGCAACGTCGGACGCCAGGGGCAGCCCGAACGTTTTGAGCAGATGCACTTTTGGCGTGGCGTCCGGCACGCGCCGGACGAGTTCATTCGCCTGGAACCGTTCCATCACGAAAATGAGGTCCGCCTCCCGAATCAGGCGGTCTGTCACGACCTGCGCCATGTGGGAAGACATATCAATGCCCGCCTGCTGCAGGAGCCGCACGGTGTCCCGCGAGGGCGGCATGCCCTCGATGGCGAAGATGCCGGCCGAGGCCACCTCCACCGGCTCGCTGAGCCGGTGCTCCTGCTGCTTGAGCGCATGCTGGAGCAACCCCTGCGCCATCACGCTACGGCAGCTGTTGCCGGTGCAAACCAACAGGATGCGCTTCGGCATCGCTGCAACCCCTTCGTCACGCCGCCTCAAGGGCGGCCGCGGAGATGGCGCCTTCGCGCAAGATCTGCAGGCGGCCGCCGACGACGGACACCACGGTGGATTCCCGCCCCAGCGGCGTCGGGCCGGCATCGAGCAGGCATTCGCACGCCTCGCCGAGCGCGGCCAGCACTTCCGGGCTGTCGGTCGGCGGAGGAGAACCTGAGCGGTTGGCGCTGGGCGCGACGACGGGCGTGCCGCACGCTTGCAGGAACGCCTGGGCCACGGCGTGCTGCGGCAGCCGGAACCCCAATGACCCGGTCCGCGCCGGCATCACGATGGTCAACGGGCCGGGCCAAAACTTGTCCATCAGGCGCTGGGCGATGGGCGGCACCGCATCCACGAACTCCCGCACCTGGGCAACGGAATAGAGATGCAGCGAATAGGGCTTCTCCGGCGGGCGCCCCTTCACGCGGTTGAGGCGCTCGATGGCCTTGGGGTTGTTCGCGGCGGCCGCGAGGCCGTAGACCGTCTCGGTGGGAAACGCCACGAGCCCGCCGCGCCGAATGCGGTCGGCCGCGTCCTTGATGGCGGCCGGATCAATGTCGCTGGGGTTGACTGTGAGAATCACAGGCTGGGCCATGGAGATGTGTTAGGCGCGTCCGCCACCCCGGCCCGCCGGCGGTACTTTCTGCCGGGGCGGGCGGCGAGGAGCTGTCTCGGCGGGCCGGGGGATCCGCTTGCCCAATGCGCGGTCGGCTTGCAGGCACTTCCGGGCCAGCTCGCGCTTATAGGCCGTGAGTTTCGCGCGCAAGGCGGCGTCGTGCAGCGCCAACATCTGCACCGCCAGGATGGCGGCGTTGGCGGCATTGCCGATCGCCACCGTCGCCACCGGCACGCCGCGCGGCATCTGGACGGTGGAGAGCAGGCTGTCCAGCCCGTTGAGCGACGGGGTGCTCACCGGCACGCCGATGACCGGGCGGATCGTGTGCGCCGCCACCGCGCCGGCCAGGTGGGCTGCCCCGCCGGCCGCCGCGATAAAGACGGCCGTGCCCTGGCGCGAGGCCCGCTCCACGTACTGCCGCAACGGCGCCGGGCTGCGGTGCGCGGAAAGCACCCGGACGTCGGAGGAGAGGCCGAAATCCTTCAGCACCGTAGCGGCCGACTCCATCACCGGCCAATCCGAATCCGATCCCATGAGAATGGCGACTAGGGCTTGTTTCATCGCTCGTCTCTCCAGGTTATCGGTCGTCGGAAACTGGTCACGTCAGTCGTAACGTCCCACGATGATTGGTAACGTCAACAACCGACGGCCGTGTGCCGACAACCGGCACCATCTTCGTGACCGATCACCGTTTACCGAGTGATAGGTTTCTTCATCGCGCGCCAGGCGATGTCCTTGCGGTACACCATGCCCTCGTAGCTGATGTCATCAATGGCGCGGTACACTTTCTTCACGGCCGACTCGATATCCACGTCCGTCGCCACGACGTTGAGCACCCGTCCGCCCCACGTGACGAACCGGTTGCGGTCCCGCTTGGTGCCGCCGTGGAAGACCGCGACCCCCTCGCGGCCCTTCAGCTTGTCGAGGCCCTTGATCTCTTTGCCGATCTGGTATTCGCCGGGGTAGCCCTGGGAGGCCAGCACGACGCAGACGCAGGAGCCCTCCTGCCACTCGCAGTGGTCCGCGGAGAGGCGCCCTTCCACCGTGTCGTCGAGGAGCGACACCAGATCGCTCTTGAGCAGCGGGAGAATCGCCTGCAGCTCCGGGTCGCCGAAGCGCACGTTGTATTCCAGCACTTTCGGCCCCTCCGGCGTCATCATGAGCCCGGCGTAGAGCACGCCGCGGAACAAGATGCCCTCATTGGCCAGTCCTTTCAGCGTCGGGTGGATCACCTGCGTCATGATCTGCTTCGCCAAGGCGTCCGTCACCACCGGGGCCGGGGCGTACGCGCCCATGCCGCCGGTGTTCGGCCCCTTGTCGTGGTCCAGCAGCCGCTTGTGGTCCTGCGAGGTCAGCAGTGGCACCGCGGTCGTACCGTCGGTGAGCACGATGATGGAGGCCTCTTCGCCCTGCAATCGCTCCTCGACGACGATGCGCTCGCCGGCTTGCTTGAAGATGTGGTCTTCCATCAGCAGGTCAATGGCGCCCAGCGCTTCGCTGAGCGTGCTGGCGACGATGGTGCCTTTGCCGCCGCAGAGCCCGTCCGCCTTCACTACGATGGGCGCGCCCACCTGGCGGACGTAGGCCCGGGCCGCCTGGGCGTCGTCGAACACGGCGAACTGCCCGGTCGGCACGTGGTATTTCTTCATGAGGGTCTTGGCGAAGGCTTTGCTGGATTCCAAGCGGGCGGCCGCTTTGCCCGGGCCGAAGATCCGCAGGCCGCGCTTCTCGAAGACGTCCACGATGCCCTTGGCCAGCGGCCCTTCCGGCCCGACGATGGTCAAGTCAACGTCCTTCGTCTCGGCGAACTCCGCGAGAGCTTCCAAATCCTCCGGGCCGATCTCCACCGGCTCCGCCAATTCGCTGATGCCGCCGTTGCCCGGCGCGCAGTAGATCGCCTGGACCTCCGGCGACTGGCTCAGCTTCCAGATTAAGGCATGCTCCCGGCCGCCGGATCCCACCACCAGTACCTTCATCGCACGGACCCCTCCGACACGCTCGCGTTGCTCATGAGCGCCGCTCCACCGTTCCGATGGGCCACGCGGCCACACCGGCTTGCCGCAGCATCCGGATCACTCCGGCGCCCTCGCGCGGCGCGCACACCAGCGCCATGCCGATCCCCATGTTGAATGTTGACTCCATCTGCTCGTCGGTCACCTGCCCGGCGGCCTGGATGTGGCGAAAGATCTCCGGCACCGGCCAGCTCCCTGGCCGCCAGGCCACGTCCAGCGACGGCTGGCGGGCCGTAAGGCTGGCCAGGCGCCGGCGCAGCCCGCCGCCAGTCACGTGCGCCATCGCACGGATCCGGAACCGTCGCAGCACCGCCAACACCGGCTTGACGTAAATCTTCGTCGGCGTCAACAGGTCCCGGCCCCAGCGCTTGAGCCCGCGGGACCCCAGCGCCGCCCGCACCAGCGAAAACCCGTTGGCATGGACGCCGGAGGAGGCCAGCCCGATCACCGCATCCCCGGCGCGCACCGCCGAGCCGTCCACGATGGCGCGGCGCTCCACGATGCCGACGCAGAACCCGGCGATATCGTACTCGCCCGGCTTGTAGACGCCCGGCATCTCGGCGGTTTCTCCGCCGGTCAAGGCGCACCCGCTCTGCGCGCAGCCATCGGCCACACCGCGGACCAGCGCAGAGAGCAGCCGCCGGTCAATTTTTCCCATCGCCACATAATCCAGGAAGAAGAGCGGCCGCGCGCCGTAGACCAACACGTCGTTGACGTTCATCGCCACCGCGTCCACCCCGATGCCCTCATGCCGGCCGAGGAGCTGGGCGACTTTGAGCTTCGTGCCGACCCCGTCGGTGGACGACACCAGCACCGGATCGCGGTACCGGCCGCGCCCCAGCGCGAACAACCCGGCGAACTGTCCGCGGTCCGGCAGCACTTCCGGCCCATGCGTGGCGCGGATGACCGGCCCAAGCTGATGGAGCCAGCGGTCGGTGGCGGCGATGTTGACGCCGGCTTTCCGATACGTCACACCCTTCATCGTCGCTCGTCGCTCGTCGCTCGTGATCCACGAGCGACGATCCACGATTCCCGATTCACCGGCATCATTGCGGTCCTTCGCCGGCGTGCTTCTCCAGCGCGAACTTGTCCCCCTCATCGCCGAAGGGAATGGGATACTGGCCGGTCCAGCAGGCCGTGCAGTAGCGCTCCGGGTGCGTGACGCCTTTCTGCAGCCGCTCCAGCGAGAGGTAGCCGAGGGTGTCCGCCCCGATGAATTTGCGGATCTCCTCCAGCGACATCCGGTTGGCGATCAGCTCTTTCCTCGTCGGAAAATCCACCCCGTAGAAGCAGGAATACGACGTCGGCGGGCAGCTGATGCGCATGTGCACTTCTTTCGCGCCCGCTTCCCGAAGGCTTTTGATGCGCGCGCGCGTCGTCGTGCCGCGGATGAGCGAGTCATCCACGACCACCAAGCGCTTCCCTTTGATGATGTCGCGGATCGGATTGAACTTCACGCGCACTTTGAGGTCGCGGATTTCCTGGGCGGGCTGGATGAAGGTCCGCCCGACGTAGTGGTTGCGGATGATGCCCAGCGCGAAGGGTATCTGCGACTCCAGGCTGAAACCCAGGGCGGCGAAGTTGCCTGAGTCCGGGATCGGCATCACCAGGTCCGCCTTCACCGGGTGCTCCTGGGCGAGCTGGCGTCCCAGTTTGACCCGCACCTCCTGCACGCTCTCGCCGAAGATGCGCGAGTCCGGCCGCGCGAAGTAGACATGCTCGAAGAGGCAATGGGTCGGCTGGACGGCCGGCTGGTCCTTGAAGGGAAACAGCGAGCGGAGGCCGGTCGGGCTGATGACGAGCACTTCGCCGGGGGCGACTTCGCGCACGAACCGCGCGCCGATCAGGTCCAGAGCGCACGTCTCCGATGCCAGCACGTAGGTCTTGTTCAGCTTGCCCAAGCAGAGCGGCTTGAACCCGTTGGGGTCGCGGCAGCCGAACAGGCCGTCCGGCGTCAGGCACAGCAGCGAGTAGGCGCCCTTGAGCATCGGCAGCGACTCCATCAAATCTTCCTCAAAGGTCTTGTGTGTGGAGCGCGCCAGCAGGTGCAGGATGATCTCGCTGTCAATGCTGGTCTGGAAGATGGAGCCGGTCCCTTCGAGCATCCGGCGCAGCTCGTAGGCGTTGACCAAGTTGCCGTTGTGCGCGAGCGCGACCGAGCCCTTGGCGTACGTCACCAGCAGGGGCTGCGCGTTCTTGAGGTGGCTCGAGCCGGTGGTGGAGTAGCGCGTGTGGCCGATGGCGGCGCGGCCGGGCAGCAGCCGCAGCGCCTCCTCATGGAAGACCTCGGACACCAAGCCCTGCCCCTTGTGGGAATGCATCTTGCGGCCCTGGGAGGTGACGATGCCGGCCGCTTCTTCGCCGCGATGCTGCAGCGAATACAACCCCAGATAGGTCAGCCGCGCGGCGTCGCGATGGCTCCAAATGCCGAAGAGCCCGCAGGCTTCTTTGGCGCGGTCTTGATCCACACTCATGCCGTCCTCCGAAACGCGCCACGCCATGCCGCGCTTAGTTCTCCGATGCCCGCGTCAATCCATTCCCCGATTTTCACGCGGCCTCCGCCGACGGTGCCGACCAACCGCGCCGGCACGCCGGCGCGCGCGGTCAAGGCCGCCACCCGCTTGGTGCGGTGCGGCTCGCAGCTGATCACCACGCGCCCGGCGGACTCGCCGAAGAGCAGCGCATCTAATCTCAGTGACAGGTGACAGGTGACAAGTGACAGGTCCAACACAGCGCCAATGATATGATCCGGCTCCGCGATGCAGCACTCTGCCACCGCCACGGCCAGCCCGCCTTCGGCGCAATCATGCGCGGACTTCCACAGCCCGGCCCGCGCGCCCTCCACCAGCAACTGCTGCAACCGGCGCTCCGCCGCCAAGTCCACGCGCGGCGGCCGGCCCTGCTTGCGGTGATGGATCAGCTTGAGATATTCGCTCGCCCCCAGCTCCTCGCGCGTCTCGCCCAGCAGCCAGACCAGATCTCCTTCATCCTTAAATCCCATCGTCACCGGCGCATAGCAGGCGCGTCCCTCTGTATGCTGTATGCTGTGTGCTGTGTGCTGAATCAATCCGATCATCCCGATCACCGGCGTGGGGTCCACCGCTCCGCGCGGGCTTTCGTTGTAGAGGCTGACATTGCCGCCGGTCACCGGCGTGCCGAAGGCGCGGCAGGCCTCGGAGATGCCGCGCACGCATTCGCGAAACTGCCACATGACGCCGGGGTCCAAGGGGCTGCCGAAATTGAGGCAATCCGTCACCGCCAGCGGCTCGGCCCCGACGCAGGCCACGTTGCGCGCGGCTTCGGCCACGGCGAGCTTACCGCCTTCGTACGGGTCGAGCAGGCAGTACGTGCCATTGGCGTCCGTCGTCGCGGCCAGCAGCGTGCCGGTGCCTTTCAGGCGCAGCACCGCCGCGTCCGACCGGCCCGGCAGCACGACGGTGTTGGTCTGGACCATGTGGTCGTACTGCTCGTATACGGCTGCTTTATCGGCGATCGTGGGCGAGCCCAGCAGCTGCAGCAGGGTGTGATTCAGGTCGCGCGGCACCGGCACGGCGCGCAGCGGCAAGCGCTGGAGACGCGCAAAGCCCGCCGGGCGCTTGACCGGGCGGCGGTAGACCGGCGCCCCGTGCGTCAGCGCGGCGACCGGGGCATCCGCCACGAGCTCAGTCCCGTCGAAGACGCGCACCCGGTCGCCGCCGGTGACGCGGCCGATCGTCACGGCATTCAATCCCCATTTGGCGAAGAGCTTCTTCACCGCGGCTTCTTGGCCCTGCTTAGCGATGAGCAGCATCCGCTCCTGCGATTCGGAGAGCATCACCTCGTAGGGCGTCATGCCGGTTTCGCGCCGGGGCACTTTGGCGACGTCAATCTCCATGCCGCACCCGCCGCGCGACGCGGTCTCAGAGGTGGAGCAGGTCAAGCCGGCGGCACCCATGTCCTGGATGCCGACGACGTCGCCGGTGGCCAGCGCCTCCAGCGTCGCCTCGATCAGACATTTCTCGGCGAACGGATCGCCAAGCTGCACCGCCGGGCGGTCCGCTTCGGATTCGTCGCTCAGCTCCCGCGAGGCGAAGCTGGCCCCGCCCAGGCCGTCGCGGCCCGTCGAGGAGCCGACGTAGATCACCGGGTTGCCCCTCCCGCGCGCCGCACCCTTCGCCACCGCTGTGTGCGGCACGACGCCGATGCACATCACGTTGACCAGCGGATTCTCCCGATACGCTTCATCGAAGTAGATTTCTCCGCCCACCGTCGGCACGCCGACGGAGTTGCCGTAATCGGCGATGCCTTTCACGACCCCCTCGAACAGGAACCGCGTGCGGGCGTGGCCGTTGAGCGGACCGAAGCGCAGGCTGTCGAACAGCGCAATCGGCCGCGCGCCCATCGTGAAGATGTCGCGGATGATGCCGCCGACCCCGGTGGCCGCCCCGGCATGCGGTTCCACCGCTGAGGGGTGGTTGTGCGACTCGGCCTTGAACGCGACTGCCAGGCCGTCGCCGATATCCACCAGCCCCGCATTCTCCTTGCCGGCCGCCACCAGGATCCGCTTGCCTTTCGTCGGAAACGTCCTCAGATAAATCTTCGAGCTCGCGTAAGAACAATGTTCGGCCCAGAGGACGCCAAACATTCCCACTTCGGTCAGCGTGGGCGGGCGGCGCAGGATGCGCACGATCTGCGCGTACTGCTCATCAGTCAGGTTGTGCGATTTCGCCACCCGACGGACGAGCCGCTCATCGTCTTTCACTGTGGGAGCCGTCGGCCTGGCTGGACTCATCGGCACGCCACCGACTGGAGAATAGATTCAAACACGCCGCGGCCGTCGGCGGAGCCCAGCGACGGCTCCGAGGCGCGTTCCGGGTGCGGCATCATGCCCAGCACGTTGCCGGCCTCATTGCACAGCCCGGCGATGGCCTCCAGCGACCCGTTGGGGTTGGCGGCGTCGGTCACTTGCCCATCCGCGTCGCAGTACCGGAAGAGCACCTGGCCACGCTCCGCGATCCGCTTCAACCCGGCCGCATCCACCGTGTAATTACCCTCGTTGTGGGCGATGGGCAAGCGCAGCACCTGGCCCGGCTGGAACCGGTTGGTGAAGGGCGTGTCGGTCCGCTCCACCCGCACCGTCACGTAGCGGCAGATGAACCGCAAACTGGTATTACGCAGCATCGCGCCGGGCAGCAGCCCGGCCTCGAGCAGGATCTGGAAACCGTTGCAGATGCCGATCACCAGCCCGCCGTCCTTGGCGAAGGCCGCGACGGACTTCATCACCGGCGAGAGCTTCGCGATCGCGCCGGTCCGCAGGTAGTCGCCGTAGCTGAAGCCGCCCGGCAGCACCACACAGTCGCACCCGCGCAGCGAGGACTCTTGGTGCCACAACAGCACCACCTCCTGCTCCAGCACGTCGCGCAGCACGTGCACGCAGTCCTGGTCGCAGTTCGATCCGGGGAACACCACCACGCCGAATTTCATGAGAGAACCCTGAAGTAAGAAGTAGGAAGTATGATGTATGAACTGGAAAAACTGCTTGGCCGTTTCATACTTCCGACTTCATACCTCTTACTTCGATCATTTAATTTCAATCCGGTACATTTCCACGATGGGATTGGCGAGCAGCTTCTGGCACATCCGCTCGACCTCTTTCTTGGCCGCGGCCTTGCTGCCGCCTTGCAGTTCGATCTCGATCAATTTGCCCATGCGCACGCGCTTGACCCCCTTGAAGCCGAGCGATTCCAGCGCCTGGTGGATGGTGGTGCCCTGCGGATCGAGGATGCTGGGCTTAAGCGTGACCGACACTCGAGCGATCATGGTTCGACTCCTTGCTCACCATGATCCTGAGCACGTGCAACACGTCGAAGGATCATACCCCCTCCCCCAGCACGCGCGTGAGCATTTCCTGATACGCGGCTTCCACGTCGCCGAGGTCGCGGCGGAACCGGTCTTTGTCCAGCTTCTTCTTCGTGCCCTGCTCCCAGAAGCGGCAGGTGTCCGGCGAAATCTCGTCGCCCAGCAGGATGGTCCCGCGATGCCGGCCGAACTCCAGCTTGAAGTCCACCAGGTCGATCCCGCGCGCGGCGAAATAGGCCTTCAGCTCGTCGTTGACCCGCGCTGACAGCGCGCGGATGGTCTGCAGCTCCTCCGGGGTGGCCAGCTTCAGGGCGAGAATATGGTCGTCGTTGATGAGCGGGTCGCCCAGCGGATCGCTTTTGTAGTGCCATTCAAAGACCGGCGGATTCAAGACGATCCCTTCCTCGATGCCGAGCATCCGGCTCATACCGCCGGCGGTGAGGTTGCGCATGGTCACCTCCAGCGGGATGATCTCCAGGCGCTTGACCAGCATCTCGCGGTCGCTCAATTGCTTGATGAAATGGGTCGGCACGCCGCGCTGCGCAAGCCACTCGAACAGGCGCGAGGCGATGCGGTTGTTGCACACCCCTTTGCCGATGATCGTGCCGCGCTTCTGCGCGTTGAACGCGGTGGCGTCGTCTTTGAAATATTGGATCACCTGGTGGGGATCCTCCGTCGCGTACAGGATCTTGGCTTTCCCTTCGTAGAGCTTCTCTCCTCGCGTCGTCACCATGCAGGCGCCATCCTTGTTCACTCGTCCACAGCCGGATCGGGCGGCAGCTCGCGCGGCGGCAGCGCCGGCGGTTTCGGAACGTTCAGCTCCGGGGTCGGCGCGAGCTGATAGGACAACACCCGGTTGTCCCGCACCTGAAACGGCACCACTTCCATCACCAGGTCGAAGGGAATCCACATGTAGGGCGGCGCCTTGAGCAGGGTGAGATCGTCCGTCCGCTCATAGCCGTCCTTGACGAGGGCGATGCGGTGCCAGCCGTACCATTCAAAATCGTAGGTATAGGGGGTGACCCCTTGCATCTTGTGGTCATTGACGAAAATGACCGCACCCGGCGGGTTGGATTTGATCGTCAGGCTGCGGTGCAGGCAACCCGTGATCAGCAGACAGCAGACAGCACACAGCACACAGATAAAGCGGTTGATCGGTTGGTCTTCCTGTCCGCTGTATGCTGTCTGCTGTGTGCTCATGAAAGTCCTACCCGCTTGAAGATCTCGTCCACATGGCGCAAGGCGGCGGCCGGGTCCAGGCAGCGCGCGATCTGCGTCGGGGTCAGGTGCCGGCGGATGCGGGCATCCTTCAGGAGCGCCTCCTGGAAATTCGTGCCGGTGCGCCAGACCTGCAGCGCCACCCCCTGCACCAGCTCATACGCGGCCGTGCGCGACAGCCCCCGGCCCATCAGGGCCAGGAGCACCTGGCCGGAAAATACCACCCCGTGAGTGAGGTTGATGTTCGCGCGCATCCGGTCTGCGTGCACCACCAGCCCCTCGAGCACCCAGGTCATGGTCTGCAGCATGTAGTCCATGAGGATGCTCGCGTCGGCCAGCATCACCCGCTCCGTCGAGGAGTGGGTGATGTCCCGCTCGTGCCAGAGGCAGATGTTTTCCAGGGCGGTCACGCTGTAGCCGCGCAGCAATCGGGAGAGGCCCGCGATGCGCTCGCAGGTGATAGGGTTTTTCTTGTGCGGCATGGCGGAGGAGCCTTTCTGTCCCGTACCGAAGGGCTCCTCCAGCTCGCGCACTTCGGTACGCTGCAGGTTGCGGATCTCGGTCGCGAGCTGCTCGAGGGTGCCGCCGATGAGGGCCAGCGTCGTGACGTAGCTGGCGTGGATGTCCCGCTGCACGATCTGGGTGGAGATGGGTGCGGGACGCAGCCCCAGGCGGCGGCAGACGTGGCGCTCCACCGCCGGGTCCACGTTGGCGAACGTGCCGACCGCGCCGGAGATCTTGCCGACGCTGACCTCGCGCTGCACCGCCTCCAGGCGGGTGCGGTGGCGGGTAAACTCGTCGTAAAACATCGCCAGCTTCAACCCGAAGGTGGTCGGCTCGGCGTGCACGCCGTGGGTGCGGCCCATGGCCAGCGTGCGCTTGTGCCTCCGGGCCTGCGAGGCCAGCACCTGCATGAGCCGCCGCAAGTCCTGCTGCAGCAGCCCGGCGGAGTCGCGCAACACCACGCCCAACGAGGTGTCGAGCACGTCGCTGGAGGTCAACCCGAAGTGGAGGTAGCGCCCATAGGGGCCGACCCGCTCTTCCAAGTGCTCGATGAAGGCGATGACATCGTGGCGGGTGGCGGCCTCGCGCTGCTGCACGCGGGCGACGTCCACGCGCACTTTCTTACGGATCTCCCGGAGGGCCTTGGCCGGCACCAGGCCCAGCGTGACTTGGGCCTCCAGCACCAGCAGCTCGACGTCGAGCATGACCTGGAGCCGATGCGCATCGCTCCAGAGGCGGCCCATCTCCGGCAGGGTATAGCGGGGAATCATACGGCTTCCCCGAAGAAGTACGAGGTGACAGGTGACAGGTGACAGGTGACAGGAGGAACAACGAATACAAGGACGGGGTGAGGCGTCAACCCCGGCCGAAGACGCCTGGCGCTATCTCTTGAAGGAGTGTCGCACACAGTCGGTCACGGTTCGTTGCGGTTTGCAAGGCAGGTGTGACGTCGAACGACGAACATATGTATGCTAACACAGTCCCCGCATACTGTCAAAACCCCGGCCCGGCGGGCGCCGCATCGCTGGGACGGGTGCGAGCACGCTGCACCAGGTACCCGGACGGCGTCACCGCCACCTCAACCGGGACCGCCGGGTTGACATAGGCAAACGCTGTGCTGCCATACACCGCGTCCACGAACGGCAGGTAGGGATCCAGTTGGTAGAACCACCACCATACCAGGCCGGGTTCCGGCCCGATGGCGACCGCGCTGGGCGGCAGCGCGGCTTCCTCCGACGCGGTGGCATACCGGCCGCTCAGCCGGGTGGGCCGGTGGTAGCTGGGCAGCCCCAAGGCCGTCAGCCAGGGGTGCCATTTCACGACCCCGCCGCTGATCGCCCATTGGTCGCCGCGCAGCGGGACGATCAGCGGTTGGCCCGGCGCGTCCGGTGTGACCGGCACCCAGGTCAGCTCAAACGCCTTCGGCCCGGTCCAGCGGCAGCGCACCTGGGCAATGACCGTGGAGGTGGAAAACGCCTCAAACGACCGCAGCGCCAGGCCCAGGCCCAGCGAGAGCCCGCCCACGCCCATCAGCAGCATGCCCAGCAGCATCCCGCGCAGCTTGGCCAGGAGGGGCCGACGCCACGCCGTCATCCACGCCAGCGCGCCGATGAGCAGCAGCCCCCATCCCAGCACGGTGAACCATCCCGTCAGCATCGCAGACCTTTCTCCTTGCTGGGCGTTGAAGCCCTATGCTAGACTACGGGCGACATGCGCGACTTCTTGACGCTGTCAGCGGATGTGCCCGTCGAGGAACTGGTTCACGTGCAGGAGGAACCGGCCCTCGAAATCGCCCTCCCCCAGGTCTTCACGCAGCCTGACCTCGGCGCCCTGCGCCGGGGCAAGCTGCCGCACGCCGAATGGCTGGTCGCTCAATTGTACCAAACCCACGCCGCCGCGCTGCATTCCGGCGAGGCCATCCCCGGCGGGCTGGGGCCGGCCTATCAAGAGCTGGTCCAGGAGTTTCAGCCGTTATTTACCTGGGGGATCGCGTGCTGGGACTTCTTGCTCTCCACCGAGGGCTGCCGGTTCGTTCCCAGGACCAGCGACGAGCGCCGCAGCGCCCGCGGAGATTACCGGGCGTTCACCGACCGGGACCATTCCCGGCTGCTCCACCGAATCTTCCGCCAAGAGGTGTTCGCCTTTGCGCATGACCCGGCTGAATCCTCGCTGGCCGGGTACCTGCGCGCCCGGTTCTGGCCTGAGGTGGTGGCCGCCTACAACAAGTTGAGCGATCCGCCGAATCCGCTTGAACGCAAGCTCAGTGCGTACAGCTACTTACGATGTATTCCCTATCAATTCCTCAACAGCGTCCACCAGACCCTGGTCGCCGATGCGCTCTCGACTCTGCCCCGGCAAGAACGCGCCACCGTGGAAGGGTATTTTCTGCGGTTCCAGACCATTTCCGGCACGGCGCAACTCATGAGTTTCTCTGAAGAGGCCGTGGAAACCCTGCTGCAGCGCTCCTTAGTCACTCTGCTCACCCGCGACCGGCTGGTCTACTGCCTGCTCCGTCAGATAGAGCGGTACTAACCCGCCCCCAGCCCCGCGGCGCTTTTCCTTTGACAACCCCTCCCGCACCCGATATTCTAGAGGGGCGCGTGTTCTCCAGCGCACACACCAAAAGCCCCACAAAAGGAGGCTGATGTCCACCACCCTTGCTAACCCTGAACTCCAAGCGGTTGAACAGGACCTGGACCGCCAAGCGGCCGCAGGACTGATCAAGCCGCGCCTGAAAATTAAATGGGACATCGCCGTGGGGATCGCGATCATCCACCTGGGCGCCCTCCTGGCTCTGTCGCCATCCATGTTCACCTGGAAAGCGTTTTGGACGTTTTTCGTGCTCCAATGGCTCACCGGCGGGGTCGGCATTACCTTGGCGTTCCACCGCCTGCTGACCCACCGAAGTTTCCGAGTGCCCAAGTGGCTGGAATATGCCGTCACCTTCCTGGGCTCGCTGGCCTTACAGGGCGGGCCGTTGAAGTGGGTGGCCACACACCGGGTGCATCACGCCTTTTCCGACCGGCCGGAGGACCCGCACAGCCCCACCCGCGGGTTCTGGTGGGCCCACGTCCTCTGGCTCTTCGCCTACGACGACGTGCTGGACCATCCCGTCAAGCACCTGCGCTACGTGCCGGAATTGGCGCGCGACCCGGTCCATCGCTGGATCAACGACACGCACGTGTGGCACACGGTGGGATTGGGCGCGCTGTTCTACGTCTTCGGCGGGTGGCCCTGTGTTGTCTGGGGCATCTTCGTCCGGTTGGTTTTGGTCTACCACTCCACCTGGCTGGTCAACTCGGCCGCCCACATCTGGGGCTACCGCACCTACAAGACCAACGAAGGCTCCACCAACAACTGGTGGGTGGCGGCGCTGACGTACGGCGAGGGGTGGCACAACAACCACCACGCCTATCCCCACTCGGCGGTCCACGGGCTGCGGTGGTGGGAAGTTGACCTCACGTATGCGACGATCCGGCTCCTCGCTGTAGCCGGCCTGGCCCACGATATTCGGCTCCCCCGCGGGAACCCCGCCAAGCTCACCCCGCTGTCCGGCACCATCAGTATCCGGCGTTTTCGGTGGCCGGTGTCCACGGTTTCTGCGTAGCTTCCGACTCGCATTCCGCATAACACAAGACGCACTGCCCAAGGGCAGTGCGTCTTGTCTGTTTTCTGACGATCGCGCCAGAGCGGCGGTCCCGCCCTCACGTCAACTCGGATACACGAACCGAATGGGAACCTTCAGCTCCGGGTGGAGGCTGTGGTGGACAGGGCAGCTTGCCGCCGCGCGCTCCAGCAGCGCCCGCTGCGCTTCAGGGTAGGCGCGGGGGAAGCTCACGGTAACGGCCAGCGAACCGATGCGGCGCGAGGGGCCGGCGATCATCTCCTTCTCCACGCGGGCCGACGCGCCGGCCAGCTCAATGGCATGCCGCGCGGCGACGATGCCCATCACCGTCAGGACGCAGCTGGCCAGGGCCGCCGCGACCAGGTCCGTGGGAGAAAACTGCTTGCCCTCTCCGCCGTTATCCGTCGGGGCATCGGTCTGAAACTCCTGCCCGGAGGGGCCGTGCGTCACCCGGCAGCGCAGTTGCCCGTCGTAGACCGCGCGGACCTCGACCATTACCAGACACGCAGCATCCGGGCCAACCCCACCACGCAGAGGATGGACACGACGTTGATGACCGCCCCCCACATCAAAAATCGCGTGAAGCGCCCGGGCGAGTGTTTGAGATTCCGCCAGAGCATCGCCAGTCCGGTCCAAGCGGCTAGACGGTTCCCGATCCATAAGCAGAGCGCCATCGGAGAGCCGGCAACGAAGGTCAGCCAGCCGGCAAGCATCGAAGCCATCGCGGAACTTACAGCTTCACGAGGCGGCTGGAGGCCACCAGCAGCACCGCCGCCAGGACGACCAGCAAGGGAAACACCGCCACGAAGGAGAGGGTCTTGCGGTCCTGCTTCAGGTGCATGTAGTAGAGGGCCACGAGGAGGGCTTTGACCGTCGAGAAACCCAAGATGATCACCGTAATGAGGCGGGGTGCGAGCGGCAGCTCCGACGCCACCACGCTGAGCAGCATCAACCCCGCCAGCCAGGCCCAGATCCACAAATACGTTTTCGACGCCGTCTGCGCGTTCGTCATGAGATCCTCACGTCGTTACTTGGTGCAAATCCGCTTGCATGATGGTCGAGAAATCATCCGGGTCACAACAGGTACAGCATGGGAAACAGAAACAGCCACACGATGTCCACGAAGTGCCAGTACAGCCCCGCCAATTCCACCTTGTACGCGTTGGACGGGCCCATGCGGCCCTGCATGGCCCGGAAGAACAGCCAGAGGTTGGCGATGATGCCGCCGAGCACGTGCAGGCCGTGAAATCCGGTGAGGGTGTAGTAGCACGACCAGAAGATGTTGGTGCTGGGAAGGATGCCGTGGGGGAGCTTCGCGCTGTATTCGAAGCCTTTGATCACGAGGAAGGCGCTGCCCAATACAATCGTCCAGAGCAGGTAGAGGCGCCCCGACCGCTGCCGGCCGGCCTGGAAATCCGCCAGGGCCATCACGACGGTCCAACTGCTGCACAAGAGGATGAACGTATTGGCGGTGCCCAGCCACTTATTGAGATGCCCCTCCGGCCCGGGCCAGGCGGGATGGGTGAAGCGTAAGACGACAAAGGCGGCGATCAGCCCGGCGAAGAACATCACTTCGGACGCCAGGAACAGCCACATCCCCAGCTTGCTGGCGGGCTCCCCGGTCTCTTCAAACGACGCCGCGCACATCGGAACGGATTGGTTCATGCGATCTCCTTCTCGAGATATCCAGCTTACGCAAGGGCGGGCATGAAGTCAACGGCGGCGGGCATGCTGCCGCCATTCATTGAGCAAGGGCAGCAGCGACACGAGAATGACCACGATGATCACCCAGTGGATTTTCCGCTCCAGGTTCGGGATCATCCGCCCCAGCAGGTAGCCGGTCAGCGTCATGCTGCAGACCCACCCCACCCCGCCGATCACGTTGAACATCAGGAAGCGCCGGTACTGCATGCGCCCCACCCCGGCGACCGTCGGCGCAAAGGTCCGGACGATCGGCACGAACCGGGCCAAGATGATGGTTTTCCCGCCGTATGTCTCGTAGAACCGCTGCGTGCGCGCCAGGTGGTCCTTGTGGAAGAGCCAGGAATCCTCCCGACGGAAGAGGCGCGGGCCGAGGTGATAGCCGATCGCATAGCCGGTGCTGTCGCCCACGATGGCCGCGACGCTTAGCAGCAGGCACAAGCCCCAGACGTTGAACAGGCCGTCGGCGGCGGCGAGGAGCCCGGCCGTCACCAGCAGCGAGTCGCCGGGCAGAAAGAAACCCGCCAGCAGGCCGGTTTCGGCGAAGACGATGGCCGCCAGCGCCACCGGCCCGCCCCACCGGATCAAGTCTTCCACGCGATAGATGTTGGCGAACAACTCGACCAGCCACTCCATTCCGACTCCTCGCTATCCGCCCAGATACGCGGACTTCACGTGCGGGTTACCCGCCAGCGCTTTAGCTGAATCGCACAGCGTAACGGCGCCGGTTTCCAAGATATAGCCGCGATGCGCCACGCTCAGCGCCATGCGCGCGTTTTGCTCCACCAGCAGGATCGCCGTGCCGCCCGCGTTGATCCGCGTAATGATGTCGAAGACCGTGCGCACCAGCTTGGGCGCCAGCCCCAACGACGGCTCATCCAGCAGCAGCAGGGTCGGGCGCCCCATCAGCCCGCGGGCCATCGCCAGCATCTGCTGCTCCCCGCCGGAGAGCGTGCCGGCGAGCTGGCGCTGGCGGGCGCGCAGCACGGGAAACAGCTCCCACATCTGCCGCACATCTTCGTGCATGGCGCGGCTGTCCCGGCGGAGATACGCGCCCAGGCGGAGATTTTCCAGCACGGTCAGGCGGGTGAACACCCGCCGCCCCTCCGGCACGTGGCCGATGCCCAAGGCCGCAACGGCTTCCGGCGCGATACCGTTCAACCGCGCGCCCCCGAACGTGATGCTGCCCTGGCGGGGCCGCACCAACCCGGAGATCGCCATCAGGGTCGTCGTCTTCCCCGCCCCGTTGGCGCCCAAGAGGGCGACGATCTCCCCGGGACGCACTTCCAGGTCGATCCCTTTGAGACACACTGTCGGCCCATACCCCGCCACCACGCCATCGAGAACTAACATGAGCGGCGTACAGCAGACAGCACACAGCATACAGGAACACCCTCACCGATTTTCCTCTGTCTGCTGTGTGCTGTGTGCTGTGTGCTACTCATGGCTTGCCCAAATAGGCTTCGATCACGCGCGGATCGCGCTGGATCTCCGCCGGCGTGCCGGTGGCGATATGCTGGCCGTGGTCCAGCACCACGACCCGGTCTGAAATCGGCATTACAAACCGCATGTCGTGCTCGATGAAGAGCAGGGTCACGCCCTGGCGGCGCAGCCGCTCCAGCACGCCGAGCAGCTCCTGCTTTTCCGTCGGGTTCAACCCGGCGGCCGGCTCATCCAGCAAGACGAGTGCTGGCTCGGCCGCCAGCGCGCGGGCCAGCTCCACCCGCCGCTGCAGCCCGAACGGCAGCGCGGAGGCCAGGTGCGCGGCGTAGCGCTCCAGCTCCAATTGCTGCAGGATGCCGCGGGCCCGGTCTTCCGCCCAGCGCGTTTCCCGGCGGGCGGAGGGCAGGCGCAGCAGGGCCCCCAGGACCCCGGCGCGGGTGCGGACGTAGCTGCCGATGACGACGTGCTCCAAGACCGTCATGGTGGCGAAGAGCCGGATGTTCTGGAAGGTGCGGGCCAGGCCGCATTCCGTCACCTGGTGCGGGGCCAGCCCGATGAGCGAACCGCGGGATTCCTCGCCGAAGAGCACCTCGCCCTCATCCGGCCGGACCAAGCCGGTCAGGCAGTTGAACAGCGTTGTTTTCCCCGCCCCATTGGGCCCGATGAGCCCGACGATCTCATGCGGGGCGACGGCCAGATGCACGCGCTTGAGGGCGACGACGCCGCCGAATTGCTTGCTGAGCTGGCGGACGTCAAGCAGGTTGCGCATCGTCGGGCGGTCACGCGCGGGTCAATTCGCGGCGGATCTTCGGCCCGCCCAGCAGCCCCTGCGGCCGCCAGCGCATCATGAGGATCATCACCAGCCCGAACAGGAGCATCCGGTATTGGTCCAGACCGCGCATCACTTCGGGCAGCGCCCCCAGCACCAGGGCGCCTATCATCACGCCGACGATGCTGCCCAGGCCGCCGAACACGACCATGGCGAGGAGCATGACCGAGAGGATGAAGTCGAAGCTGTCCGGCGTGATCGTGCCTTGCTTCGCCGCGAAGATCGCCCCGGCCAGCCCGGCGATGGCCGCCCCCCAGCCCTGGGCGAGCAGCTTCAGGTGCGTGGCATTGATGCCCGCGCACGACGCCGCGAGCTCATCTTCCCGGATGGCCATCCAGGCGTGGCCGATCCGGGAATCAGCCAGCCGCCAACAGACCGCGGCGGCCAGTGCGACGGCGGCGGCGACCAGATAGTAATACGGCAGCGACTCCACGCTGAAATCATACCAGCCGCGGCCGGGCAGCCAGATCGTCGGGTGCGCGATCCCGAGCAGGCCGTTGGGGCCGCCGGTCCACCGGTCCAAGTTGGTGAACGCCAGGCGCACGATCTCGCCGAACCCCAAGGTCACGATGGCCAGATAGTCGCCGCGCACCCGCATGGCCGGGATCCCCAACGCGACACCGCAGCATCCCGAGATGACGACCGCGGGCGCCAGCCCCGCCCAAAACGGGACCTGCCAGTGCAAATTCAGCAGGCCGTAGGTGTAGGCGCCGATGGCGAAGAACGCGGCATAGCCCAAGTGCAGCAGCCCGGTGAACCCGACGACCAAATTCAACCCCAGCGCCAGCAGCATGAAAATGCCGGCATTGGTGAGGACATCCAAATGGTAGCCGTTGAGGCCCAGGCACGGGAGCAGCGCGACGACCAGCATGGCCGCGGCGATCCAGGCGTTGCGCCGGCGGGCCCGCCGAGCGGCGTTCATGCGCGATCCGCCACGCGCTCGCCCAACAACCCGGTCGGCTTAAACAGCAGCAAGACCACCAACACCACGAACGCGAAGACGTGCTTCCACTGCGCGGAGAGGTACCCGGCCCCGAGAGTTTCCAGCACGCCCAGCAGCAGCCCGCCGACCATCGCGCCGGGAATATTGCCGATGCCGCCCAGGACCGCGGCGGTAAAGGCTTTGATGCCGGTCAGGTACCCGTCATGGAAATTCACCGTGTTGTAATAGAGCCCGAAGAGCACGCCGCCGGAAGCGGCGAGGCTGGAGCCGATGACGAACGTGAGGGCGATGATCCGGTCCACCGGGATGCCCAGCAGCCAGCAGGCCGTGGGGTCCTGGGCGGTGGCGCGCATCGCGGCACCGAGCCTCGTCCGCATGACCAGCGCCTGCAGGCCGAGCATCATGATGCCAGCGCTCGCCCAGATGACGACTTGCAGCGCCGTCACGGTCGCGCCGCCCACCTCCCATCGGATGGACGGCACCAGCGGCGGAAACCGCCGGTCCGTGGCCCCGTAGATGAGCATCACCGCATTCTGCAGGAAGAACGACACGCCGATGGCCGTAATCAGCGCCGCCAACCGGGGGGCGCGGCGCAGCGGGCGGTACGCCAAGCGCTCGACGCCGAGCCCCAGCATGCCGCAGCCGAACATCGCCGCGCCGATCACGCCGACAAATCCCCACGCCATGGCCGCGCCCGGGGCCGCCCCCTCCAAGCCCAGCCAGAGGCAGACGGATAATCCCATATACGCGCCCACCATGAAGACGTCCCCGTGGGCGAAGTTGATCAATTGAATGACGCCATAGACCATCGTATAGCCCAGGGCGATGAGCGCGTAGATGGAGCCGATGGTCAGCCCATTGGCGAGCTGCTGCAGAAACACTTGTGATGCGGTCATGGTGGGTCGAGGCAGGTGCCAGGCACCTGAGGTACCAGGTACCTGATGTGCTACTCCACGGACACGGTCTTCAGGAAGACGAACCGGCCGCCCTTAACCGTGAACAACCCAACGTCCCGCAGGCGGGAATCGCCGCGCTCATCGAAGCGCTGGAGGCCGAAGACGCCGGGGCTGTCCGTCAACGTCGTCATGGCGGCGAGCACGGCCTCGCGGTCTTTTCGGCCCGCCTGCCGGAGGGCCCACAGCACGACTCGGGCCGCCTCATATCCGTAGGCGGAGTACGCTCCCACGGTGCCATACGCGGCCTCATAGGCCCGCACGAATTCCTGCGCGGTAGGCACCTGGCGGATGTCGGCGCCGATGGTGGTCGCGTAGACGCCCTCGGCCGCCTCCGGCGTCGCCAGCCGGATCAAGATGGGATCGTAGAGGCCGTCTCCGCCGAGAAAGTGCCCGCCCACCCCCAAGTCCCGCCGCTGCTTGATGAGGAGCGCCGCCTCAGGAAACATGCCGGCGAAATAGAGCAGGTCGGGCTCCAGCGATTTGATTTTCGTCAACACCGGCGTGAAATCCTTGTCGCCTTGGGTGAGGCCCTCGTGCAGCAGCACCGTCGCGCCCAGCGCCGCCAATTCTTTTTCAAACTCATTGGCCAGCCCCCGACCGTAGGTGGTCATGTCGTCGAGGATGGCCACCCGTCGCGCGCCGAGTTCCGTGACGGCGAACCGCGCGGCCGCCGGGCCCTGCAGGTCGTCCGTCGCGCAGGTGCGGTAGAACGTGTCGAAGCCCTGGCGGGAAATTTGAGGATTGGACGAAACCGGCGACACCTGCAGCAGCCGCCCCTGGTGATAGACCGCCGAGGCCGGCATCGTGCAGGAGGAATTCAAATGCCCCACCACCGCCACGACGTCGCGGTCCGCCACCAGCTTCTTCGCGACGGCCACGGCCTGCGTCGGGCTGCGCTGGTCATCCAGCGCGACCAGCTCCAGCCGATAGCCGGGCAGCACCGGACCCGCCGCCTCGGCCTGCACGATCGCCAGCTGCGCGCCCTTCAACAAATCCTGGCCCGGGGAGGCCTGGTCGCCGGTGAGCGGGGCGGCGAACCCAATCTTGACCACCGGCTCGCGCGGGCTACAGCCGACCACGGCACACAGCACACAGCACACCGCACACAGCGCACACCAGAGCCGGCGCAGGGCGGGCGGCATCAGAGGGCCGGCTTGCTCTTGACGGGAAACGGCGCCGGAAGGGTCAGCGGAACGATCCCGCCGGAGACGACGAATTTCACCGCATCCTCGACGGTGACGTCCAGCGGGATCACGTCGTCCTTCGGCACGAAGATCAGCGGGCCGGTGAACGGCGAGGGGGGGTTGGGCAGCAGCAGCGTCAGCAACGTAATGGGACCGGCGCCGGTCTGGACCGTGGCTTCGTTGGTGACAAACGCCATCGTGTACGTGCCCAGCCGGGGATACGCGGCCAGCACCACCCGGCGGATGGATTTTTCCCGGGATTCTTTCGCAAAGAGAAAATCGGTGAGCTGCTTGACGGAGGGATAGATGCGCCGCACCACCGGCAGGCGGCTGAACCATTCCTCCAGCGTCCGGAAGAACCACTGCCCGAAGAAGTGGCTGGAGAGCACGCCGACCGCCAGCACGAGCAGGACCGTAAGGAGGAGCCCGAGGCCGGGGATCGTGTAGCCGTAGGCCCGCTGGAGATACGCGTTGATGACGGACCCCAGCAGCCCGTCGGCAAACCGGAACGTCACCCAGAGGGCATACAAAGTCACCACGACGGGAAAGATGGTCGCCAGCCCGGTGATGAAGTAGCGGCGAAGGCGGACGCTGACAGGCGGGGCGGAAACTTTTCGGGATTGCGACGACGGTGTGGGCATCACTTCACGCTAGTATAGCGCAAGCGGTGCATCGCGCAACTCCGGATGTCGGGCACGGGCGCGGAAAGGAGTTGCGCCGGCATCCGCCGGCGCGTGATAATACGGAGAGGGTTGCTCTGTTGCGCGCTTGCCACCAGGAGGAACGAATGCTGCGCCGTCTTTGGCTCGTTGCCGTTCTGCTGATCGCGGGTCCCGCGGTCGTGTCTGCCGAGCATGGCGAAGCGGACCTCGCCGGCACCGCGGAGGATTCGGCCGTCGCCGGCACGGCCGTGCTGACCGATACCCCCCAAGGCTTGAAGGTCGTCGTGACGATCCGGCAGGCCCCGCCCGGCACGCATGGGCTGCATATCCACCAGTACGGCCGGTGCGGCGACGGCGGGAAGGCGGCCGGGAGCCATTACAACCCGGACGGCGTCAAGCACGGCTTCCTGATGGCAGACGGCCTGCGCAGCGCCCATGCCGGCGATCTGGGCAACATCGAGATCGGAGCGGACGGCTCCGGCATCCTTGAACTGACCGTGCCGAACGTCACGCTCAGCGGCAGCCGCTACAGCGTCGGAGGGCGCGCCGTCATCCTGCACGAATGGCCGGATGATTTCAGCCAACCCACCGGCAATGCGGGCGGCCGAATCGCCTGCGGCCCTATTCTCCTGATGGAGCCGGGCTCGTAAAGGATTCGACCTGGGCTTTCTTGGGCGTAAAGGGGCAAAAAGTTTTCTTGCCGCTCATGCTTCCGCATCCCTGCGCGATGGCGCCGGCCAACCCCAACAAGCTGGCCGCGATCACGATCCATCCCAATACCTGCCCGACCTGCTTCAAACCACCCTTGTGCGACGCGGAGCGCTCCAGCATCCAATAGCCGCCCACCGTCGCCAGCAAGAACACCCCACCACTCATTCCGCTCATCCTGTCCTCCGTTCATTCGCAGCGCGCAGGGACTCGATCGCGTCGAGCACCTGGTCCACGTGTCCCTCCACTTTCACTCTGGGAAAGATCTTCGCCACCCGTCCTGTGGCGTCAATGATCACGGTCGTGCGCTCGATACCGAGAAACGTCCGGCCGTAGAGCGATTTGCGCTTCCACACGCCGTACGCCTCCGCCAGCCGCTTCTCCGGGTCGCTCAAGAGGGGAAACGTCAAGCCATACTTCGCCTTGAACCGCTGATGCGACGCCACGGAATCCGCGCTGACGCCCAGGACCACCGCGCCGGCGCGCGCGACCCGGTCCAGCCGGTCCCGGAATCCGCACGCCTCTTTCGTGCAGCCCGGCGTGTCATCTTTGGGATAGAAATAGAGCACGACGGTCTTCCCGCGGAAATCGGCCAGCCGCACCGTGCGGCCCTGGTCGTCTTGCAGCGGCAGGTCGGGCGTCGGCTGTCCGATGGACAGCGCCGGCGATACCGCATCGGACGTTGACATGCTATCCGCTCCTTCTACGACACGCTCTGCCGTTGTCAGCGTTTCAGGATGAGAGTATTATAACCGAACACACATGCGGATGTTATGGCGGAATCTCCTGATCATTGGGGCCGTGGCGGGCACGATGGCGTACGCCCTGGCGGAAGACCTGACGCTCAGCACCTACTACCCCTCGCCGCGCGGAGTCTACAAGGAATTGCGCACCACGGGGGACGTGGCCATCGGCACGACCAGCGCCCCTATGGCTCGGCTGCACGTGATCGGAGCCGGCGGCATTGCGCACCCCTTCCGGGTCGAGGATGCCCCCGGAGGCGATGCCACGCCGTTCGTCATCAACAGCAACGGGCAGGTCGGCATCGGCACGTCCAACCCGGCGGCCGACATCAAGCTGCATGTGGCAGGAACGGTGCGGATGGAGGGCTTTCAGCTCGGCACCAGCGCTGCGCCGGGACAGGTTCTCACGGCGAACGCGGCGGGCGTGGGAACGTGGCAAGCGGCCGGCGGCACCCAAGGCTTGCCAGCGGCGCGCGCCCGGTCGTTCCAGGATTGGGCCTTGGGCATCACCTATTACGCCGCGGATGGGTGTACCGGCAATTCCAAACGCGACATCGAATTGATCGATCACGAATACTGGGACGCCCCCGGCGTGCTGGGCAACACGATTTTTTCGTACCGGTCGTACATGCGGGCCGGCAATTGCCTTGCCAATGTCGGATCGCTTCCGGTGGCGCAGTGCGACACCGGCTACCGATTGGAATCGGAGATGGTCGTCTCCTCGTCGAGCCACAACGCCTTCAACACCTTTAACCCGTATCACATGGTATACTGGTGCATTCGGGAATAACGGTTCCCGTCCCCGCGCGTCGTTGTGTTCGGATACAATTGGAATCCCCCCATGGGCCACACGTTGTTCGACCATATTTGGGACCGCCACGTCGTGCGCGAGCTGCCGGACGGCGCAGCCCTCCTCTACATTGACCGGCACTTCGTGCACGAGGTGACCAGCCCCCAGGCGTTCGAAGGGCTGCGGCTGTCCAAGCGGCGGGTGCGGCGTCCGGAGCTGACCGTCGCCACGATGGACCACAACGTGCCGACGGACAACCGGCAGGTGATCCGCGACCCGATTTCCAAGGCGCAGATTGACGCGCTCGCCGCCAACTGCCGCGAGTTCGGCGTCCGCCTCTACGACCTGCAGAGCGACCGGCAGGGGATCGTGCACATCATCGGGCCGGAGCTGGGGCTGACCCTGCCCGGCACGACGATCGTCTGCGGCGACTCGCACACCTCCACCCACGGCGCGTTCGGCACGCTGGCGTTCGGCATCGGCACCTCGGAGGTCGAGCACGTGCTCGCCACCCAATGCCTGCGGCAGACCCGCCCGAAGACGTTCAAGGTGGAGTTCACCGGGGAGCTGCGCCCGCCGGTCACCGCCAAGGACATGATCTTGAAGCTCATCGGCGCCATCGGCACCGCCGGCGGCACCGGCTACGTGCTGGAATATACCGGCGAGGCTGTCCGGAGCTTGACGATGGCGGGACGGATGACGATGTGTAATATGAGCATCGAAGCCGGCGCGCGGGCGGGCATGATCGCCCCGGACGACACGACGTTCCAGTACCTCGCGTCCGGGGACCGTCCGTTCGCTCCCACAGGCCGGGCGTTCGAGCAGGCGCTCGCCCTGTGGCGCACCCTGCCCTCGACTCCGGACGCCGTGTTCGATCGCGCGCTCACGCTGGATGCCGCGCAGATCGCGCCGCAGGTGACGTGGGGCACGAATCCCGGCATGGTGATGGACGTCACCGGCCGCGTGCCCTCACCGGACGCGGTGCCCGGCTACAGCCGAAAAGACGTGGAGCAGGCCCTGGCCTACATGGGACTGACCCCCGGCACGCCGCTGACCTCCCTGCCCCTCGACGTGGTCTTCATCGGCAGCTGCACCAACGCCCGCATCGAGGACCTGCGGGCTGCCGCGCGGATCTTCAAGGGCCGCAAGGTGGCTCAGGGCGTGCAGGTCTTGGTCGTCCCCGGTTCGCAGTCGGTGCGACGCCAGGCGCAGGCCGAAGGGCTGGACCGCCTCTTCCGCGACGCCGGATGCGACTGGCGCGAGTCCGGCTGCAGCATGTGCCTGGGGATGAATCCGGATCAATTGACGCCGGGGCAGCGATGCGCCTCCACGTCGAACCGAAACTTCGAAGGCCGCCAGGGCAAGGGCGGGCGCACGCACCTGGTCAGCCCGGAGATGGCCGCGGCCGCGGCGATTGCGGGACACTTCGTGGATATTCGAACCTGGACGATGGACTAAGATGGACGCCTTCACGACGCACCGCGGTGTGCTCGCTCCGCTGGACCGGGCCAACGTGGACACGGACCAGATCATCCCCAAGCAGTTCTTGAAGTCCATCGCGCGGACCGGGTTCGGCCGGCACCTCTTCCACGACTGGCGCTACCAGCCGGACGGCTCGCCCAACCCGGAGTTCGAGCTCAACGCCCCCCGGTATCGCGGGGCGACCATCCTGGTGACGCGGAACAACTTCGGGTGCGGCTCCAGCCGGGAGCATGCGGTCTGGGCCTTGCAGCAGTACGGGTTCAAGGCCATCATCGCGCCGCGGGCGGAGCGCGGCGGCGCGACGGTGCCGGCCTTCGCCGACATCTTCCGCAACAACGGCGTGAAGAACGGGCTGCTGACGGTGGAGCTGGCCGACGCGGAGGTCGAGGAGCTGCTGCAGCTCATCGGGCGGTTCCCCGGCCTGGAGGCGACGGTGGACCTGGAGCGCCAGCGCGTGACGGCGCACCTGCCGGAAGAGGTATCGTTTCACTTCGAGATCGCCCCCGCCGTGAAGGAGCACTTGATCCGCGGGCTGGATGAGATCGGCCTGACGCTGCAGCACGAGCCGGAGATCGGCGCGTTCGAAGCGCGCCACGACTCTCAGTATTCGATGAGGGAAAAGATCGGGTGAGGGGTCAGGCGGGTCCGGCCCTGCAGGCCGGCGAGTTCCACCACGAATGCCACTTCAACAATCACCGCCTTGAAGTGGTCCATCATCTGCACGACCGCGCCCATCGTGCCCCCGGTGGCCAGCAGATCGTCAATCAACACGACGCGGCTGCCGGCGGTCAGGCTGTCGTCGTGCACTTCCAACACGCCCTCGCCGTATTCCAGGCTGTACGTTTTCTTTATCGTTGTCGAGGGCAGCTTGCCCGCCTTGCGCACGAGCACCAGCCCCGCGCCAAGCCGATACGCCAGCGGCGCGCCGAAGATCAGCCCCCGCGATTCAATCGCCACCACCGCCTGGATGGCCTGCGACTCATAGCGCCGCACCAATTGATCAATGACGTCGCGGAATGCCGGCCCGGACTGGATGAGCGGCGTGATGTCGCGGAAGAGGATGCCCGGCTTGGGGAAATCCGGGATGGCGCGGATGTGGCGCTTGAGCTCGTCCGCGGTCATGGTTCGACTCTGCTCACCATGTTATTGCCCCACCGGCTGCGCGGCCGGGCGGGCATCGGAACGCTCGCGCACCGGGTTGAGGGGGCGGAACAACCCGACGCTGGCCGTGTAGCCGTGGAGGAAGTTCGTCGGCCCCACCGGCCCGATTTCGCCGTTGCAAAAACAGCCGCCCACCGGCAGCTTGCCGCTGACGGCTCGGATCGTCTTGGTGTCCTGGTGCGGCAGTCCGTAGAAGGCTTTGCCGCGGCCGGTGCAGGTGAACAGCAGCGCGCCGGCGGGCGGGATCTCAGGGGTCTGGGCGGTGTGCTGGGACAGCAACCGGCGCAGCTCATGGCGGGACGCCTGCGGGTCCTGCAGGTGGAACTGCACGGTCTGCCCGACGGCGGCCGGCTCGGCCAGCGCCAGTGCCCCGCTGGGCGGGTCAATGCCCACCAGCGGCCGAACCAAAAAATCCCCGGCCCCGAAGACCGGCTTCATTTCATTAATGACGACGCCGACCATGATGGAGCGCTGCGCGAGCGCCTGGTCCGACGGGGCCAGCCCCATCAGCGTGCGGCGCAGCATCTCCACCGCCGGCTGGCCGCCCAGCTCCCACACCACGTTTTCCTCGGCCCGCGTCACGATCAGCGGATGCCCGATGGGCCGGCAGCTCGTGGAGACCAGCGTCTCCATCGCCACATCGCCGGTGAAGGCCAGGCCCACGGCGCCGGCGCGGAGCACCTCGCGCTGATAGCACAAGACGTGATCGCCGTCCTTGCGGCCGCCGCTGACCAGCCCGCCGACGATCGGCGAGCCGGGATAGGTGCCGTTCAGGTCGGACAGCAGCTTCGCGGGGTCGCAGGTAAAGGGGTCCGCGATCAGGACGAAGGACGGGTGCTGGCTGGGTACGACCCCCACCTTATCCATCCAGAACCCGCCGGGGCCGGCCAGCTCCATTTCCTCGGGATGGATCGCAAAGGGGTGGACGCGCGCACCCGGCAGGTGCGCCGCGAGCAACGAGACGGCCGGGCCGGATTCAAACTCATGCTCGCCGCCGATGACCCCGCTGGACCCGCAGCCGATGACGACGGCGGGATGCAGCGTGTCCTGCACGCGGGCGAGGGCTTCCACCCAGCGGGAGCGATGGCTGGGAGACCCGAAGAGAAACGCGGCGTGGCAGGGATCGGCGCCGAGACCGGCAACCGCTTGCGCTGCCGCGTCGGCCGCAGCGTCCTGCAGGGCTGCGGCGTCACTCACGCCGGAGACGAATTTCATCGGCATGTCCGTCCCAGCTTAGAAGAACCGGCAGGCCTTGTCAATCCGCCACCCACGAAGACCTGACGCGCATCATCCGAGTGCTATACAATGACCTCCATGGATCCTTCGCCAAGCCTGCATGCCTTTACGTACGACCCGTTCCAGCAGCGGGCCATTGACGTCATTGACCGCGATACGTCGCTGTTCGTCTCCGCCCCGACGGGGTCCGGCAAAACGGTCATCGCCGACTACGTCATCGCCAAAACGCTGCGCGAAGGGCGGCAGGTCATCTACACCGCGCCGGTCAAGGCGCTGAGCAACCAGAAGTTCCGGGAGTTCACCGCGCGGGTCGGCGAGCAGGTGGGCATCATGACCGGGGACGTCACGCTGAACCCGACCGCCTCCATCCTGATCATGACCACCGAGATCTACCGCAACACCCTGCTGGAAAACTCCCACCGGCTGGCCCGCTGCGCGTGGGTCATCTTCGACGAGATCCATTACCTCGACGACCCGGAGCGCGGCACCGTGTGGGAGGAAGCCATTCTCTTCACCCCGCCCCACATCAACCTGCTGGCGCTGAGCGCCACCATCCCGAACGTGGAGGAGCTGGCGGAATGGATCCGGCGCGTGCACGAGCGGCCGGTCGAGGTCGTCCTGGAAACCCACCGCCCGGTCCCGCTGCAGATCTTGTACCAGTGCCAAAACACCATCCTCGACACCGCGCCGAAGCTGAAGCGCGAGGGCTACCTCAACCGCGAAGACTGGAGCGGCCTGTCCGCCAATACCAGGCGATGGGGGGGCGGGCGGCACATGCGCCACCGGCGGCCCCAGCGGCGCGAGGACCACTTCGTCTCGCGGCCGAACCGGCTCGACGCCTTGATCCGCCATCTGCAGGAGACGGACCGCCTGCCGTGCATCTTCTTCACGTTCGGCCGCCGGCGCACCGAAGACCTCGCGCTGGAAGCCTCAGGCTTGCCGCTGGTGTCGCCCGCAGAGCGCGACCGGCTTCGGGAGCTTTTTTCGTCGCTGCGCGAGCGCTACCACTTGTCGGACGACCGCACCACCCAGGCGCTGGCCCATCTGATCGAGCGCGGGGTGGCCTACCACCACGCCGGCATGCTGCCCACCACCAAGGAAGTGGTCGAGCAGTGCTTCGTCAGCCGGATGGTCAAGTTCATCGTCACCACGGAGACCTTCGCCCTCGGCATCAACATGCCCGCGCGCAGCGTCGTGCTCGACACCGTCAAGAAACGGTTCGGCGACCGCGTGGACCTGCTCCGCACCCGCCAGTTCCAGCAGATGGCCGGCCGCGCCGGGCGGCGGGGGCTGGATCCGGCCGGGTTCGTGTACCTGCGGATCAACCCCAGCTTCGTCACCTACCCGGAGGTGATGCGCGTGCTGCACAACCCGCCGGAAAAAGTGGAAAGCCGCCTGAACACCGGCTACGCCACACTGCTCAACTTGTACCAACGGCACGGCCGCAAACTGCTGGACCTGTTTCCGAAGACCTTCTACGCGTTTCAAACCTCCGGGGCGCGCCGGGACGCCGGCCTGTCGGCGATGGAGCGCAAGCTGGACTTGCTCGAGCAGCTCGACTACGTGGACGCCCGCGGGCTGCGGCCCAAAGGCGAGTTCGCGCTCTGCCTCTACGGCTACGAGCTGCTCCTGACGGAGCTGCACGACCGCGGGCTGCTGGACGATCTGGATCCGCCGGCTTTGGCGGTCCTGCTGTCCGCGGCCGTGTATGAGCCGCGCCCGGGGCTGCGCTTGGTGAAGTCGAACCGGCTCAGCAAGCGATTGGAGGAGCTCTGCCAGGTCCCCCTGATGCACATCCATCAGGCGGAGCGCGCGCACCGCGTCAAGCCGCTGTCCAAAGCGCCCCAGTTCCAGCTCGCCGCGGCGATGGAAGCCTGGTTCCACGGCGCGCCGTTCGCCCAGCTGCTCAAGCTGAGCGAAGTGGATGAAGGCGAAATCGTGCGCTATTTCCGGATGACGGTGCAGCTGCTGCGCCAGCTCATGGAGACGCGGCATGCCGATCCCTCGCTGCACCGCAAAGCCTCCCTGGCGCTGCAACGGGTCAACCGGGACGTCGTGGATGCCGAACAGCAACTCCGTTTGGGCTGAGATCCGGCCTACAGCACACAGCAGACAGCACACAGAACCTCACCAATTTCTCGCGGGATTGGTTTCCTCTGTGTGCTGTGTGCTGTCGGCTGTTTGCTCGGGCTGTGCGACCCCTCAATACGCTGTCCGACCCACGCCGGCGCCCGATGAATCGCAGCAGATCGTGGCCATCGAGCGGCAGATCAGCGCGCTGCAGGCCCGGGAATTCCAGCGGCAAGGAGCCCGGCCGGTTCGGTCTGGAGAGCGCCTGTACGGGCTGAACCTCCAAGACGTCACCGAGCGCATCAGCCAAGTCACCGAGCGCCCCACCCTCCACTACCAGGTCTGGCTGGCGCACGATCAGCAGCCCAACGCCGCCGCCTTGGCGGATGGGCGGGTGTTCATCACGACCGGGATGCTGCACTACCTCGCGCAGCGCGGCAGCCGCGAGGAGGAGCTGGCGTGCATCATCGGGCATGAGATCGGGCATACGGTCGCCCAGCATTTGGTGCAGCGGGTCGTCCAGTTGCAGCGGCAGCAGATGGTGCTGGGGCTCGTCAGCATGGGCGCGAGCCTGGCGGCCGCGCAGGGCGGCGCCCCGGCGCAGGCCATCGGCGGATTGGCGAGCGACGTGGCCTCGCTCATCACCGACGCCGTCAACAGCCAATACAGCCAATCGCAGGAGCTGGAAGCGGACCAGTTGGGGGTGCGCTACATGCTGCGCTCCGGCTACGATCCCTGGGCCGCGCCGCAATTTCTGCGCGCATTCAGCCGGTTCGACGCGCCCGGCGGCTTCCTGCGGACGCATCCGTACAGCGAGCGCCGCGCTGAAGATTTGGAGCGGTACCTCGTGGAATCCGGGGTGCCGCGTTCCGCCGCACCGGCCCCGACGATAAGCTCGCCGTCCGCCGACGAGCGGATTCGCCGGCTCCGCGAAGCGCAGCGACTCTATGCGCCCGGCTCGCAAAGCTGGAAGAACCTTCAGGCGCAGATTGACGCGCTGACGCCATCTCGATTTTCCAAATAAGCCTGCTACAATAAGCCTCATGCGAACCGCCAAATCCTCCGCGCTCATTCCAGTCGTCCTGCTGGGGACGATGGCGTATGCCGTGGCCGAGGATCTCACGCTCAGCACCACGTATCCCTCCCCCCGCGGGGTCTACAGAGAACTGCGGGTCGGCTCATCGGATCCCCTGCCGCAGACGAAAGCGACGCTGCACATCCGCAACCTCGACGCCGCCGACGGTCTGGCCTTCCGGGTGGATGACGAGGATGATGGCGGGGTGACGCTCGAGCGGGATGCGACGCCGTTCGTCATCACGAATAGCGGGCAGGTGGGGATCGGCACGACGGCGCCGCACCCCTCCGCCATCCTGGAAATCCAATCCACGACGCGCGGCTTCCTGCCGCCGCGGATGACTGCCTATCCAGCCTTGCCGGTCGCCGGATTGCTCATCTTCAAGACGGACCACTACGAGTATTACGACGGCACGGCGTGGCGAAACCTCTGATGCGTCCCAGCGCAGCGTTCTGGATTGCGGGCGCGGCCGTGCTCGGTGCTCTGGCGTATGCGCTCGCTGAAGATGTAACCCTCACCACCTACTATCCCTCCCCGCGCGGGGTCTACAAGGAAGTGCGGGTCGGCTCGACGGAGATCATGCCCCCGACGACCGCCACGCTGCACGTCCGCAACCTAGACCCCATCAGCGGATTGGCCGTCCGGGTGGATGACGAGGATGACAGCTTCACGTTCGAGCGGGACGAGACGCCCTTTGTGGTGACCAACAGCGGGCAGGTGGGAATCGGCACCGTCGCGCCGCAGGCATCGGCCCTGGTGGAGCTGGCATCGTCCGCGCAGGGACTCCTGCCACCGCGGATGAGCACTGCGCAACGCGCCGCCATCACCGGCCCCGCGACGGGGTTGCTCATCTTCAATACCGATCCGACAGTCAACGCCTACGAGTTTTGGGATGGGACGGCGTGGAAGGGGTTGGGCGGCTTGCGGAGCGGAGATGTGGCGGCCATCGCGAAAGTCGGCTACCGACGCGATCAGGAAAGCGCCTATTATGGCGACAGTTGCGGCGGCAACACGGAGACCGCCTATTCGGCAGGGTCGTATTGGGAGCAGGATCCCCGCGAGGTGGCGGCCCTCCAACCCGCAAGCGGGACCGTCTACAAGCGAGGCGGCGGCGGGGAGGACCCGATCACCTGCACTCCATGGTCCGGCCATTTTCGAAACGCCCCCTCAGTCAGCTGCGCCGCCGGATACACTCCGGTGCTCTTTGAAGGAGCCCACATCGGGGAAGATGGAAGCGACGACGGCGCCACGTGCGGCGGGACGAACGGAGGAGATGGCTTCCAATCATTCTGCAACACGTACTACTGCAAGAAGAATTAGCTGGGATAATGCGGTACCGGGTACCAAGGGGACAAGTTACTCAACAGTCGTGGTGCGGCGATGGAATTGGAGCGGAATTTCTGTGGCAATGGCGTGAAAATCGGCGTCCAACGTCCACAAGGGGACGCGATGGTCGTGTGCCGTGAGGGCGATCAATAAATCCACCAGCGAGGCCTGTCGTCCTTTCCTGGCTAAGGCAAATCGGTGCGCCTCCACCCGCTCCCACGCGTCGGGAGGCAGCGCCAACATCTCCACCCCCCGAAAGAGCTCGTGAAGTCGTTGAAATGACGGCGCCGTTGGCGCGCCTGAGACCACCTCGGCCCGAATCGGCGCGCACGTCGCGACCGAACCTTGAGAGAGCAGCTCGTCTAACCCGCCGGCCTCGGCAGCCTGCGCCGAGCGAAAGAATCGAATCCATACCGACGTATCTACGAGGACGAGCGCTAGCGTCGTCATCTCACCGTTTGCGAGACTTGCGTACGTCCACGGTCAGCTCAACCCGACCCCGCAACGCCCGCAGCTGCTCCAAGCGGTTGCGATGAATCAGTTCTTGCAACCCTAAGACGACGACCATCGTCTTGGTTTTCGCCTGCGAGACGCGCATGGCCTGGGACAGAAGATCTTCGGGGAGATCCAACGTGGTGCGCATAATTTACCTCCTTTTTTTACATATCCTATATGGACATTATCATACGAATTGATGCCTGTCAATAAAGCGGGGCCAGACTCCGTTACTCGAGCGGCATGCCGTGGCGGGCGGTGTTTTCGCAGATGGTTTTGGGGATGACGAGGTGCGTGAGATAGTCCGGCCCGCCGGCTTTGGTGCCCAGGCCGGAGAGCTTGCAGCCGCCGAAGGGCTGGCGCCCCACCATCGCCCCGGTGATGGGGCGGTTGATGTAGAAATTGCCGACCTCGAACCCCTCGATGGCCGCCTGGATGTGCGAGGGCGAGCGCGAATAGATCCCGCCGGTCAAACCATAGTCGCTGTCGTTCGCCAAGGCCAGCGCCTCCTCGATATTCTTCACCCGGAAACAGCAGACCAGCGGGCCGAATAACTCCTCTTGGGCCAAGCGGCTGTTCGGATCAACGCCGCTCACCAGCGCCGGCGAGACAAAATATCCCGTCGTCGGCAGGCGCGAGGCCGGATATTCGTACATCACCGTGCCGTCGCGGCGCGCCTGGCTGAGCGCGTCCTGGAGACGGCGCTGCGCCTCCGCGTCAATCAGCGGCCCCACGTCGCAGCCAGGGTGCGCCGGGTCGCCGACCACCAGCCGATCCGTCGCCCGGCTCAGCCGAGCCATCACGATATCGAAGACCGCCTCGTGCATGATGAGGCGGGAGGCCGCCGAGCACTTTTGCCCCGCGTAGCCGAAGGCGGACGCGAGGATCCCTTGCACCGCCTCATCCAGATCCGCGTCCTCATCCACGATGATGGCGTTCTTGCCGCCCATCTCGACGATCACCTGCTTGAGCCGCCGCTGCCCCGCCCGCACCTGCGCGGCGTCCTGAAGAATGGAGAGCCCCACCGCTTTCGAGCCGGTGAACATCACCAGGCCGACCTCCGGGTGGCGCACCAGGAGCGGGCCGATCTCCTCGCCGCGGCCCGGCAGGTACTGGATGATCCCCGGCGGGATCCCCGCGTCCCGCAACAGGCGCGCAGCCCAGGCGGCGATCACGAAGGACTGTTCGGCCGGTTTGAGGATCACGGCATGGCCGGTGACCAGCGCCGCCGAGGCCATGCCCAGCAGGATCGCCAAGGGGAAGTTCCACGGCGCGATCACGGCGCACACGCCCCGCGCCAGGTAGAGCTGCCGGTTCCGCTCGCCGGGCCGCTGGCCCAGCGCCCGGCGCTCGATCAGCTCCACGTAGCGCCGCGCGTAATAGCCCAGATACTCGATCGCCTCCACGACCTCCGCATCGGCTTCGCGCCACGGCTTGCCCACCTCCAGCGTAATGAGCGCCGTCAACTCGGCTCGATGCTGCCGCAGGCCCTGGGCCGCCCGGTGCAGCCGCGCGGCCCGGTCCGGCCCCGGCAGGCGCGCCCACGCCGCCTGCGCCTGGGAGGCGACCTCGACGGCGCGCGCCGCCTCCTCCGGCCCGGCGCACGCGGCGCGGCCGATCAGCTCCTCCGGATGCGCCGGGTTGCGCGACTCCACGGTCCGTTCCGTGCGCACCGCCTGGCCACCGATGAGCAGCGGGTAGTCCTGCCCCAGCGACCGGCGCATGCCCGACAGCGCGTCGCTGAGGCGCCGCCGCTCGATCTCCTGCGAAAAGTTGGCGAGCGGCTCCTCCGGCTCATGCGGAACCCCGGACCCTGCCGCGACGGGCCGCGCGCGCGTCGGATGCGGCGCCGGAGGCCGCAGCACCTCCTCCGTCGTCAGCCGCTCCCACAAGTCCTGCCGGAGAAACGATTCGTTCGCCGTGTTCTCCAACACGCGCCGGACCAGATACGCCATGCCCGGGATCAGCGCCCCCAGCGGCGCGTACAGCCGCACCGGGTAGCCGGCGTCGCGCACCACCGCCTGCAGCACGTCGCCCATGCCGTAGAGCACCTGGAACTCCATCGCGTCCGGCGCGAGATGCAGGTCCTCCGCGCAGGCCATCGCATGGGCGATGGAGCGCAGGTTGTGCGAGGCGACGGCGGTGCGCACCGTCGGGGACGCGGCCAGCAGGCGCCGGGTCAACCGCTCGAAGGCCGCGTCGGTCTGCCATTTCTCCAGATACACCGGGATGGTCCAGCCCATCTGCTTGGCGCGCGCCACCTCGTAATCCCAGTACGCGCCTTTGACCAGCCGGATCGTCAGGGGGCGCCCGGCGGCCGACACGCGCTCCAGGAGCTTCGGCACCAGGGATTCGGTGTCGCTCAGGTACGCCTGCAGCACGATCCCCAGGCGCAGCCGGCTGAGCGCGGCATCGTCCAGCAGCCGCATCGCCAGCTCCAGCGTCAGGTCGCGCAGCTCATACTGCTCCATGTCCAGCGTCAGGGGGATGCCGGCATCGGCGGCGGCGCGCGCCAGCGGGCGCAGGCGGGCCAGCGCGCGCCCGACATTCTCCTCAAACGACAGCGGATCGAACCGCGGCGCCAGGCTGGAGGGCTTGACGGAAATTTCCGCCCCGGCCGCCGGACCCAGCTCCTGAATGAGCCGCTGGTACCGGGCGGTCATCCGGTCCGCTTCCTCGTCGCTGATGACCGCCTCGCCGAGCACGTCCAGGCTGATCAGCCATCCCTGCGCCGTCAGGCGACGGCACACCGCCGCGGCTTCCGCCGCGTCCGTCCCCGCGATGAACTGGGCCGCCACCTGCTCGATGAGCCGGTGCACGACCGCCGAGACCGCCGGCGCCGTCAGCAGTCCCGGCCGGGCGATGGACGCGCCGGCGCGCAGGGCCAGCGGCAGGCGGTGTTCCGCCGCGGGAAAATAGTCGTGCAGGTGCTGGGCCACCGCAGCCGGGGTCCGCAGCACCGGCAGGACATCCAGAAACCGCAGCACCTGCGCTTTCACCTGGGGGGAGTCGAGGCACCAGCTCAAGAGCTGTTTGGTCCAGCGGTTGGGCAGGGAGAGATGCTCGGATCGCCGGCGGGCGTCGTCCACTAACCGCCGGCCAAGTTCCTGGGTACGCGCTTCACAAGTTGATGACGGCATCACGCGTATTGTACACCAAGTGCCTACACCAAGTGCCAGGCACTTGAAGTGCCAGGTACTTCAAGTGCCTGGCACTTGACCTTGACCGGCTCAATGTTAGTGAAGGAATGCTATACTTACATACGAACCGGAGAAAGGGGGATGCGGCCATGGCCTCGGAGCTGGTCCAGGTCAGCGGGCATATTATTGACTCCTTGATCCTCCCGAAGATCCTCGATGAGATCATGGACCATCGCGGGACCTTTGAGATCGTGGAGCTGGCCGTCGGCAAGCGCAAGGCCGACCCCTCGACCGCCCGCTTGAAAGTCAGCGCCGCTTCCCCGCACACGCTGCGGCAGATCCTCCAGCGGATTTCCCGGCTCGGGGCGATCCCGGTGATGCCGGCCGACGTGCACCTGATGCCCGCGCCCAAAGACGGCGTGTTTCCCGCCACGTTTTACGCGACCACCAACCTCCCGACCGCGATCCGCTACCTCGGCACGTGGCGGCCGGTGCACGCCATCGAGATGGACTGCGGCATCGTCGTGGACGCCACACGCCGGCGCGCCGTGTGCACGCCGATGGCCCGGGTCACGCGGGGCGAGCTGGTGGTCTGCGGGCATGACGGCGTCAAAGTGGCGCCGCTCGAGCGGGCCCGGCGGCACGATGACTTTCAATTCATGACCAGCGCCGTCTCCTCCGAGAAACCCAAGGCGCAGCTCATCCGCCAAATCGCCCGGACGATGCGGGCGATGCGCCGGCAGGGCCGCAAGGTGCTCGTCGTGGGCGGCCCGGCGATCATCCACACCGGCGGCGGGCCGTATCTCGAACGGCTGATTCACGCCGGGCTCGTGCATGTGCTCTTCGCCGGCAACGGCCTGGCCACCCATGACATCGAATCCGCCTTGTTCGGCACGTCGCTGGGCGTCTCGCTGGACCGCGGGACGGCCACGAAAGACGGCCATGACCACCATCTGCGGGCCATCAACGCGATCCGGGCGTGCGGCGGCATCCGGCAGGCGGTCCGGCGGGGCCTGCTCACCCGCGGGGTGTTGCACGCTTGCGTGGCGCGCAACGTCCCCTTCGTCCTCTCCGGCTCCATCCGGGACGACGGCCCGCTGCCGGACGTGATCACCGACGCGCTCGAGGCGCAGGACGCCATGCGGCGCCAGCTCGCGGATGTCGGAATGGCGCTGATGATCGGCTCGACCCTGCACTCCATCGCCACCGGCAACATGCTGCCCGCGACGGTACAGACCGTCTGCGTGGACATCAACCCGGCGGTCGTCACCAAGCTGTCCGACCGCGGCACGTTCCAGGGTGTGGGAATCGTGTCCGACGCCGCCTCCTTCCTCCGCGAACTCTGCGCGGCGCTGAAGCTGCCCGCCCGTTAACACGCATGGCCCATGCCCCCCGCCCCCTGCCCCTTGCCCCTGCTCTGGTCATGTGCCGTCCGACCTACTACGCCATCTCGTACGAAATCAACCCGTGGATGCGCGTGGCCCGCCCGGCGTCCGCCCGGCGGGCGCTGCGCCAGTGGGAGGCGCTCTACCGGCTCCTCACCCAGCGGCTGAAGATCCGCGTCCGCCTCCTGCCGCCGAAGCGGGGGCTGCCTGATCTGACGTTCACCGCCAATGCCGGCCTCGTCCACGGCCGCACCCTGATCCGCAGCAACTTCCGCTACCCGCAGCGCCAGAAAGAAGAGCCTGTCATCGAGCAGGCGTTCCGCCGCTGGGGATTTCGCATCGCCCGCCTGCCCTCGACGGTGCGTTTTGAAGGCGAGGGCGACGCGCTGTGGCTGGGCGGCTCCTTGCTGCTCGGCTTCCGGTTCCGGTCGGACGCGCCGGCGCACGGACCGCTCTCAACACTGTTGCAGCGGGAGGTGCTGCCGGTGGAACTGGCGGACGACCGCTTCTACCACCTGGACACCTGCTGCTGCCCCCTGCCCGGCGGGGCGGTCTTGTGGTATCCGAAGGCGTTCGACCGGTACGGCCGGCGCGTCATTGAACAACTGGCAACGGATACGATCCCGGTCTCCCGCGCCGATGCGCTGAAGTTCTGCTGCAACGCGATCGCCACACCCGAAGCGATCGTGCTGCACCGCGGGATCTCCGCCTCGCTTCGAACGA
>JACPRA010000022.1 GCA_016190215.1 Candidatus Omnitrophota bacterium
ACCGGCATATCGTCTTGCCCGACATGCACGCCGTCCGCGCCGGCGGCCAGCGCCACATCGGCCCGGTCGTTGATGATCAGCGGAATACC
The DNA here is from genome assembly GCA_016190215.1 of Candidatus Omnitrophota bacterium. Lineage (GTDB taxonomy): Bacteria > Omnitrophota > Gorgyraeia > Aquiviventales > Aquiviventaceae > JACPRA01. The sequence goes on from JACPRA010000022.1 coordinate 90, forward strand.
GGCCGCCTTGGCGATAGGCAGCAGGCGCTGGGCCAGGCTGAGGAGCTCAGGGGTGGACGCGTGCTTATGCCGAAGCTGGAGGACGTCGGCTCCGCCCTGGATGGCCTGGCGGGCCAGCCAGGCCAGGTCACGTCCGCCGGCGGCGGCGTGGTCGAGGATGGCGTACAGGCGCCAATGCGAGCAGGAGGTGGCGTTCGACATCGTAAGCGCGGAACCGCAAGCGTTGAAACGTCGGTGCATGCGCCGGAGCGATCAGCCGGCAGGTTTCCTCCAGCACCCGAAGCGCTTCTTTGGCGCGCTGCAGGTTGATCACCAGCATCCGCTCAAGCGAGGGGATCGGGTCGGAGGCAAACGCCCGCCCCGGGTCGCGCCGGCTGTTGCGCGACCGCGCCAGCTCCGCCGGGGTCACCGGCAAGGCGCGCAACGCAGCCGCGACCGCATGGCGCAAGGCGCGCAGCCGCCGCAGCACCGTCGGATCGTCCAGGCCGAAGCGGATGGCGTCCTCGCACACCCGCAGCCCTTCCAGCGCCCGGTTAGCGTTGGCGTCCAGCAGCCGCACGGCGGCTTGAGGACGGGCGCTCATCGGGTTTTGCGGGGCGCCGCAGCCTCGATCCGCTCCAGCAGCCGGGTGGTGGAGCGTCCCTGCACGAGGGGGATGAGCGCCACCTTTCCACCCCGGTGCGTGACCAGCTCCGAGCCGACCACGCCTTTGGCGCGCCAGTCGGTGCCTTTGACGAGCACGTCCGGTTTGAGCAACCCGATCAGGAGGAAGGGGGTGGGTTCGTCAAAGACCGTGACATAATCCACATGGGCCAACGCGGCCATCACCCGGGCGCGGTCGTCCTGCGGCACGATCGGCCGCCCGGCTCCTTTGAGGCTGCGGACCGACCGGTCGCTGTTCAGCGCGACGATCAGCACGTCGCCCAGCCGCTTGGCCTGCTCCAGCAAGGTGATATGCCCCACGTGGAGCAGATCAAAGCAGCCGTTGGTAAAGACGACGCGCTTGCCCTGCCGCTTGAGGTGGCGGACGGTTTGGGCCAGGATGCGGCGGGATTGAATCTTGCGCTGGGTGGAGGACGCCTTAGGCGAGGGCATCTTCCACCAGCCCGCACAGGATATGCCCGATGGTCAGGTGGACTTCTTGAATGCGGGCCGTCACCGTGGAGGGCACGCCCAGGTAGATGTCGCACGCCTCGCGCATCGTCCCGCCGACGGCGCGGCTGAGCCCGATGGTCGTCAGGCGCTGCTGCCGGGCGGCGCGCAGGGCGGCAACCACGTTGGGCGAGCTGCCCGAGGTGGAAATGCCCACCGCCACATCCCCCGGCTGCCCCAGCGCTTCGACCTGGCGGCTGAACACCTGCTCATAGGAATAATCGTTGGCGATGGCGGTTAGGTTGGCGATGTTCCCGGTCAGCGCGATGGATGGCAGCGCGCGCCGCTCCTTGGCAAAGCGGCCAACGAATTCCGCGGCCATGTGCTGGCTTTGCGTGGCGGACCCGCCGTTGCCGAACCACAGGATCTTGCGGCCCGCTTTCAGGGCCTCAGCCATCGTCCGGGCGGCCTCCGCGATCGGTTCAAGCGCACCGTCGGCGGTGGCCGCATACACCTGCGCAGTGTCGTGCAGGAGCCGTTTGACTTCAGCGGTAGACAGCGGGGAGGCCATCAGGAAAAGATCTTGGAGAGCTCGTAGAGCTCCGGGTCCACCGTTTTCATCGTGACCGCCCGCTCATCCAGTGGCACGGCGACGATCTTGTTGCCCTGCAGGCTGACCATGTGCCCGAACTGGCCGGCCACGACCAGCTCCGCCGCCTTGACGCCGAAGCGGGTCCCAAGAATGCGGTCGAACGCAGTGGGGCTGCCGCCGCGCTGGATATGCCCCAGCACGGTAACGCGGGTTTCGAAGCCGGTGTGCTCCTCGATTTGGGCCCCGAGCATTTCCCCAACACCACCCAGCCGCGCGTGTCCGAAGGCGTCGAGCTTTTGTTCCTTCGAGACGTTGGCGCCGTCTTTGAACTGGGCGCCTTCGGCCACGACGACGATGCTGAAGCCTTTGCCCCGGAGGTGCCGCTTCTTGATGGTGTCGCAGACGGCCCGCAAGTCGATCGCTTCTTCGGGGATGAGGATGACATCCGCGCCTCCGGCAAGACCCGCGCAGGTGGCGATCCATCCGGCATGGCGGCCCATGACTTCCACCACCATGATGCGGTGGTGGCTCTCCGCCGTGGTGTGCAGCCGGTCAATGGCTTCCATGGCGATGTTGACGGCCGTATCGAAGCCGAACGTGTAGTCCGTGTTCGAGAGGTCATTGTCGATCGTCTTGGGGACGCCGATCACCTTGGTGCCCTGCTTGATCAGCTTGACGGCCACCCCTAAGGTGTCCTCGCCGCCGATGGCGATGAGGGCGTCCAATCCCAGCTCGCGGATCGTCGTCTGGACCCGCTGCGCATCTTCCGGGCGCTTGAACGGGTTGGTGCGCGAGGTGCCGAGGATGGTGCCGCCCCTCGGCAGGATGCCGGAGACAGCCTCCAGGGTCAACGGCACGGCATCCGCATGGATCAGCCCCGCCCAGCCGTTTTTGATGCCGAGGACCTCCAGCCCGCCGAGGATGCAGCGCCGGGTGGCGGCGCGGATCACCGGGTTGAGGCCGGGGCAGTCGCCCCCGCCCGTCAAGATGCCGACCTTGCGTACCGTTGAATCGCCTGAACTCATGAGTGGTCTATCCTCCTGGATGTTATGAGCTGTCTTTCGTGCCGAGCAACCGGTCAATGTAGTCCGTGGAAATCTGACCGCGCCAGAACGTCGGGTCGCCGAAAATCTGCTTGTGCAGCGGGATCGTCGTGCGCAGCGGCTCGATCTGGTATTCCTCCAGCGCGCGCTGCATCACCCGGATGGCGTCATGCCGGGTGGGGCCGAAGGTGATCAGCTTGGCGAGCAGCGAGTCATAAAACGGCGGGACGTCATACCCGGCGTACAGATGGGTGTCCACCCGCACCCCCGGCCCGCCCGGCTGGCGGTACTGGGTGATCCGGCCCGGGCTGGGCGCAAACCCGTTGGCGGGATCCGAGGCGTTGATGCGGCATTCCATCGCCCAGCCGCGCAGGCGCACGTCGTCCTGTTTGAGGTCCAGCGGCTCGCCGGCGGCGGTGCGGATTTGCTCTTTGATCAGGTCCAGGCCGGTGACGGCTTCGGTGACCGGGTGCTCCACCTGGATGCGCGTGTTCATTTCGATGAAGTAAAAGTTGCCGTCGCGGTCCAGGAGGAATTCCACCGTGCCGCAGGTGCGGTAGTTGGCCGCTTTGGCGGCGCGCACGGCCAGGGTGCCCATTTTCCGGCGCAGCTTCGGGTCCACGGCGGGCGAAGGCGACTCTTCGATGAGTTTCTGGTGGCGGTGCTGGATGGTGCAATCGCGTTCGCCCAGATGGATGGTGTGCCCGGCGGAATCGGCGAGGATCTGGAATTCGATGTGGCGGGGCTCTTCGATGAACTTTTCCACGAACACGTCGCTGTTGCCGAAGCTCGCTTGCGCTTCGGCCTGGCAGGTCATCAGCGCGCTGATCAGCCGCACGTCGTTGTGGCAGACGCGCATGCCGCGCCCCCCGCCGCCGGCCGCCGCCTTGACGATCACGGGGTATTGGATCCGCCGCGCGGTGTTGAGGGCTTCTTCCTTGCTCCGGACGGCGGTCACGCTGCCGGTGATGATGGGAATGCCGGCCTTGCGCATCAAGTCCTTGGCGGCGATCTTGTCGCCCAGGAGCCGGATGCTTTCGGAGGTGGGGCCGATGAAGGCCACGTTGCACGATTCGCAGATTTCGGCGAAGTGCGCGTTTTCCGACAGGAAGCCGTACCCGGGATGGATCGCGTCCACATCGGAAATCTCGGCGGCGCTGATGACGGCGGGGATGTTGAGGTAGCTCTGCTCGGCCTTCGGGCCGCCGATGCAGATGGCCTCATCCGCCAGTTGGACGTGGAGCGAGCTGCGGTCCGCCTCGGAATAGACGGCCACCGTGCGGATGCTCATTTCCTTGCAGGCCCGGATGATCCGGACCGCAATCTCACCCCGGTTGGCAATCAGGATCTTTGAAAACATGCGTGTCTGAGGGCGCCGGCGGGGTTTACCGCGGCTCGACGACGAAGAGCGATTGGCCGAACTCGACCGCCTCCCCGCTCTCCACCGGAATTTCGACGATGCGGCCGGCCACTTCGGATTTGATCTCGTTCATCAGCTTCATCGCTTCGACGATGCAGATCACCTGGCCGTCGTCAATCTCCTGGCCGACTTCCACGAACGGCGGCGCGTCGGGCGCGGGGGCGCGGTAGAACGTGCCGACCATGGGGGATTTGATGACCACGCGGCGTCCGCCCGCTTCGTCCGGGCTCTTCGACGCCGCCGGCGCGGCGGCCTGCGGCACGACCCCCGCCACGTACTCGACGACCTGGGGGCTGGGGGCCTGGCCGGCTTTCTTCAGCCGGATGCGCATGCCCTGGTGCTCCAGTTCCAGCTCGACCAGGCCGCGCGCCTCCATGAGCTGGAGCATTTCCTCGATCAGCTTAAAGGCTTCCCGTTCGGAGGATGACCGTCGTTTTTCCACGTTGGCCTCGTTGTTCAGGGTTACGCTCTGGAGGAGTACGTGCCCGTCCGGGTGTCCACGCGGATCGTCTCGTCGGGGCCGACAAACAGCGGCACCTGGACGACCATGCCGGTTTCCAGTTTCGCGGGTTTGTTGCCGGACTTCGAGGTGTCCCCCCGGATGCCCGGCTCCGTCTCCACGATGCGCAAATCCACGAAGACCGGGAGGGTCAGCCCGATCAAGTCGCTTTCGTAGAACTCCCCCTCGATCTCCATGTTCTCTTTCAGGAAGCCGGCGGATTTGCCGATGGCCTCCGCCGTCAGCGAGATCTCTTCATAGGATTTCATGTCCATGAAGTGGAACTGGTCGCCGGCGCGGTAGAGGAATTGCAGCTTGCGGTTCTCGATGAAGGCGTCCTGGAATTTGTCCCCGGCCCGGAAGGTGCGCTCGATCACCGCGTCGCTCTTGAGACGGCGCAGCTTGGTGCGCACGAACGCCCCGCCCTTGCCGGGCTTGACGTGCTGGAACTCCACGATGACGTAGAGGGCGCCGTCCACCAGGATGGCCGCGCCGCTTTTGAATTCGTTGGTTGAAATCATCTGCGTGGGAAACTCCTATTATGCCATGTTTTTCTTACGCCGCACAGGCCGCGATGAGGCGCCCCGTGTCTTCCGGGGCAGGCCGGCGGTTTGGGCCAGCTCGATGGCGGCTTCCAGGCCCAGCCGGTAGCTGGCTTCTCCAAGCCCGCTGATCTGCCCGCGACACACGGGCGCGATCAGGGATTGGTGGCGAAACGCCTCTCGAGCGTAAATATTGGAGAGGTGCACCTCCACCGCTGGGATGCCGGAGGCTTCGATGGCGTCGCGGATGGCGACGCTGGTATGGGTGTACGCCGCGGGATTGATCAGCAAGGCCTGGTACGACCGCCCCGCCTTGCCGATCAACTCCACGATGTTGCCTTCGTGGTTGGATTGGACGATCGTCACGTCGGCGCCCCGCGCCTTGGCTATGCCGCGCAACTGCCGGTCAATGGAGGCCAGGCTGTTTCGGCCGTACCACTGCGGCTGCCGGGACCCCAGCAACTGCAGGTTCGGGCCGTGGATGATCAGCACGTGGGGGCGCGCCATCAGGCCGCAGGCCTTTCCGCCTCATCCACCAGCAGCACCGGGATGCCGTCCCGGACCGGGTAGCGCCGGCCGCAGCTTCCGCAGGCCAGCCGCTCCCCTTCGAGCGTGAGGGGCGTCTTGCAGGCCGGGCAGGCCAGGATCTCCAGCAGTGTGGGGTCAATCATGCGGATCCGCTCCTTGTGAGCTGTTCCAGTGTCATCTGATTGGGCTGCTCTACGGGCCCTTCGGTGAGCTGTTGCCCTTTCCGGTACTCCTCGATGCGCCGGATCTTGCCGTCGAGCCGCTGCGCGCTGGTCGCGGCGATTTCACGGTACTTTCCGTCCAGCTTGTCCAGCAGTTCGCCCAGTTCGCCGAACCGGTCCTTGAATTTGGCGTAGTCCTGCATGAAGCCGTTGATGGTCTCGACGATATCGCGGACCGCCGTGGAGTACCGGTAATTCTGCCAGGCCTGGTGGATAATGCGGACGATGGCGTACAGCGTCCACGGTCCGCAGAGGATCAGCTTCTTTTGCAAGCACTCATCAATGAGCTGCGGCATCCACTCGTTGACGGCCGCGTACACTTGCTCGTTCGGGATGAACAGGATCGTGTAGTCCACGGACTGGTCCGTGGCGCCATATGCCCTGCGCTCCATCTCCCGAAGATGCTCGCGCACGCTCTTGATAAAGGCGTCCTTGCAGCGCTGCTGGTCGTCTTCCTGCTGGGCTTCGGTGAATCGCAGGTAGTGATCCAGGGGGAACTTGACGTCCATGAAGAGGCTGTGCGCCTCCGGCAGCAGAAAGGTGTAATCCGGGCGCCCGGCGGCGTTTTCCAGCTCCTTGCGGTAATGGATGCTCTCTTGGAGTCCGCACAGCCGCAGGATGTCCTCAGCCATTTTCTGGCCCCACTGGCCTCGGACGCGGGAGTTGCCCAGGACCGCCGCCAACCCCGCGGTGGTCCGCTGGAGCTGCTCCGCGCCCTTCGCGACCTGCCCGAGTTCGGTTTCCAGCCGTCCGAATTTCCGCTCGCGGTCGGATTCGAACTCCTTCATCAGCCGCTCGTAGCGTTCAAGCTGCCCGGCGAGCCCGGTCACCACGCTGTCCACCGCCTGGCGTTTGGACTCCAAATCGCGGAGGCCCTCCTGGCGCTCGAGCTGCAGGCGGGTGTGGGCTTCGCGGAGAAAATCGTCCCGCGCATCCTGCAGCGCTTTGCGGGCCAGCGGGGGAAATTGGTTCTTCAGCCACCACGCGGCCGCCAGCACGACGGCTGGAATGAGCAGAACCAAGAGGATCAGCACGACGCTCGACGGCACGACGAGTTACCCTCCACTTTTCGCCAAGTAACGCATCCGCAACTGGTAGAGCGCGTCTTTGAGCAGCCGCGCTTCATCTACCGTCAAATTGCCTTTGGTTTTCTCTTCCAGGATGCCGAGCAAGTCGATCAGGTAGCGGGCCTGCGCCAGGTTGGTGGCGTGTTTGCGCGTGACCGGGTGCGGAGTTTCGCCCAGCGCGATGACGACATCCATGACCAGGCTCGAGAGGAACAGATCAAAACGGGCCTGGGGCATCTCCGGCTCGCCGGCGTGCGCGGCGGCAGCCGCCTCAGGCCGCGCGGCCGCCGGCGCCGAAGGCGATGACACCCGCCCCGTCCCCAAGTCATCGGGGCGGGCCGAGGGCGCGGCAGCGGGCGGAGATTCTTTTTCCTGCTCCACCTGCTCCTTCCACGACTCATCCACTCGTTTCTTCACGGGGTCGCTCATCAATTGTCCTGTGGGTTCATGCGTGGCAACAAAATGCCGGCATAGCCGGTGGCGGAGGCCGGGTCGCCCCCGGCATCCGCGCTGGTGCCGTACCGGATGACCTGCGCCGCGCGCCCTCCCAGGCGCCGGGCCACCCCAACCGCGCAGGCGATGGGGGCGGTGCCGCAGGAGGTCAGGCGCAGCTCTTTGGCGCGCTGCAGCACCTGGTCTTCCCGGAGGCATTGGATTTCCTGCAGGAGCTGGGCGTCCGTCCGCCGGGTGGCCTCCGCCGGCGTGTAGGCGCTCAGGTCCGCGCTGGCGACGACGAGGACCGGTTCCTCCGTCTCTTGCAGGACGCGCGCGATGGCGTCTGCGACCTGGCGGATCTCCTCCGCCTCCTCGCCCGACACGAGCAACGGCACGATCGCCAGGTCGGAGGGTCCCCAGGCTTGCAGGAACGGCAAGATGGTTTCCAGCGCATGCTCCGTGTGATGCGCGTCTGCGCTGCCCTGGAGCAGCGGGCAGGCGCGCTGCAGCCGTTGAGCCATTTCCGTGTGGACCGGCACCTCGCCTAAGGGGGTGTGAAACGTTCCCGCCGTCATCAGGCTCCAGCGCGCGCCCTGTCCGAGGTGGTCCGGGCCGATCAGCAGGCAGAGCCGAGGGATGCGGACGGCTCGCAAGGTGTCGCCGGCGATGCGCCCGGATTGCTGGTACCCGCCATGCGGCACGATCACGCTGATGGCCGGCACGGGAACCGGCGCGGCTTCGCAGGTGTCCAAAAACTCCCGCAGCTCGCCGGCTGCCTTTGGATACAAATACCCGGCGACTAACGCCCGCCTGACGTAATGAGGGTTACTTGGAGGGCGCGCCATCCGGTCCCACCGTGATCTCAGCGCACGCCGCCGGAGTCAAGTAGCGGTCAATGACCTGGTGCACCTGCTCGATCGTGACGGCGTTCAGCCGCGCTTCATACCGGGTCCAGGCGTCGTAGCCCAGGCCGTAGAGCTCATCCAGCGTCGCGCGTTTGACGATTCCGGAGAGCTGCTGCAGATCCAGCCGATGATGTCCGATGAGGTAGCGGCGGGCTTGGTCCAGCTCGTCCGCCGTGATCCCGCGCGCCCGAAGCAGCTCCACCTGTTCCCGCACGACGTGCAGGACGCGTTCGCGGTCTTGCGGCTTGGTCGCGGCGTAGATCACGAGGCTGCCCGGGTCCCAGCCCGGCACGTTGGTGGCGCCCAAGGTGTAGGACAACCCGTAGCGCTCCCGGACCGATTGAAACAGCCGGCCGCTCATGCCGGACATGACGGCGGTCAGCACATCCAGGGCGTCCCGGTCCTGCGCGGCCACCGTCGTGCCCCGGAACCCCACCATGACCACGCTCTGTTCTTTCTCGATGACGCGGGTGGCGTGCCGGATCTCGCGCAGTGGCTCGTGCGGGAGCGATGCCGGCCATGCCGCCGGCGCGCGCTGTGAGAGCGAGCCGAATTGCGCCCGGACTTGCCGCAATACGGCGGAGGGCTGCACGTCTCCCACGATGGTCAGCACCATGTTGCGCGCGGCCAGCCAATCGCGGGCGAAGGCTTGGCACTGCTTGCGCTCCAGGCGGGCGACCGTCTCCGGCTGCCCGAGCGGATCGAACCGGTACGGGTGCGTCCGGAACAGCGTGCGACGCATCAGCCGGCCGCCGACGTCAAACACATCGTCTTCCCGCGCGTGCAGCTCCTGCAGGATCAATTGGCGTTGAAGTTCCAGCTCCGGCTCGGCAAAGGTGGAGTCAGTGACCAGCTCATGCAACAGGTCCAGCCCGCTGCCGGTGTCCTCCGACAGCAACTGCAGCGATAGGCCGAAGCCGTCCCGTCCGCTGAACGCTCTGAGGTTCCCCCCGAGTGATTCCACCTCCGCGGCGATCTGGGAGGCGGTTTTGCGCGTCGTGCCTTTGGCCAGCAGCTGGGCGGTGAGGTTCGCGAGTCCTTGCGTCTCCTCGGTTTCCGCCCGCACGCCGCCGCGACTGGCCACGAGGATGGAGCTCAGCGGCAACTGGCGGTCCACCCCGATGAGGACCGTCAGGCCGTTGGGCAGGACGTGTTTGTCCATGCGCATCGGCCCGGCTTCCGGCTTCGCGGGCGCGGCGGTCTTCGGCTGGTTTTCCGGCTGGATCATGGCGACCGTCATGCGCGAGCGGTCCAGGTAGGCGCGCGCGACCCGCTTGACCTGGGCCGCTGTGACGCGGCGGATGCCTTCGACATAGCGCCACGAGAACCCCGGATCGCCGGTGAGGGCCAGCGAATTGGCCAGGTCGCCCGCTTTGGCGTCGATCGTCTGCCGCTGCGAAAAATACTCGGCCAGCACCTGGCGCTTGGCTTTCGCCAGTTCCTTGGGCGTGATGCCGCGCGAGACGATGCCCTCCGCCACCCGGAGGACGGCTTCGACGGCCGCGTGGGCTGTGTCCGGTTCGGTGCGCAGCGAGATGGTGAAGGCCCCGGGATCGAACGGCGTATAGTTCCCCGCCCCGATCGTCGAGGCCAGGCGGCGCTGGCGGACGATCGTCTCATTGAGCCGGGAGCTCTGCCCCTGCCCCAGCACGGTGGCCAGCACATCCAACGGGTAGAGGTCCGGGTCCGCCAGCCGGACCGAGGGGAATCCGATGACGATGTACGTCGTTTGCACCGGCAGCGACTCCACGGCCTTCCGCACGCCGGAGGCCGGAGGCTCCGGCTCCACGATGACCTGGTAGGGCGCGCCCTGCGGCCACGACCCGAAGGCCTGGCCCAGCAGCTCGGGCATGCGCGCGGCATCGAGGTCGCCGACGCAGCTGACCACCACGTTGTTCGGCACGTATTGCGCGTGGTAGTACGCGCGCAGATCCTCCACCGTCAGCCGGTCCAGCAGCGCCAGCTCGCCGAGGATCGGGTAGTGGTAGGGATGGACTAGGAAGCGGTGCCGCCAGAACAGGTGGGAGAGCCGCCGGTCCGGATCATCCAGGTTCATGCGGATTTCCGAGACGACGACGGGGCGCTCCTTGGCCAATTCTTCCGGTGGAAAAATGGCGTGCTGCAGGATGTCGGAAAGGAGTTCGAGGGCCTCCGGCAAGTAGCGCGATTCGACGAACAGCGTCACGCCGGTGTGGTCGTGGGACGTGAACGCGTTGATGGTGCCCCCGTAGCGGCGCACTTCCTGGTCAATGCTGCCGGGGGCGCGGCTGGTCGTGCCCTTGAAGAGCATGTGCTCCAGCAGGTGGGTGATGCCGCTGCCGAGGTAGGGCCCTTCCTGGCGCAACCCGCCGATGATGCGCGCTTCCAGCGCCACCAACGGCTGGCGGTGGTCTTCTTCCCAGACGGCCCGCAGCCCGTTGTCCAGCACGGTTTGCCCGACGGCCGGGGCGGATTGCGCGTGGTGTTGTGGCATCAGGTTATGGGCTTGTTCTCGTCCAATGAACACGCCCGCCAGCGCGGCGGCTGCGATGAGCAGGAGGGAAACGCGAGGCGCGGACACGGCTCAATGATGACGGGATGACCCGTGAGCGACGTGGCGCGTCCCGCCCGGAGCGGAACGCCTGCGTTCACCCACTGGTATTGGCGTTACGAGGTCGCGCGAGCGTGGCGGCTGATCGCCTGTCGAAGCTCTCGACGCTTGCGCTCGCTGGGTTTTTCGTAATGCTTTTTGGCCTTGAGGGTTTTCAACGTGCCTTCCCGCTCCAGCAGACGCTTGAACCGCCGCAGAGCTTTTTCAAGGCTTTCGTCGTCACGGACTTCAACGCGTGGCATGATCTGGTTATTATAAGTGGGAGACGCACTTCTGTCAATTTGTGCTCGCCGGGTCAGGGGTCCTGCCGCCTCCGACAGCCCGTCATGCTCGCTGCGGCTGCGCGTGACGGGCGCCCGTCTGCGGCGTCACCCCTGACCTCAGCTCAGGGCACCACCCGCCACGACGAACTATGTGCTTTTGGGGGGATTAGGAGGGGGAGGGGGGCCAGGCGTCTTGGCCGATGAGGGGGACGAAGCTGCATTCGCCCGCGTCGGCCGTGCGGAGCGCGCCCCCGCGCCGCTCCACCACGGTCAGTATTTGGGATCGGGCGGTCCCCACCGGGATGACGAGGCGCCCGGGGTCGGCCAGTTGGTCCACCAGCGCAGGCGGAATCTGGGGCACGCCGGCCGCGACCACCATGGCGTCATACGGGGCGTGCGCGGCCCACCCTAACGAACCGTCCCCGATATGGAGGTGCGCGTTCAGCGCCCCGATGCGGGCCAATCGTTCTCGAGCGGTCTCGGCCAGCTCCGGCAGGCGCTCTACGGAGTAGACCTCCAACGCCAGGCGCGCCAGGAGCGCGGTTTGATAGCCGGAGCCGGTGCCGATTTCCAGCACGCGCTCATGCCCCTGCAGCCGCAGCAGGCTCAGCGTCAGTCCGACGATATAGGGTTGGCTGATGGTTTGCCCCGCCCCGATGGGCAGCGGCCGGTCGGCATAGGCCTCCGCCTGCAGCTCCGCCGGGACGAAATCATGCCGCGGGACGTCGAAGAACGCGCGCAGCAGGCGCGGATCCTCCAGGCCCCGGCCGCGCAACTGCGCCTCCACCATCCGCCGCCGCGCGTCCTCGAACGTCATGGGGCGTCGTGGGCTGAGGAGGGGAGCGGAAGCTTCACCAGGTGGCGGAAGATCAGGCACAGAAATCGCCATCCGTCCAGCAGCGGGTGGATGTGGCTGGTGTGCTGGTCATAGATGGTGCGGATCGGCACGGACACCAGGGCGATCCGCCGGCGGGCGGCCACGAGCAGCAGCTCGGTTTCCAGCTCGAAACGGCAGCTGGACAGCGGCAAGCGGGTGAGCAGCTCGCGCGGAATCGCGCGGAACCCGCATTGCGAATCAGGAATGCGCTGCCGCGTGAGCCAGGAGATCACGCCGGACATCAGCCGGTTCGTCCAGCGCCGGTTGCGCGGCATCTCACGGGTGAACTGGCGATGCCCGATGGCGATCGCCGGCGGCGCGCCGCCGGCTGCCGCGACCAGCCGCGGGATGTCCGCCGGGTCGTGCTGGCCGTCGCTGTCGAGCGTGACGATCATCGTGTAGGAGGACCGCAGCGCAAACGCGATGCCGGTGCGCAGGGCGCAGCCCTTGCCGCGGTTCGTGACATGGCTCATGACGAAGGCGCCTGCCTGGGTGGACAGCTTCGCCGTGTCATCCGTGGAGCCGTCGTCCACGACAATGGCGTCGTAGCCGAGCTGTTTGATCTGTTGTACAAGTGGTCCGATGGTCTTCGCGGCGTTGTACGCCGGCAGCAATACGCAGGTGGTGACGGTCATGGTGGAGAGCAGCTCCTTGATTCCGCGAATGAATCCAGCGGGGCGAACATCAGCCATTGAGTAGGAAACCGTCGGATGTAGCGCTCAATGGCCCCGGCATACTCTTGCGTCAACGCTGCCGCCAGCGCGGCCGGGCCGGCGGAGGCGGGTGCGGCGGTTGGCCAGATGGGCGGGGCGATGACGAGGCGGAACCGCCACTGCCCTTCCCGGATCATGAGCACGGGAATCACCGGCGCGCCGGTGCGGAGGCTCAGGAGGGCCGGGCCCCGCGGCAGCGGCACGCGCCGCCCCAGGAAGCGCACCGGGATGCCGTTGGAGCCGAATTCGCGGTCGCCCAAAATCGCGACAAACCCCCCGTGGCGAATCCGGGCCAGGCATTCCCGCGTCGCCGAGGGCCCGAGCGGGATGACAAAGATGCCTTCGCGCGTCCGTTGCCGGTCGAAAAACCGGTTCACCCAGAGCGACCGGTGGCGCAGCGCGACGGCGGAAAACGGCAGCCCCATGCGGGATAACAGCATGCCGCCCAACTCCCAATTGCCCAGGTGCGCGCTTAAGACGATGCCGCCGTGGCCGGTGCGCGCCACGCTCTCGAGGTGCTCGCGTCCGTCAATGATCACCGATGGGGGCGCGGCGGCGAAGGCCCGGAAAAATTCCACCAAGTACCGCGCGAAGTTCCGGAAGACTTCCCGCACGCGATGATCGCTTGGGCTCACCGGCCGCTCTAGGATGGCGCTCAGGTTCGTTTGCACCGCGCGGCGGTCGCGGGCCGACCACCGCCACTGGGCATCGCCCAGCCGCTCCCCGACCCAGTAGGCCCACCGTCTCGGCAGCGCGACGCTGATGCCGGACCCCAGCCGGTAGAGGGCGATCTGTCCGATCATGCCGCGGTGGCGCCGGTTGGCGCGTGGGCCGGAGCGGCCGGGCCGTTCCGAAACGCGTCCGCCAGCGTGATCATGTGCTGGGCGATGTCCAGTCCGGCGTTGGGATGGGCCAAGCGCTTCATGCGGGTTTTCAACGCGGCGAGGCGCTCCGGCTGCTCGAGTAATTGGGTGACGACCTCGTGCGCCAGGTGCGGATGTTCGAGCAGCAAGGCGGCCTCGTGAGAGAGCAAATAGCGGGCGTTGCACATTTCCTGCCCCGGGATGGGGGACACCATGAGGAGCGGTGTGCCGAATGCCAAGGCTTCGGAGGTCGTCAGGCCTCCGGGTTTCGTGATGATCAGCGTGGCCAGGCGCATCAGCTCCGGCACGGTGTCCACATAGCTGTGGACGGTGATGGGTTGGCGGAACGATTGTTGGCGCAGCCAGTGGACCAGCGCGTGGTTGGTGCCCCCGAGTACCACGAATTGGCACGGCATCGGCACCCGGTCGAGGCTGAGCATCAGTTCCCGCAGCGGCCCGAAGCCGCTGCCGCCGCCCATGACGAGGATCATCGGCCGGTTCCGGTCCACGCCAAACTGGCCGGCGACGCGCTCCAGGTCCGCGGGCTGGATGGCGCGCGGCGGCACCGGGATGCCGAAGACGCGTACTCGCTCGGCCTCAATGCCGTTGGCCACGAAGCGGTCCCGCAATTCGTCTCCAGCGACCACGTACGTGTTGATCGTTTCGTGCATCCAGTACAGGTGCGGGGCGAAGTCGGTCAGGACGCCGACCAGCGGGATCTGCAAGGCCCGGTGTTTCTTAAAATCGGCGACCATCCCGCAGGGAAACGCCTGGGTGCAGGCGATGGCGTGCGGCTGCGCGGTTTCCAGCAGCCGCTGCAGCTTGCGGCCGTGGTAGTGGTGGAGGAGGCCCCGAAAATGCTGCACGCGCTTATGGATGGTGGGGTTGTCGTACAGGTACTCCCATACGTCCGGCTGATGGCGGATGATGGACATATACGAGCGCATGATCGCCGACTTGATGAAGCGGGTGGTGTAGTCGAAGGCGTCCACGTTCATGATCTGGCAGGTCGGGTCCAGCTGGCGCAGCCCTTGGGCGATGGCCAGGCTGGCATGGTGATGGCCGGAGCTGGTCGTCACGTGCAGGAGCAGAAAGCGCCGGCCGCTCATGCCGCGCCCTCGGCGGAGGCGACGGCATGACGCCCGTTCGCCGGAATTGCTGGACCCCACCCGGCCAACGGGCGCACAGCGCAGTTCAGATGCGAAGCTACCACGGAGCGGATCAGCTTTCCATGCGCAGGACCCGCTCGATGCGTGTGACAGCTTCCTTCAGCCTCGCTTCAGGCTCGACCAGCGCGAACCGGACGAACCCTTCCCCGTGTTCCCCGAAGCCGGTTCCAGGAGCTGCCACCACACCAGCTTCCTGCATCAAGAGTGTCGCAAACTCCAACGACGTGAAGGCGCTGAACTTCTGCGGAATCTTGGCCCACACGTAAAACGTCCCCTTCGGCATCGGGATGTCCCACCCGATGCGCTGCAATCCTTCCACGAACAATTTCCGCCGCCGGCCGTACTCCTTGACCACCGTCGTCACGTGGCCCTGCGGCCCGGTGAGGGCTTGGATGGCTCCCCACTGCACCAGTCGGAAAATCCCGAAATCAATGTAGCTCTTGGTCTTGGCCAAGGAGGCCAGCACGTCCGGATTGCCGACGGCGAAGCCAAACCGCCAGCCGGGCATGCAGTAGGACTTGGAGAGCGTGTGGAACTCCACCGCGATCTCCTTCGCTCCGGGCACCTGCATGATGCTGGGGGCCTTGGCTCCCTCGTAGACAAAATCCGAGTAGGCAAAATCGTGGACCACCATGATCCGGTGCCGTTTTGCCCAGCGAACCGTGTCCTGGAAGAATTTGAGATTGGCGACCGCG
This sequence comes from Candidatus Omnitrophota bacterium, assembly GCA_016190215.1. Lineage (GTDB taxonomy): Bacteria > Omnitrophota > Gorgyraeia > Aquiviventales > Aquiviventaceae > JACPRA01. Next base: position 15,604 of record JACPRA010000022.1, read on the forward strand.
GCGGTGGGGTTGTGCGGGTAGCTCAGAAATAGCATCTTTGCGCGCCGCAGGATCTCCGGTCTGATCGCCTTCAGGTCCGGCAGGTAGCCCTGGTCGGCGTGGATCGGGATGTTGTGCAAGACCCCTCCGGCCATGACCACACCGTTGAAATGGACCGGGTACGTCGGGTTCGGGACCAGCGCGATATCGTCGTGGTTCAGGAACGCCAGCGTCAGGTGCGAGATACCCTCTTTGGAACCCAACAGCGGCAGCGTCTCGGTGCGGGGATCCAGCGTCACGCGGAATTTCCGGCGGTACCATGCGGCGATGGCGTCCCGCAATTTCCGCTCGACGACGCCGTCCGGCCGGGAGTAATGATGGTTCACAGGATCATCCGCCCGCCGGTGTAGCTCCGTGATCACGTGCGGCGGCGGGGGCAGATCCGGGTTGCCCATGCCCAGGTCAATCACGTCAATACCCTGCGCCCGCGCCTGCGCCTTCAGGTCGTCCAGGATGGCGAACAGGTAGAGCGGCAGCCGCTTCAGGCGCGTGGCTTCCTGGAACAGGCGATGGGCGTTGCGCTGCCGCTCACGCTGCTGGCGTTGTCGGAGCTGGGCTTGCACTCGTTTGATGCTGGCTGAGATGCCTCGAGGACGACGGGCGGTCATTCGATGGTTACGCTCTCCTCAACGTGTAATGCGTCAATGGCGTCAACGGCATGGTACGAGCTTCGGACAAAGGGGCCGGATTGCACCCATCGGAACCCCGCGGCGTAGGCGCGCTGCTCATACCAGGCGAACCGTTCCGGGCTGAGGTATTCCGCCACCGGCAGGTGGTCGGTCGTCGGGCGCAAGTACTGTCCCAAGGTCAGGTGCGTGCACCCGACGCCGAGGAGGTCGGCAAATGCGCGGTCCACTTCCTGCGGCTGCTCTCCAAGCCCCAACATCATACCAGATTTTACCAGGATGCCGGGGCCCATCGAGCGGGCCAGCCGCAGCACCTCCAGCGAGCGCGCGTAGGTGGCCTGGATGCGCACCGCCGGGGTCAACCGTTCGACCGTTTCCACGTTATGCGAAAACACCTCCGGCGGTTCCGTCATGAGCTGCGCGATCAACTCGCGCCGCGCGTGAAAGTCCGGGACGAGCGTCTCCACGGTGACGCCGGGATTGCGCTCGCGGACGGCGCGCACCACAGCGACAAACTGCCCGCTGCCCTCATCCGCCAGATCGTCGCGCGCGACCGAGGTGATGACCACATGCCGCAGCTTGAGGCGCTGCACCGCGTTGGCCACTCGGACGGGCTCATCCGCCCGCACGGGCTGGGGTTTGCCGTGGTCCACGGCGCAAAACCGGCACGTGCGCGTGCACCGGTCTCCGAGGATCATGAACGTCAACTGCCGCTGGCTGTAGCATTCCCGCAGGTTCGGGCACAGGGCGCTTTCACACACGGTCACCAGATCGAGGTCGCCGACGAGCTCCCGCACCGTCCGGGCCGTGCCGTCCGGCGAGAAGGGTTTGACCAACCACTGTGGGTAGCGTCGCATTAGAGTCTAGCGGACAGCGTACAGCGTAGAGCGTACAGGACAGCCTCCTGACTACGTTTTCGGAATTTTAAAATGTTTCTTCTACGCTGTCTGCTGTCAGCTGTCAGCTGTCAGCTTAGTAATGATGGCATCCGCCATCGCCGAGGTGCCCACCGCCGTGGGATCCTCGCGCGTGGGTTTGAGGTCGTACGTTACGGCCTTGCCCTCGGCCAGCACCGCGCGCACGGCGGCTTCCAATCGGCGCGCCGCGTCGGCTTCTCCCACATGCTCCAGCAGCAACACCCCGGAGAGGATCATGGCCGTGGGGTTGGCTTTGTTCATGCCGCGGTATTTCGGCGCGCTGCCGTGGACGGCTTCAAACACCGCGGTGGTTTCGCCGATATTGGCGCCTGGCGCCACCCCCAGCCCGCCGACCAGTCCCGCGCACAGGTCGGAGAGAATGTCCCCGTAAAGGTTCGGCAGCACCAGCACATCCAGCTCGCGCGGGCGCAGCACCAGCTGCATGCACGTGGCGTCCACGAGCCGGTCTTCAAACGCGACCCGCCCTTCGTACGCCTTGGCCACGCGACGGGAGGTCTCCATGAAGAGCCCGTCCGTGCACTTCATGATGTTCGCCTTATGCACGGCCGTCACCTTGTTGCGGCCATGGGCGAGGGCGTACTCGAAGGCGTACCGGACGATGCGTTCGGAACCAAACGCCGAGATCGGCTTGATGCTGATGGCCGAGTCTAGGCGCAGCGGTTGTTTGATGAGCGGGTTGATGGCGCCGATCACCGTCGCGGCGTCCGGCGAGCCGGCGGCGAATTCGATTCCGGCATACAGATCTTCGGTGTTTTCGCGGACGATCACCAAATCCACCCCCTGAAACGGCGAGCGCACACCCGCGTACGATCGGCAGGGACGGACGCACGCGAAGAGGTCCAGCTCTTTGCGCAGGGCGACGTTGACCGACCGGAAGCCGGTGCCGATGGGCGTGGTGATCGGCCCTTTCAGCGCGACGTGCGTGCGGCGGACCGACGCGAGGGTCTCCGCCGGCAAGGGCGTGCCGAACCGCTCAATGGCGGCTTCGCCGGCGATCTGCTCGTCCCAGGCAAAGCGAACCCCGGTGGCTTCCAGACAGCGGCGCGCGGCGTCGGAGACTTCCGGGCCGATGCCGTCGCCGGGGATCAGCGTGACGGAATGTGTGCGGGTCATGCGGCGGCTTTCTGTTGGCGCAGCCAGGAGGCCAGGCGCGCTAGTCCCTCCTGCAGCGAGTGGCTGGACGCGGCAAAGCTAAACCGGATGTAGTCCGCAGAGCCGAACCCTTCCCCCGGCACCCCCACCACGAAGATGTCCTCGAGCCATCGCGCCGCGATGACGGCGGCCGGCTGGCCAAGCTGCGTGATGTTGCACCAGGCGTAGAACGCGCCGCCGGGCATGAAGCAGGACAGGCCGGGGAGCTGGTTCAGGCCGCCGACGAATCGGTCGCGTCGCTGGTGAAACTCATGGAGCATGGCGGCCACATCCGGAATCGGCTGCGTGAAGGCTGCCAGCGCGGCGTATTGGCTGATGGACGTGGGATTGGACGTCGAGTGGCTCTGGAGCGCGCCCATGGCCTCCACCAGCGGTTTGGGGCCGGCGATGTAGCCGATGCGCCAGCCCGTCATGCTGTACGTTTTTGAGACGCCGTTGACGATCAAGGTGTGCGCGGCGGCGGAGGGCTCCGCCTGCAGGAGCGAGCAGGCCTGGGCGGGCGGGTAGACCAGCCGGTCATAAATTTCATCGCTGATGATCATGATGCCGCGCTCCATCGCCAGCCGGGCGATGGCCTGCAGCCGTTCGCGCTCCATCAGCGCGCCGGTCGGATTGGAGGGGCTGTTGAGGACGATGGCTTTCGTGCGCGGTGTCAACGCAGCCTGGATGGCCTTGAGGTCCGGTTGGTATCCCTGCGCTTCCGTGGTGGCGACGATGCGCGCCCGGCCGCCGGCGAGGTGGACCTGGGCCGGGTAGCTGACCCAATACGGGGCGAAGATGATCACTTCGTCGCCGGGGTCGCACAGGGCCTGAAACGCGTTGTAGAGCGCGTGTTTGGCGCCGCTGGTCACCAGCACCTGGCTTGGCTCGTACGACACGCCCTGGCGCGTGGTGAGGTCCTGCGCGATGGCCGCGCGCAACTCCGGGATGCCGGACGCCGGAGTGTAGACCGTGCGGTTGTCGTGGATGGCCCGGATGCCGGCCTGCTTGATCGGCTCGGGTGTGGGAAAATCCGGCTCGCCGGCGCTAAGGTCAATGACCGGTTTGCCGGCTTTCAGCAGGGCTTTGGCTTTGGCGGCCAGCGCGAGGGTCGGTGACCCTTCCAGCGTTCGGACGCGCTCGGCCATGGAGATGCCGATCGTCATGTGCGTCCGACCGAATTACGTGTCGGCTGCTCCCTTTTTGGGACGGAACAGCTTGCGCAAGCCTTCAAAAAATGTGCCGGATTTCTGGGATTCTGCACCTTCGGCCTCGGGTTGAGCTTCTGTGGCAGCATCAGGCTTCGGCGCCGGAGCTTTGGCGGCGGCCGCGGCGGGGGCGCGCTTCGTCGTCGGTGCGGGCAGGCGGGTCAATTCCAACAGCGCTTGGTCCGCGCCGTCCCCAAGCCGGGGCGAGAGCCGCAACACCCGGGTGTAGCCGCCGCGGCAATCCAAAAACCGCGGGGCCACATCGCCGAACAACTGCTTGACCAGCACCTGGTCCTGGAGGATGCGATAGGCCTGGCGGCGGGAGTGCACGCTGCCGTCCTTCCCCCACGTGATCAGGCGGTCCACGATGCGCTGCGATTCCTTCGCCTTGGCAACCGTCGTGCGGACCCGCCCGTGGGCGATCATCTGCTTGGCCATGGTGGACAGCAGGGAGTCCCGGTGCGCCGGAGGGCGCGACAGCCGCCGATTTCGTCGAGCGTGGCGCATAGGACTTACAACGCCGATTCCACTTTGAACTGCTCGGGCACCGCCATGCCGATGGCCAGCCCCATGCTCTTGAGCAGCTCGTCGATTTCCTGCAGCGATTTCTTGCCGAAGTTCCGGTATTTCAACAGCTCTTGCGGGGTCTTCTGCACCAGCTCGCCGATGGTGTGGATCTTGGCTTCGCGAAGGCAGTTGGCCGCCCGCACCGACAACTCGAGCTCGGCAATCGGCGTCTTGAGCTTCTCCGCCAACTCCTCGCTTACGGCGGTGGTCTCCACTTCTTCCGGCTCTTCCGGCAGCGTGCCGAAGTTCACGAAGAGATCGAGGTGCCGCTGCATGATGTTGGAGGCGTAGAGGAGCGCGTCCTTGGGTCCCATGGCCCCGCTCGTCCACACTTCCAGGATCAGCCGGTCGTAGTCCGTCACCTGGCCCACGCGGGTGTCCTCCACGTGGAAATTGACCCGCTTGACCGGCGAGAACGCGGCATCCACCGGGATGGCGGCGATCGCTTTGCCCTCTTTTTGGTGCTTCTCCGCCGGGAAATACCCGCGGCCGCGGCTGACTTCCATCTCCATCCGGAAGGTGTCCGCCTTGGTCAGGGTGCACAGCACCAGGTCCGGATTCAGGATCTCGATGGTGTCATCGGCCTCGATGTCCGCGGCCGTCACCGGGCCTTTCTTCTTGCGCTCAATGACCACGGTCTTCGGCTGGCGGCTGTGCGAGCGCAGCACGAGTTGCTTGACGTTCAGGACGATTTGGGCGACGTCTTCTTGCACGCCCGGAATCGTGGAGAATTCATGCAGGACACCGTCAAGCTTCACGGACGTGACGGCGGCGCCTTCAATGGACGAAATGAGGACGCGGCGCAGGCTGTTGCCGATGGTGGCGCCGAATCCCCGCTCGAACGGCTCCGCGATGAACTTGCCATACGTCTCAGTGAGGCTGGACTCCTCACACGCTAAATGCTTCGGCATGGCAAAATCGCGCCATAAGGTTCCCATGCGTTCCTCCGTCAGGGTTTACTTCGAGTACAACTCAACGATCAATTGTTCTTGGATCGGCAATCCCACGTCTTCTTTTTGCGGCAGCCGCACGATGATGCCTTTGAGCTGCGCCGGCTCGATCTGCAGCCAGCTCGGCACCGGCCGGTCTTTCGTGAGGTCCAGGTTGGCTTTCACGCGGGCCACCCCGCCGGCGGCTTGCGGCCGGACTTGGACGACGTCCCCCACCTTGATCTGATACGACGGAATATCCACGATATGGCCGTTCACCGCGATGGCGCGGTAATGGACGATGTGCCGCCCTTCGGCGCGGGAGGTCGCGAATCCCATGCGGAAGACCACGTTATCCAGCCGGCGCTCCAACTGCTGGAGGAGCATCTGTCCGGTGACGCCCTTGGTTTTTTGGGCCGCTTGGAAATAGCCTTTGAATTGCCGCTCCCACACGCCGTAGATGCGCTTGGCTTTTTGCTTTTCGCGCAGCTGCACGCCGTAGTCGGACAGCTTCACGCGGCCCTGGCCATGCTGGCCGGGAGCGTAGGCGCGCTTCTCAAGCGGGCACTTCGGGGTGTAGCACTTTTGCCCTTTGAGGAACAGCTTCACCCCTTCCCGCCGGCAGAGCCGGCACGAAGGCCCAACGTAACGTCCCATTACGAGCTTCTCCCGCTTGGCGAAGCACACAGCACACAGCACACAGCACACGGAGGTCGGTTCTCCGCTCTCTGGGCTGTCTGCTGTCTGCTGTCTGCTGTCTGCTGTCTCATTACACTCTTCTCCGTTTGGGGGGCCGGCATCCGTTATGCGGAATCGGGGTCACGTCTTTGATCGCGGTGATCGTCAATCCGGCCTGTTGGAGCGCCCGGATCGCGGATTCGCGGCCTTGTCCCGGACCTTTGACCCAGACCTCGACTTCTTTGACGCCCATTTCACCGGCTTTCTTGGCGGCCTGCATGGCGGCGACCTGCGCGGCATACGGGGTGGATTTGCGCGATCCATGGAAGCCGCTGGTGCCGGCGGTGCTCCAGCAGAGCGTGTTCCCCTGCCGGTCGGCAATCGCGATGATCGTATTGTTGAACGTGGCCAAAATATGCGCGACGCCCTGGCTGGGCGCGTGGCGCTTTTTGGTTTTGGGTTTATTGCGCTCTGCGGCATCCGGGGCCGCCGTCGCGGCCGTGGTCGTGGTGGTCGGTGTAGTCGCCATGTGTGCTCCTTAGGCTCGCGAACCGGATGGCGTTGTCGGCCGGACCTTGCGGCGCACCCCGACGCGAGGCCGCGGGCCCTTCCGGGTGCGGGCGTTCGTGCGCGTTTGCTGCCCGCGCACCGGCAAGCCCCGCTTGTGGCGCGTGCCGCGGTACGCTCCGATGTCGATCAACCGCTTGATGTTGGACGAAATCTCGCGGCGCAGGTCCCCCTCGATCTTGTACGTCGCCTGCATGTGCTGGCTCAGCTTGGCCAGCTCTTGGTCCGTCAAGTCCTTGGCGCGCTTCGCGGGATCAATCTGCGTCTGGGCCAGCACTTTGGCCGAGGTGACCGGACCGATGCCGTAGAGATAGCACAGCGCCACGTCCGTGCGCTTCTCTTTCGGCAAATCTATACCCATGATGCGGGGCATGCGAGTTCGTTCCTCCCGTCCTTAACCTTGCCGCTGCCGGTGCTTGGGGTTCGTGCACAACACGCGCAACACCCGCTTGCGCCGGATCAGCTTGCAGTGATTACAAATGCGCTTGACCGAGGCTTGCACTTTCATCCGTGCTCCCGTTAGTTCCACGATTCCAACTGCGTGAGAATCTCCGGCCCGTGCTCCGTAATGGCCACGGTGTGCTCAAAATGCGCGGCAAGTGAATGGTCTTTGGTCACGGCCGTCCACCCATCTGCGAGCACTTCCACTTCCCATCCGCCTATGGTGACCATCGGCTCGATCGCCAACACCATGCCGGGTTTCAGCCGGGGCCCTTGATTCGGCAGGCCGAAATTCGGAATGGGCGGGTCCTCATGCAGCGCCCGGCCGATCCCATGGCCGACGAAGTCGCGCACGATCGAGAGCCCGGCGCCTTCCACCACTCCTTGCACGATGTGCGAGATGTCTCCCAGCCGGTTGGCCGGCAAGGCCTGGGCGATGCCTTTCGCCAGCGCGTCTTTCGTCACGTTGATGAGCCGCTGGCTGGCCTGGGGCACGGCCCCCACCGCCACCGTGATGGCGGCATCGGCATAATAGCCGGCCACCTTCGCGCCGGCATCAATGCTCACCACGTCGCCTTCGCGGATCGCGCGGTGTCCGGGGATCCCGTGCACCACTTCATCGTTGATCGACACGCAAATCGTTGCGGGATAGCCGCGATAGCCTTTAAACGCCGGCTGCGCTCCCGCCTGCTCAATGACGCGCGCCGCCACGTCGTCGAGCGTTTTGGTCTTGACGCCCGGCGCGACCGCCTGAGCCGCGGCTTGCAGCATCTTGGCCACGACCGCTCCCGCCTGGCGCATGTGCACGAGCTCTTGGGCCGTTTTCAATTCGATCATCCGCGCGCGCGGCGCGCCGGTCGTGGGGCCGCCCATCCGTGCGCCTTGAGCAGCCGAGCGGCCCGGTCGAACATCGCCTGGCTGGAACCATCCGCCCGCAGCGGGTGCAGCAGGCCGCGCCGGCGATAATACGCCACCAACGGTTTGGCTTGCGCGCGGTTAATCCGCAGCCGTTCGCGGATCGTGTCGGCCTGATCGTCTTTTCGAATGATCAATGGGCTTTGGCACCGGTCGCAGATGCCGGAGCGCTTCGGCGGCATGTTGCGCACGTGGTAAATGGCCCCGCAGCGCCCGCAGACCCGCCGCCCTGACAGCCGCCGCAGCAGCACCCGCACTGGCGAAGTCAACACGATGGCGCCGGTCAATGGCGCCTTGCGGCTGACCAGGAAGCGCTCCAGCCCCTCGGCTTGCGCCGTGGTGCGGGGGAAGCCGTCCAACACGAAGCCCCGCTGCAGCAGCGGCCGGGTGAGCTGGCTCGTCATGACCTTGACCACCAGCGCATCCGGGACCAACCGCCCGGAGGTGACATACTCGCTGACGGTCCGGCCCAGCGCCGTCCGACGCCGAATCTGTTGTCGAAAGAGCTCCCCCGTGGACATGGGGGTGAACCCGTACTGCTGGCTCAGCCACGCGGCCAGCGTGCCTTTGCCGGCCCCCGGCGGTCCGAGTAACACCAGCCGCGCGCCCACGGGATTACGCGGTACGGCGTCCCTTCAGCCGCCCGTGCTTCATGAAGCCTTCGTAGTGGCGCATCAAGAGGTGCGACTCAATTTGCTTCATCGTGTCGAGCGTGACGCCCACCACAATCAGCAAACTCGTGCCTCCAAAAAAGCTGGCAACGCGCGAGGGGATCTTCATCCAGGCCATCACCAAGTCCGGCAGGATGGCGATCCCCACCAGGTAGACCGCGGCCACGAAGGTCACGCGGGTCAGCATCCCATCCAGGTAGTCCACGGTGGCCTGCCCGGGCCGGATGCCGGGGATGAAGGCGCCCACTTTCTTCATTTGCTCCGCCGCATCCAAAAACTGGTGCGCCGTGATCGCCGTGCTGAAGTAGGTGAAGAACACGATCAGCACCGCGTAACACACGTTGAACATCAGCGAGGTTCGAGAAAACCAATCGGCGATGCCGCGCAGCTGCGGCACGAGGCCGGCGATCTGCATCGGGAAATACAAAAGCGACACGGCGAAAATGATCGGCAGCACCCCACCGGTGTTGACCTTCAAGGGCAGGTACGTGCTCTGCCCCGCCAGCACCTTGCCTCCCACGACCCGCCGGGCGTACTGGACCGGAACCCGGCGCTGGCCTTGCTCGACGAAGATCACCAGCAGCACCACGCCCACGAACAAGGCGACCATAAACAGTACGATCAGCGGTGTCATGGGATTGGCCTCCAACCCGCCCGGCCCCAGCCGCATCGCGGTGTCCCGGATGGCCAGCGGAATCCGGCCGACGATCGAGGCCGTCATCAGCAAGCTCATCCCGTTGCCGATCCCGCGTTCCGTGATCTGCTCCGACAGCCACATGATCATGGACATGCCGGCGGTCATGGTCAGCACGGTCAAGATGCGGAAGCCCCACCCCGGAAACAAGACGATTTGCGTATGGAACTGCGCCGGGATCGCCTTCTCGAGCAACAGCGCGTACATCGTCGAGTTGATGACCGCGAGCACTACCGTGGCGTAGCGGGAGTACTGGTGCAGCTTGCGGTACCCGCTCATGCCCTCTTTGCGAAGGCGTTCCAGGGCCGGGATGGCGGTCGCCAGCAGCGTCTCCACGATGATCGTGGCGCTGATATACGGCATGATGCCCAACGCAAACACCGTCGCGTGCGACAGCGCTCCACCCGTGAACATGTCCATCAGGTTGAGCAGCCCGCCGCCCGTGGTCTGGGCGAGCTCTTCGAAGATCCGTCCCAGTTCGCTGCCGTTGATCCCGGGCACCGGAATGAAGATGCCGATCTCGTAGATGGCCAGCATCCCCAAGGTGAAAATGAGGCGCTTTCGAAGCTCCGGAATCTTCCATGCGTTAGCGAGCGCGCTCAGTAGCTTGAACATGCGCTCCTTGTCGTTGGAGTTGGTTGGGGACAATTAATTCCACGGTCCCGCCGGCTTCGGTCACCTTGGCGCGCGCCGATTCGCTGGCGGCATGGACCGCCACCGTGAACCGCTTGGTCACCGCGCCGTTGCCGAGCAATTTGACGCGCGCGTCCTCGTGCCGAATCAGCCCGGCCGCCTTGAGCGTCGCCGGCGTGATGCGGTCGCCGGCGGGCAGCGTGTTGAGCTGTTCGACGTTGACGATCTGGATCACCGGCTCCTGGCCGGTCGCTTTGCGCCGGAACCCCCGCTTCGGCAGCTTGCGGATCAGCGGCGTGCGGCCGCCTTCAAATCCCGGGCGCTTGCCTTCCCCGGTTCTGGCTTTCTGTCCTTTTTGGCCGCGTGTCGACGTTTTGCCGTGGCCGGATCCGATGCCGCGTCCAACGCGCTTGCGGCGGTGCATGCCCCCGCGGATGGTCGGAAGAGAGGTGATGTTCATGCGGCCGCGGTTTCCGCCGGTTCGCTGTCAATTTTCCGCCGGTCCCGGAAGACGTCGGCGGTTCGCATCGAAACCAGCCCGTTGAGGGTGGCTTTGGCCAAATTGACGGCATTGCTGGAGCCCAGGCTCTTGGTCAAGATATCCCGGATGCCGCAGGCTTCGCAGACGGCTCGCACGGATCCGCCGGCGATGATGCCGGTCCCGGGGCTGGCGGGTTTCAGCAGGACGCGGCAGGCGTCCGCATGGCCGATCGTTTCATGGGGGATCGTGGGTCCCTTCAGCGGGATGGACACCATCAACTGCTGAGCCCGTTGGAAGCCCTTCCGGATGGCGTCGGCAGCTTCATTCGATTTTCCAAGCGCCACGCCGACGCGCCCCTTGCCGTCCCCCACGACCGCCAAGGCATCGAACGACAGGCGTTTCCCGCCCTTGTGCACTTTGGCGACCCGGTTGATGCTGATGAGTTTTTCAATGAACTGGGATTGCTCCCGACCACCGCGTTCGTAGGCCATGGTTAAAACTGCAAGCCTCCTTGTCGAGCGGCATCTGCCAAGGCCTTGATGCGACCGTGATAGCGGTAGCCGCCCCGGTCGAACACGACCTGTTGGATCCCAAGTTTTTTGGCTTCCGAGGCCACGACGCGGCCGAGCTCCTCAGCCGCTGCGACATTGCCGCCGCGCTTGGCCTGGCCGTCCTGCTGCAGGCGCTTCGTTGAGTAGCCCAGCACGGTCTTTTGTTCCAAGTCGTTGATCAATTGGACGACCAGATGCTTGTGGCTTCGAAAGATCGCCAGCCGCAGCCGGTCGGGATATCCGACCACGCGCTTGCGGATGCGCCGGTGTCGCCGCATCCGGCTGATGGCACGGTCACGCATGCTTGCTCCCTGATCTGCGCGCCGCCGGCTTACGCCGACGCCGCTCCCTTCGACCCTGTGGCGGCCTTGCCGGCCTTGCGTCGGACGGCTTCGCCCGCATACCGGATGCCCTTGCCCTTATACGGCTCGGGAACGGCCACCCTGCGGATGGTTGCCGCCAATTGCCCGACGAGGTGGCGGTCCGCCCCCTTCACGATAATCGTCGTGGGTTTCGGGGTCTCCACCGTCAGACCCTCCGGCACCGGCACCACAACCGGATGCGAAAACCCGACCGTCAATGACAATTGCTTCGGCTGGGCTTGGGCGCGGTAGCCGACGCCCTGCACCTCGAGCTCTTTGACAAATCCTTGGGTCACGCCGTGCAGCATGTTCGCGATCAGCGATCGGTACAGGCCGTGGAGCGCCTTGACGTTCTTGAGGTCATTCGCGCGCTGCACGTGCACCAGGCTGTCCTTCATTGTCACCGACAACGTGCCGGGCACCGTGACGGACAGCTTTCCCTTCGAGCCTTCCGCTCGAACTGTCGCGCCCTCGAGCGTGATCTTGGCCCCTTGCGGAACCGGAATGGCGAGTCGTCCGATTCGTGACATGGCCGTTTACCAGACGTAGCACAACACTTCGCCGCCCACACGCTGCTTGCGAGCTTCCTGGTCCGTCATTAGGCCTTTGGACGTCGTGAGGATCGCCACGCCCAAGCCGCCCAGCACGCGGGGCAACTCGCCAGCCCGCCGGTACAGGCGCTGGCCCGGCCGGGAGGCCCGCTTGAGCTGCGTGATGACCACGCTCTTATTCGGCCCATATTTCAGATAGATGCGCAGCTGGGGCGACGGCGGCGTCTCCAGCCGCTTGTAGGAACGGATGTAGCCTTCTTGCTTCAAGATGCCCAGCAGCTGCTCTATAAATCGGGAGGCCGGCACCTCGGTCGTCGGATGGCCGGCGCGCACCGCGTTGCGGATCTTGGTCAGCGTGTTGGAAACGGGATCAATCATTCAGGCGGTCCTTACCAGCTGGCTTTCGTCACGCCGGGGATGGCGCCCATCCAGGCCATTTCCCGGAAACACATTCGGCACAGCCCGAAGCGCCGGTAGTACCCGCGCCGGCGGCCGCAGCGCTGGCAGCGATTGACCCCGCGCACTTTGAACTTCGGTGTCCGTCTCGCCCGCACAATCCACGATGTTTTGGCCATGGGTGCTCGTTGGTTATTTTTGGAACGGCATGCCAAACCCGATCAGAAGCGCCCGCGCTTCCTCGACGGATGAGGCAGTGGTCACAATGGCAATATCCATCCCCAGCGTGTAATGCACATCATCCGGCTGCAATTCCGGAAAAATCGTTTGCTCAGAAATGCCGAAGCTGAAGTTCCCGCCGCCGTCAAAGCCGGTCTTGGGAATGCCTTGGAAGTCTCGGATTCTCGGCAAGGCGACCGAGATCAATCGTTCGAGAAATTCATACATCCGGCGCCGGCGGAGCGTGACCTTGCAGCCGACCGGGTCCCCTTCCTTGATCTTGAAGTTGGAGACGGCTTTTTTAGCGCGAGTGACCGCCGGGCGCTGCCCGGTGATGGTCGCGACATGCCGGACCGCTTCCTCCAAGATCTTGGCGTCATGGGCGGCTTCGCCGCAGCCGACGTTCACGACGATTTTCGTCAGCCGGGGCACGGCCAGGCGGTTGGTCAGTTTGAATTGCTGCTTGAGCGCCGGGACGATCTGCTCCTCGTACCGCTTGAGGAATGCCGGTGCTTCTTGCTGGGTTGCGGTCGACGTTTTAGACACGGATCACCTCACGGCATTTCACGCAGGTCCGATGCTTGATGCCGTCCGCGATCGTCCAGCGGACGCGCGCGGGCTTGCGGCAGCGCGGGCAGACCAGGGCCAGTTTGTCGAGCGCCATGGGGACCTCGCGGTCCACCACGCCGCCCGGCTGATCGGCGCGGGTCCGCCGCTCGAAGTGCTTCATGATGTTGACATGCTCCACCAGCGCCTTGGCCCCGTCCGGAAACATCTTGAGGATTTTCCCCTGCTTGCCCCGGTGTTTGCCGGTGAGCACCATCACGGTATCGCCTTTGCGCAGACGTGCCGACATCCTCACACAACCTCCGGGGCGAGCGAAATGATCTTCATAAACCGTTTGTCGCGCAGTTCACGGGCGATGGGCCCGAAGACGCGGGTCCCGCGCGGATTGCCCTGGACGTCCACCAGCACCACGGCATTCGTATCGAAGCGCAGCGAGGTGCCGTCCCGGCGCTGGACCGGGGCTCTGGTGCGCACGACGACCGCGCGGACCACCTCGCCTTTTTTCGACATCGCGTCCGGGTCCGCTTCCTTGACGTTGCAGGTAATCACGTCGCCCAGCGTGGCGATGAGCTTGCCGGAACGGCCGAGCACTCCGATGCAGGAGACGCGCTTGACACCCGTGTTATCAGCCACGGTCAGCTGTGTGCGCATCACGATCATTCGGACGGGGTCTCCCCGGGCTCGACAATCGGCTCCGCGGCGCTGTCATGCCGCAGGATCTCGATCAGCCGCCACCGCTTGTCTTTTGAGATCGGCCGGGTTTCCATGATCTTGACCACATCGCCGATGCGGGCGGTGTTGCCGGCATCATGGGCCTTGAACTTCGCTGATCGGCGGACTACGCGCTGATAAAATCCATGGCGCGCCAGGCTGTCAATCCGCACGACGATCGTATCTTTCATCCGGTTGCTGACCACCTTGCCGATGCGGATCTTGCGCATGGCCCGGGCCTCAGCGGAGATGGCGGGCTGAGCAGGCGTGGAGGCGCTCATGACGACTTCCTTGATGCGTGTTCCTGGCCCTGCGCAATGGTCAACAGTTGAGCAATCTGGCGCCGCATCAGGCGCGCGCGGTGCGGCGGCTCGTTGCCTCCTTGGCGCAATTTCAAGCGCAACACCGCCAGTTCTTTCCGCAGCCCGAGGGCGCGCTGGCGAAGCTCCGTCGTGGGCAGGGCGCGTAATTCAGCAAGCTGACTCATCTTAGGAAAGCTGGAACTCCTCTTTTCGGCTGATGAACCGGGTGCGCAACGGTAGCTTATGGGCGGCCAACCGCATCGCGGTTTTCGCCATCACCTCCGGCACCCCGTCCACTTCAAACAGCACGCGGCCGCGCTTGATGACGGCAACCCAGTGGTCCACGGTGCCTTTCCCGGCACCCATGGTCTTCTCTTGGCCGTGCGAGGTGCAGGGCTTGTCCGGGAACATCCGGATCCAGAGCTTCCCTCCACCAAGCGCGCGGCTGATGGCGACGCGAGCGGACTCGATCTGGGTGGCCTTGATCCAACAATTATCCAAGGCTTTCAGCCCGAACTCGCCAAATGCCAGTGCGGTGCCCCCCTTGGCCATGCCGCGGCGCTTGCCTCGGTGAGCCTTGCGATATTTGACGCGCTTTGGAAGTAGGAGCGGCATGGCGGCTTAGTTGAGCGGGGTTCCGATGGGCGCCGGGGCCGCCTCGGCCGCCGGTCTGGGGGTGTTGGGTTCCAAGCTTCGGCGCGACCGGGACCCTTCCCGGTCAGGACGCAGCTGAACCACGTCGCCCTGGTAGACCCACACTTTAATCCCGATACAGCCGGCCGTGGTATGCGCGGTGGTGTGGCCGAAGCCGATGTTCGACCGCAGCGTGCTCAAGGGGATCTTGCCCTCGCGGTACGTTTCCCGCCGCTTCATCTCCGATCCGGCCAGCCGGCCGCCGCAAATGATCTTGATGCCCTTCGCTCCGGCTTCCATGGCCTGCTGGATCGCCCGCTTCATTGCGCGCCGATACGCGATGCGCTTCTCGAGCTGGAACGCGATGGACTGGCTGATCAACTGCGGCTCCACGTACGGGTTGGTGATTTCAAGGTATTCCATTTTGAGCTGGTGCTGCGTTCCCACAATCTTCTGGATCGCTTCCTGCAGGCGCTGGATGTTTTCTCCGCGCCGTCCGATGAGCACGCCGGGCCGGGCGGTATGGATCAAAATGCGGATCCGTTCCGGCGAGCGCTCCACATCAATGCGGGCGACCGCGGCCGAGGCGAGCTCTTTTTTCAAGAAGTCCCGCAGGCGGATGTCTTCCTGCAGGTACTTGGCGAAGAGCGCCTTGCTTCCCGCAAACCATCGGGAAGTCCAGGTCTGGTGCGTGCCGAGTCGGAGAAGCGTCGGGCTGACTTTGTGTCCCATGCGTTATGCTCGTCCCTGCTTGCCCCGGCCCGCGCGCGCCGGAGAGGATGCCAATTCCACGGTAATGTGGGTGGTGCGCTTTCGGATCGAGACGGCCCGTCCAAAGGCGGCCGCGCGGAACCGTTTCCAGGCCGGCCCTCCGTCCGCGGTCATCCGGCTGATAATGACGCGCTCTTCCCCGAGTGTGGGATCCGCCAGCTTGGCGTTCGCGAAGGCCGACGCAATGGCTTTGGCCAGCGGCTTCGAGGCCCGCCGGTTCGTTGAGCCCAGCACGTTCAGGGCGTCAGCCACGGAGCGGTTCCGCAGCGGTTCCATGACGTAGCGGACTTTCCGCGGCGACATGCGCACGTATTTAATGACGGCTTTCGCAAGCGTGGCCATCGGCGGTTATTTCGCCGCCGGCGCGGGAGCTGCCGGAGCGTTGCTGTCCTCAGCCTTCTTCACGCCGCCGTGCTTGCGGAACACGCGCGTGGGCGAAAACTCGCCCAGCTTGTGCCCGACCATCGCTTCCGACACGTACACCGGCTGGAATGCGTGGCCGTTGTGGACCATGAACGTCAAGCCGATGAAATCCGGGGTCACGGTTGAGCGGCGCGACCAGGTCTTAATCGGTTTACGGTCGTTTGAGTGCCGGGCCTTCTGGATTTTCACCAGCAGGTGGTCATCGACAAACGGACCCTTCTTCAGTGAGCGTCCCATGCGGTTATGGCGTCCTTCGCTTGACGATCAGGCGGCTTGAGTACTTCCGATCTTTACGAGTTCTCTTTCCCTTCGTATGCCAACCCCACGGTGAGACGGGATGCGGATTGCCTTGTCCGGACTTTCCTTCACCGCCACCGTGCGGGTGGTCGATCGGGTTCATGGCGATGCCTCGGACATGCGGGCGCCGGCCCATCCAGCGGGAGCGGCCGGCCTTGCCGATCATAATGGATTGGTGGTCGACATTGCCCAGCTGGCCGATGGTCGCCCAGCATTCCATGGAGACCAGGCGAACTTCACCTGAGGGCAGCTTCACGTGCGCGTAGTCGCCATCCTTCGCCTGGATGATCGCCGCGCTTCCAGCGGATCGCACCAACTGTCCGCCCCGGCCTCGGGACAATTCCAGATTGTGGATCATGACGCCGGGCGGGATTTGGCGCAAGGGCAAGGCATTGCCTACCTTGACCTCGGCCTCCGGACCGGCAGCGATCTGTTCGCCGACTTTGAGCCCATCCGGCCACAGGATATAGCGCTTTTCGCCGTCGGCGTATTCCACCAGGGAGATTCGGCCGGAGCGGTTCGGATCGTATTCCACCGTTTTGACGGTCGCGGTCACACCCGCCTTGTCTCGCCGGAAGAAATCAATCATCCGGTAGAGGCGCTTGTGCCCGCCGCCGCGGAACCGGCTGGTGACGTGCCCGTAGCCGTCGCGCCCGCCGGACCGCTTCAGCCGCTTCAGGAGCGGTTTGTGCGGTTTATCCGTGGTTAGTTCTTTGAAATCGGACACCGTTTGCCAGCGGCGGGTCGGTGTCGTGGGCCGATATTGTTTGACGCCCATATTCAGCGCACCCACGTTGAAGCACACAGCACCCAGCACACAGAAAATCGAAATCTTTTGTGTGCTGTCAGCTGTGTGCTGTTTGCTCTCATTTGAGTTCCAGTTTCTGGCCTTCAGCGAGCGTCACGATGGCCTTCTTCCAGTTCGGCCGCCGGCCGAGCTGCTTGGTCAGCCGGCGCCATTTGCCCTCGTATCCCTGCGTGTTGATCTTCCGGACGGATACGTTGAAGAGCGTTTCCACCGCCTGCTTGATGTCCCCTTTGGTGGCCTGGGGGTTCACTTGTAAAACATATTGATGGAGCGCGGCCAATCGCGTGCCCTTTTCGGTCTGCCGGATGCCCCGGATAATCTGATTCATCTCAGGCATGGGCGGCACCGTTTCCGCTGACGCGGGTTTGCAGCTGCTCAAACGCCTGCTTGGTCACGAGGATTTTTTGCGCGTTCAAGACGTCGAAGGCATTCAGGTCGTTGGCGCGGCGCAGCGCAAAATGAGCGAGGTTTCGAAGGGATTTGACCAGCGGCTCCCGGAACTCCTGCACGACGATGACGGACGTTCCCGTGATGCCGAAGGTGCGGGCCAGTCCGGCAAAGGGCTTGGTCTTGGGCTGTTCGGCGGCCAGCTCATTCAGCACGACGAGCTCCTGATCCTTGAGCTTGCCTTTGAGGCTTTCCAGCAGGGCCTTGCGCTTCATCGTTTTGGGCAAGTCATAACCGAACTGTCGAGGATGCGGCCCAAACGCCACACCGCCATGCCGCCAGAGCGGCGATCGGGTAGAGCCCGCGCGGGCCCGGCCGGTGTGCTTCTGCTTCCACGGCTTCTTGCCGCCACCGGAGACGTCGCCGCGCGTTTTGGTCGAGGCGGTGCCGGCCCGCCGGTTGGATCGGTACATCCGCACGGCCTGGGCGAGCAGCACCAGGTTGACGGGGCTGCTCCACGAGGCGTCATCGAGCGTGAGCGCCCCGGTTGATTTGCCATTGAGATCCACGATATCGATGCGCATACGAGTTAGGCCTTATTTCTTCTTCGACTTGGCTTTAGCTTTCTTCTCGTCTTCGGTTTCGACCAGGACTTCTTGGAGTCCCTTGGCCGCCGTAATGGCGCCGGGCCGCTTGATGGAACGGCGCACCATCACCACTTGCCGCTCCGGTCCGGGCACGGCGCCTTGGACCAGCAAGAGGTTGGCTTCCAGATCAATTTTCATCACGCGGAGATTTTGGAGGGTTACCCGCGCATGCCCCATGTGCCCCGGCAAATGGTGGCCTCGGAACACGCGGCCGGGGTCCGTGGTGGAGCCGATGGATCCGGGCGCCCGGTGCGACATGGAGCCGTGCGTGGCCGGGCCGCCCTTCCAGTTCCACCGCCGCATCCCGCCTTGAAACCCTTTGCCGATGGAGATGCCGGAGACATCCACGAGCTCGCCTTCCTTGAACAGCTCCACGGTCAACTGTTGGCCGATCGAAAAGGTCTCGCCGTTGCTCAGGCGGAATTCGCGCAGGTAACGCGACGGCGTGCCGCCGTGCTTTTTGAATTGGCCCAGTACCGGCTTGGACATTCGGGCTTCGTTGGCCGGCTCAAACCCGACTTGGATCGCCTGGTAACCGTGCTTCTTGGGTTCGCGCACCTGCGTGACCGTGCAGGGGCCCGCCTGCAGCACGGTGACCGCGACGGCGCGGCCGTGCTCATTAAATACCTGCGTCATGCCAAGTTTTTTGGCTAATAATCCGATCATTGGGTCACTTGGAATAGCCGGTTGGGTGAAGGAGGAGAACGCGACCGCGTTACTTCACTTCCACGTACACCCCGGACGGCAAGTTCAATTTACGAAGCGCGTCAACAGTCTTTGACGTCGGTTCCAAAATATCAATCAAGCGTTTGTGCGTGGTGATTTGAAATTGCTCGCGGGATTTCTTATCGATGACCGGCGAGCGCAAGACGGTGTACAACTCCCGCTTGGTTGGCAACGGCACAGGACCAGCAATTTTAGCACCAGTTCGCTTCGCTGTCTCGACAATTTCTGCCGTAGACTGATCGAGCAAACGGTGATCGTACGCTTTCAGCTTGACTCGGATCTTCAACGTTTCTGCCATCGTCGTGTGCTTACTTCACAATCTCCGTGATCACGCCCGCCCCGACGGTCTTGCCGCCTTCGCGCACCGCGAAGCGCTGCCCGCTCTCCATGGCCACGGGCTGCAGGAGCTCGACGACGACGCTGATGTTGTCGCCGGGCATGACCATCTCCACCCCCGCGGGCAGCTCGACCGTGCCGGTGACGTCGGTCGTGCGGAAGTAGAACTGCGGCCGGTAGCCCTTGAAGAAGGGGGTGTGCCGCCCGCCTTCTTCCTTCGTCAAGACGTAGATCTCGGCCTTGAAGCTCGTGTGGGGGGTAATGCTCCCCGGGGCGGCGAGCACCATGCCGCGCTGGAGCTGGTCCTTCTCGATGCCGCGCAGGAGGACGCCGAGGTTGTCGCCGGCTTGGCCTTCATCCAGCAGCTTGCGGAACATCTCAATCCCGGTGACGACGGTCTTGGTGGTGTCCTTCAAGCCGATGACTTCCACCTCTTGCCCCACCGTGACCTTGCCGCGCTCGACCCGGCCGGTCCCCACGGTGCCGCGCCCGGTGATGGAGAAGACGTCTTCGACGGCCATGAGGAAGGGTTTCTCGGTCTCGCGGACGGGCGCGGGGATGTACTCATCCACCGTCTGCATGAGCTTGACGATGGCCTGCTCGCCCAGCTCGCCTTTGTCGCCCTGGGCGGCCAAGAGGGCGCTGCCGCGGATGATGGGGGTCTTCTCGCCCGGATAGCCGTACTTGGTCAAGAGCTCGCGCACTTCCAGCTCCACGAGGTCGAGGAGCTCTGTATCCTCCACCGCGTCCACCTTGTTCAAAAAGACGACGATGGCCGGCAGGCCGACCTGGCGGCCCAGGAGGATGTGCTCGCGGGTCTGGGGCATGGGGCCATCCACCGCGGAGACGACCAGGATGCCCCCGTCCATCTGGGCGGCCCCGGTGATCATGTTCTTGATGTAGTCGGCATGCCCGGGGCAGTCGACATGGGCGTAGTGGCGCTTCTCGGTCTCGTACTCGGCGTGATGGACGTTGATGGTCACCCCGCGCTCTTTCTCTTCCGGGGCGTTGTCGATCTCTTCATACGACTTCGCCTGGGCGAGGCCCTTGCTGGCCAGCACGGTCGTGATGGCACTCGTCAGGGTCGTCTTGCCATGGTCGACATGGCCGATGGTGCCGATGTTGAGGTGGGGTTTCGTGCGTTCGAATTTGGCTTTGGCCATTTACTTCCTGCCTCCTCCTAATCCTTCTGCAATATTCCGGGGCACCTGCTCGTAGCGAGCCGGCTCCATCGACGAGGCGGCACGGCCCTGCGAGAGCGATCGAATCGCCGTCGTGTAGCCGAACATTTCCGCCAGTGGAACGTAGGCGCGGATGAGACGGCTTGAGCCGCGCGGAGCGTTGGACTCGATTTGGCCGCGGCGCGAGTTGAGGTCGCCGATGATTTGGCCCATCACGCTCTCCGGACACACTACGTCAACCACCATGATTGGTTCAAGCAGCACCGGCTTGCCTTTCAACATCCCCTGTTTGAATGCCTCGATCGCCGCGATCTTGAACGCGATTTCGGAGGAGTCGACGTCGTGGTACGAACCATCGAACAACGTCACAATCACATCATGCACCGGATAGCCCTTCGGGCCGGTCTTGGAAGCCTCCATGATACCATCTTCTACGGCTGGAATAAACTCTTTTGGAATCTTGCCGCCGACGATCTTATTGATGAACTCCACACCGCTCTTCGGCTCGCCCGGCTCCATCTTGATGACGACGTGGCCGTACTGGCCACGGCCGCCGGTCTGCTTGGCGTGCTTGTAGTTGATCTCCTCGACCGGCGCCGTGATGGTTTCCTTATAGGCTACCTGAGGCTTGCCCGTTTGCACCTCGACGCCGAACTCGCGGCGCATGCGGTCCACGAGGATCTCGAGGTGCAGTTCCCCCATCCCTTCCATGATGTTCTGCCCGGTTTCCTGGTCGTAGTGGACGCGGAACGTCGGATCTTCATCTTGCAGCATGCCGAGCGCGTTGCCCAGCTTGTCCTGCTCGGCCTTCGACTTGACTTCGATGGACATCGCGACGACGGGCTCCGGAAATTGGATGCGCTCGAACACCACCTGCGCGTTCTCGGCGCAGAGCGTGTCGCCGGTCGTGATGTCCTTCAGGCCCACCGCGGCCGCGATGTCGCCGGTCTTGATCTCTTCGATCATTTCTTGCTTGTTCGCGTGCATGCGCAGCAGCTTGCTGACGCGCTCGCGCTTGCGCTTGGTCGCGTTCATGATCGTTTCGCCGGATTTCAGCGAGCCGGAGTAGACGCGAATAAAATACAGCTTGCCGACGAACGGGTCACGGGCGATCTTGAACGCCAGCGCGGCGAAGGGCGCATTCTCGTCCGGGAGCAGCTGTGTGGTCTCGTCTGTTCCGGGAATGTGGGCGGGCGGTACGTCAACGTCGAATGGCGACGGCAGATAGTGGCACACCGCGTCCAGCAGCGGTTGCACGCCGATGTTGCGGAACGAGGCGCCCGTCAGCACCGGGACGAAGACCGGCTCCTCCTTCTGCTTCTCGGTCAGGTGCGCGGTACGGATCGTTGCGGTGCGGATCGCCGCACGCAACTCCGCCTCGGTCGGCTCCTGTTCCTGAATGTATTTCTCCATGAGCTTGTCGTCGTATTCGGCGACCGTCTCCAGCAGCTTGTGGCGGTACTCCTTGGATTTCTCGACCAGCTCGGCCGGGATCTCGCCGATCACGGGCGGATTGGCCGGGTTCGCGGAGTCGAACTTGATGCTCTTCATAAGCACGAGGTCGATGATGCCGTGCACGGTTTCGTGATCCATCCAGGGGATTTGCAGTGCGGCCGGCCGAGCGCCCAGGCGCTCCTCGATCTCTTTGAGCACGGCGTAGAAGTCGGCGCCGATGCGATCGAGTTTGTTGATGAATGCAATGCGCGGCACGCCATACTTGTCCGCCTGGCGCCACACGGTTTCGGATTGCGGTTCGACCCCGCCGACGGCGCAGAAGACCACCACCGCGCCATCCAGCACTTTGAGGCTCCGCTCCACCTCGGCGGTGAAATCCACGTGGCCGGGCGTATCAATCAGGTTGAAGCGGTATTTGCCCCAGAAACAGGTGGTCGCCGCAGAGGTGATGGTGATGCCGCGCTCCCGTTCCTGCGCCATCCAGTCCAAGGCGGTCGTGCCTTCATCAATCCCACCGATTTTATGGATGCGACCCGTGAAGAACAGGATCCGTTCGGAGGTGGTCGTCTTTCCGGCATCGATGTGGGCCACCACCCCGAAGTTGCGGGTATAGGTGAGCCGCTCGATCGTCTCGGGGCTCATGGTTGGGGTGTTGGGAGTCGAGTCGCTTGCCATAAGTCTCACCAGCGGTAATGCGCGAAGGCGCGGTTGGCCTCCGCCATCTTGTGCATTTCTTCCCGTTTCTTGACGGCGGTACCTTCGCCCTTATAGGCCGACATCAGCTCATCCGCCAAACGCTTGGTCATGGGGGAGCCGCGGCGGGCCCGCGAGGCGTTTTTGAGCCACCGGAGGGCCAGGCTGAGGCTGCGCTCGTGCCGCACCTCGATCGGCACCTGGTACGTGGCGCCGCCGACCCGGCGGGGCTTGAGCTCGACTTGCGGGCGCACGTTCTCCACGGCCTTGTGGAAGACGGAGAGCACGTCGCTTGTTCCGGCCTGCGTCTTCAGTTGATCGAACGCCTGGTAGACGATGCGCTCCGCAATGGATTTTTTCCCATCCAACATGAGCATGTTGATGAGTTTTTGGACCAACCGGTTGTTGTAGCGCGGGTCCGGCAGAACCTCGCGATGCTCAGCTTTTCGTCGTCTCATGGGTTCCTTGGTTCGTTCTGTGTGGCGTTACTTCGCCGCCGGTTTGGCGCCGGCCGCCGCCCCTTGCGGCATTTTCGCCCCGTATTTGGACCGCGACTTTCGACGCTGATTGACGCCGGATGCATCCAGCGTTCCCCGAACAATGTGGTAGCGGACGCCGGGCAAGTCCTTCACGCGACCGCCGCGCACGAGGACGATCGAGTGCTCCTGGAGATTGTGCCCCTCGCCCGGGATATACGCCGTGACCTCGATCGCCGTGGTCAAGCGCACACGGGCGATCTTCCGCAAGGCGGAGTTGGGCTTCTTGGGCGTCATGGTCCGCACCTGCACGCACACGCCTCGCCGCTGGGGCGAGCTCTTGAGCGCGGGCGATTTGCTTTTCTTGCGCCGCTGGTGCCGGCCGCGTCGGATCAACTGGTGAATCGTAGGCATCGGTTCAACTCGCTGGGCTGGTTACGCTGCGGGTTCCTCGGCGCTGCCGCCTGATGCGGCCTCGCCACCGTCCGCGTGGACGGTTTCGCCGTCAGTCCCGGCGGGCTCCGTCAAGGCGGCGAACGGCTCGGGAACAGACTTCACGACTTTCACATTCCGGTGCACCGGGAACCCGGTTCCGGCCGGAACGAGGTGCCCCATGATCACGTTTTCCTTCAGGCCGATCAGAGGGTCCCGCCGGCCGCTGGCCGCCGCTTCCGTCAGCACCCGCGTGGTTTCCTGGAAGCTCGCCGCGGCGACAAAGCTCTCCGTTGAGAGGCTGGCCTTGGTGATGCCCAGGAGGATCGGCGTGGCGGAGGCGGGCTTCTTCCCGGCCTTCTTCACCCGCTCGTTCTCCTCGGCGAAGCGCCACTTGTCCACCTGCATGCCGACCAGGTACTCCGTGTCGCCGGAATCGTCGATCCGCACTCTCCGCAGCATCTGGCGCACGATCACCTCGATGTGCTTGTCGTTGATCTTGACCCCCTGCGACCGGTAGACCTCCTGAATTTCGGTGAGGAAGTATTCCTGCAGGAGCCGCTCGCCGCAGACGCGGAGGATATCCTGCGGCACGATCGGCCCGTCCGTCAAGGGTTGGCCGCTTTGGACATAGTCGCCCTTGTAGACGTTCAAGTGCTTCCCGTGCGGGATCAAGTATTCCTTCGTCATGCCCGAGGCGCTCTTGATGATGATGCGCCGCTGCCCTTTCTTGGCGGTGCCGAAGTCCACCGCGCCGTCGATTTCGGCGATGATGGTGGGGTCTTTGGGCCGGCGGGCCTCAAACAGCTCCGCGACGCGGGGCAGACCGCCGGTGATGTCCTTGGTCTGGCTGATCTTGCGGGCGGTCTTGGCCAGCATGTCTCCGGTGCGGACGATCTGGCCTTCTTTCGCCAGAATGTGCGCGCCGACCGGCAGCCCGTACACCGCCAAGAGCTCTCCGCCGGACTCGGTTTCAATGACGACCTGCGGGTGGTAATCGCCCTTGTGCTCCACGATGATGCGGTTCAAGAGCCCGGTGGCTTCGTCGATCTCTTCCCGCATCGTGATCCCGGCCTTGACGTCTTCCAGGCGCACCCGGCCGCCGAACTCGGTGAGGATGGGCGTCGAATACGGGTCCCAGCGGACGAACACCTCATCCTTGACGATCGCTTGCGCGCTTTCCTTGGTGATCACGGCGCCTTGCGGAATGCGGTGGCGCTCCAGCTCGCGCTCGTCTTCGTCCACGATGGCCAGTTCGCCGTTGCGGTTGAGCACGAGCAGCTCGTCCGGCTTTGTCTTGACCGTCTTCAAGTTGTGGAATTTCACGGTGCCCTTGTGCTTGGATTTGATGTGGGACTGCTCGATGACGCGGTGCGCCGTGCCGCCGATGTGGAAGGTCCGCATGGTCAACTGCGTGCCCGGCTCGCCGATGGATTGGGCCGCGATGATCCCCACGGCTTCGCCCAGCTCGATGGGCAGCCCGGTGGCCAGGTTGCGGCCGTAGCACTTGCCGCAGACGCCGCGCTTGGCTTCGCACGTCAGCACGCTGCGGATCCGGATCCGCTCGATGCCGGCTTGCTCGATCAGTTCCGCGACGTCATCGGTGATTTCTTCGTTGGCTTTGACGAACACGGTGTCGCTGACGACGTCCACGATATTGTCCAGCGCCACCCGGCCGATGATCCGTTCCTTCAAGGCGACCACTTCCTCGTCGCCCTCGCGGATCGGCGTCATCAAGATGCCGTTGAGCGTGCCGCAGTCCACTTCCATGATGATGACTTCCTGCGCCACGTCCACGAGACGGCGGGTCAAATAGCCGGAGTCGGCCGTCTTCAACGCCGTATCCGCCAACCCCTTCCGGGCGCCGTGCGTCGAGATGAAGTATTCGTGGACGGTCAGCCCTTCCCGGAAGTTCGCCGTGATGGGGCTTTCGATGATGTCCCCGGAGGGCTTGGCCATCAGGCCACGCATGCCGGCGAGCTGCCGGATCTGCTGGACGGATCCTCGGGCGCCCGAGTCGGCCATCATGAAGATCGGGTTGAACGGCTGGAGGTTTTCGAAGACCGCGTCGGAGATTTCCTCCGTCGTGCGCATCCAGATATCAATGATCTTGTTGTAGCGCTCGCCATCGGTGATGAGCCCGCGGCGGTATTGGTTCTCCACCAGCTCCACCTCGCGCTCCGCCTTCTTGAGCAGCTTAGTCTTGGCCGGCGGGATGGTGAGATCGTCCACGGAGATGGACAGGCCCGCGAGGGTCGCCCATTCAAACCCCAGCGTCTTCAGGTCGTCCAGCAAGGTGACGGTGCGGGTGTGGCCGCAGGTGCGGTACACGCGGCTGATCAGGTTGCTCAGGCGGCCCTTATCAATCAGCTCGTTGACGAAGTAGACTTCGGAGGGCAGCACGGTGTTGAAGATGACGCGGCCCACGGTGGTTTCGATCAGCTCGCCCTTCCAGCGCAGCTTCACCTTGGCATGGATGGCCACCTGCTGGTCTTGGTAGGCCAGGATGGCTTCGGCCATGTCGCTGAAGACCAGGCCTTGTCCCTTCATGTCGTCCCGCATCTTGGTCAGGTAGTAGCAGCCCAGAATGATGTCTTGGGTGGGCGTAACGATCGGCTTGCCGTTGGCGGGAGAAAATAGGTTGTTCGCCGACAGCATCAAGAGCTCGGCTTCCAGCTGGGCTTCCATGGACAGGGGCACATGGACCGCCATCTGGTCCCCATCGAAGTCCGCGTTGAACGCGGTGCAGACCAGCGGGTGGATGCGGATGGCTTTTCCCTCGATCAGCACCGGGTGGAACGCCTGGATGCCGAGCCGATGCAGCGTTGGAGCGCGATTCAGGAAGACGGGGTGGTCCTTGATCACTTCGTCCAGGATGTCCCACACCTCCAGCCGCTCCTTCTCCACCATCCGCTTGGCCGTCTTGATCGTTTGGGCGAAGCCCTGCTCGCGGAATTTGCGGATGATGAAGGGCTCGAAGAGCTCCAGCGCCATCTTCTTCGGCAGGCCGCATTGGTCCAGGCGCAGCTCCGGCCCGACGACGATGACGGACCGCCCGGAGTAGTCCACGCGCTTGCCGAGCAGGTTTTGGCGGAAGCGTCCCTGCTTGCCCTTGAGCATGTCCGCGAGCGCTTTTAGCGGGCGGTTCATGGAGCCGAGCACCGGCCGGCCATGGCGGCCGTTGTCGAAGAGCGCATCCACGGCCTCCTGCAGCATGCGCTTCTCGTTGCGGACGATGATTTCCGGCGCTTTCAAATCGATGAGTTTCTTCAACCGGTTGTTCCGGTTGATGACGCGGCGGTACAGGTCGTTCAGATCGGACGTGGCAAACCGCCCGCCATCCAGGGGAACCAAGGGGCGCAGGTCCGGCGGAATCACCGGAATGGCCCGCAGGATCATCCACTCGGGACGGTTGTCGCTCTTGCGGAACGCTTCCACGACCCGGAGGTTGCGGATGATCCGCTTCTGGGTTTGTTCGACCTTGGCGGCCTGCAGCTCTTTGTGCAGCTGTTTGGCGATCGCGTCCAAGTTCAGGTTGGAGAGCAGCTCATGCACGGCCTCGGCCCCCATCTTGGCAGTGAAACCCTTGCCGTGGGTCTTGAGGGCTTCCTGGTAGCGTTCTTCCGGCAGGATTTCCCGCAGCTTCAGTGGGGTGGAGCCTGGGTCGGTCACGATGTAGGCCTCGTAATACAGCACGCGCTCCAGGTCCCGCATGGTGATGCCGAGCAGGGCTCCCATGCGGGAGGGCACGCTCTTGAAGAACCAAATGTGGGAGACGGGCGCAGCCAGTTCGATGTGGCCCATCCGCTCGCGGCGGACCTTCGAGTGGGTGACCTCAACGCCGCAGCGGTCGCACACGATCCCGCGGTGCTTGATGTTCTTGTAGCGGCCGCAGTTGCATTCGTAATCTTTCGTCGGGCCGAAAATGCGCTCGCAGAAGAGGCCGTCTTTCTCAGGCTTCAAGGTCAGTTAGTTGATGGTCTCCGGCTTCTAGACCTCGCCGCGCGACCAGCCCCGGATGACCTCCGGAGAGGCGATGCGGATGGTAATGGCGTCAAACGTGTTCGGCTCGTCAGCCAATGGGGTTCTCATCGCTTGCCTTTCGCGGATTTCGGCACGGCTTCCGCGTCGTCGCGCTCCGCAACGTCGCCGCCTTGCCCTTCCGCCTGCTCAAGCTCCCGTTGGACCAATTGCTCAAAGAGTTCCGCCCCGGACACAATGTGCTCCTTGCGCTCCAACCGGACATCCAGCGACAGGCCTTGCAGCTCCTTGACCAGCACGTTGAAGGATTCTGGAATGGACGGCTGCAGCGAGTGCTCGCCTTTGACGATGGCTTCGTAGACCCGCGTGCGGCCGACCACATCGTCGCTCTTGACGGTCAAGAGCTCTTGCAAGGTGTATGCCGCACCGTACGCTTCCAGCGCCCAGACTTCCATCTCGCCGAACCGCTGGCCGCCGAACTGCGCCTTGCCGCCCAAGGGCTGCTGGGTGACGAGGGAGTACGGCCCGATGGACCGGGCATGGATCTTGTCATCAACCAGGTGGACCAGCTTGATCATGTAGAGGTAGCCGCAGGCCACCTCCTGATCAAAGGCTTCTCCGCTGCGGCCGTCGTACAACCGCACCTTGCCGTGCGGCGGCAGTCCGGCTTTCTTAAGCTGTTCCCGAATTTGCTCTTCGGTCGCCCCGTTGAAGACAGCGCTTTCCGCCTCGAACCCGAGGAGCTTCGCTGCCCAGCTCAGGTGGAGCTCCAGGATCTGCCCCACGTTCATACGGGACGGCACGCCCAGGGGGTTCAATACCACTTCGACCGGCGTGCCGTCCGGAAGGAAGGGCATGTCTTCTTCCGGCAAGATCTTGGCGACGACACCTTTGTTGCCGTGCCGGCCCGCCATCTTGTCTCCGACGGACACGCTGCGCTTGGACGCCACCTGCACCACGACGCGCTTGAGCACGCCGGGGGGCAGCTCATCCCCGCGCCGGATCTTATCCACTTCCATCTCTTCGGTGTAGCGCACTTCCCGAATCTGGTCCTCGAAGAAATCCACGATGCGGCGGATTTCCGCTTCGGCCTGGGAATCGTCATGGAGCCGGATGTCGCCCAGGTCGCAGCGCATCAGCCGCTTTTTCTCCGCCGTCTTCAGCACCTTGCCGGAATCAAACACGGTCGAGCCGGTCTCGGCATCGGTTAGCGGCGAGGCGAGCTGTTTGCCCTCGAGCAGGCTGGAGATCTTGTCCACCAATTCATCGCGCAGCTTGACGACCTGCGCGGCGGCGTCCTTGCGGATCGCGTCGATTTGGCGGTGCTCTTCCTGCTGCTCTTCCTTCGTCTTGGTGCGCGCGCCCTTGCGGGTGAGGATCTTGACCTCAATGATGATGCCCTCGACCCCGGCCGGAACGCGCAGGCTGGTGTCGCGGACGTCCGCGGCTATGTCCCCGAAGATCGCTTTCAGCAGTTTTACTTCCGGCGTGAGCACGGTTTCGCTCTTCGGCGTGACCTTGCCGACGAGGATATCCCGCGGGCCGACGGTGGCGCCGATGCGGACGATGCCCTGCTCATCCAGGTCTTTCAGGGCTTCCTCGCCGACGTTCGGAATGTCCCGCGTGATCTCTTCGTTGCCCAGTCGCGTCTCGCGGGCCTCGGTTTCAAACTCTTCGATATGCAACGACGTAAAGACTTCATCTTTGACCAGCCGCTCGCTGATCAAGATGGCGTCTTCGAAGTTGTAGCCGCGCCACGGCAAGAAGGCCACGAGCACATCCCGTCCCAGCGCCAGTTCGCCGTTGCGGGTGGCTGCGCCGTCTGCAATGACCTGCCCGGACTTCACTTTTTGCCCGAGCTGCACCAGCGGGCGCTGGTTGATGGAGGTGTTGGCGTTGGAGCGCTCGAATTTTTTCAGCTCGTAGGTGTGATGGCCGATCACGATGCGGTCGGCGTCCACAAAACTGACCACGCCCTCCGCTTTCGAGACGATGCACGCCCCGGAGTCGCGCGCGACCCGGCCTTCCACTCCGGTGCCGACGAGCGGCGCCCGGGGATTCATGAGGGGCACCGCCTGCCGCTGCATGTTGGAGCCCATCAGCGCGCGGTTGGCGTCGTCATGCTCCAAGAACGGGATCAGACAGGCCGCGACACTGACGGTCTGGTTCGGCGACACGTCCATGTATTCGACCTGCGCCGGCGGCACGTGCACGATGTTGCCGCGGTACCGGCAGCTGACGAACTCTTCCGTAAATTTGCCGGTTTTGTCCAGCGGGCTGCTGCCCTGGGCGATGTAATACCGGTCCTCGGCATCCGCGGTCATGTAGGGATGCTCGTCCGTCACCTTGCCGTCCTTCACCTTGCGGTAGGGGGTTTCAATGAAGCCATGCTCATTGATCCTCGAGTACACCGTCAAGCTGGAGATCAGGCCGATGTTCGGGCCTTCCGGCGTTTCAATGGGGCAGATCCGCCCGTAGTGGGAGGGGTGCACATCGCGCACTTCAAACCCCGCCCGCTCTCGGGACAGGCCGCCCGGCCCCAAGGCGGAGAGGCGGCGCTTGTGGGTCAGTTCGGCCAGGGCGTTGGTTTGGTCCAGGAATTGGGACAGCTGGGAGCGCGCGAAAAAGTCCCGCACGACGGACGCCACGAGCTTGAAGTTGACCAGCGATTGCGGCAGGATTTTCTCCATGTCGTAGATCGCCATCCGCTCATGCACGGCCCGCTCCAGCCGCTCCAGCCCGATGCGGAATTGGTGGTAGACCAGCTCGCCGACGGACCGGACGCGCCGGTTCCCGAGGTGGTCAATGTCGTCCACTTCTCCCTCGCCGCGGCGGAGGGCCAACAGATATTTGATGACGGACGTCGCCGTATCGGACTTCAGCAGCCGGTCATCCAACCCGGCGCTCATCCCCAGCTTGCGGTTCAAGACGAAGCGTCCCACCCGCCCCAGGTCGTAGCGCCGGGGGTCGGTGAAGAGCCGGTGCAGCAAGGTTTCGGCGGATGGCAGGTTGACCAGGTCGCCCGGGCGCAGCCGGCGGAAAATTTCCAAGAGGGCCTCTTCGCGGGTCGTCGTGTGGTCCTTTTCGAGCGTTTTCAGCAGCTCGGCGGGGGGATTGAGCGACAGCTTCAATTGGCGCCGGCCGGTGGCCCAAATCGTCTCCAGCCATTCCTCGGTGATGCGGCTGCCCGCGCGCAGCATGGTCTGACCTGAGTTCGGGTCGGCCAACCGCTCACCCAGCACGCTGCCGATCAGGGGCTTGAGCTGGGCCGGCTCGGTAAACTCCACCGTTTCCGAGGGGCTGAAGGCGTCCAGGATGTTCTCATCCGTGGACAGCCCGAGCGCGCGAAGCAGGATGGTGCCGACCATTTTCCGGCGGCGGTCGATTGAAACATGCAGCGCATCGGTCATGTCGAATTCCAACTCGACCCAGGCGCCATGGTACGGAATGACTCTGGCGGAAAAGAGCCGCTTGCCCGTCGGATGCACCGTGACTTCAAAGGTGACCCCGGGAGAGCGGTGCAACTGGCTGACAACCACCCGCTCGTCTCCGTTAATGACGAACGTGCCGGCGTCCGTCATCAGCGGGATCTCGCCGAAGTAGACGTCCTGCTCTTTGCTGGCTCTGGCGGACACCAGCCGTAGCTTGACTTTCAGCGGGGCCGCATAGGTCAAGCCGTTGCGAAGGCACTCGGTGACCGTATACTTCGGCTTGCCGATGATATAGTGCACGAACTGCAGCTGATATTGCCCGTCCGCGCTCTCGATGGGGAACGTCTCTTGGAACGCGGCCTGGAGGCCGAGCCGCTCCCGGCGGCTCTTCGGGATCTCCAGCTGCAAGAACTGGGCATAGGAGTGCTTCTGGACCTCGAGCAGGTCCGGCGGTTCCGCCCCCTGCGGCAATTTCGCGAAGCTGACTCGAGCGGTCATCCTTGCCCCCTTGGATTCACTGTCACGGTGCGCTCCCAGATTCCCTGCGTCAGACTCTTACTTCAACTCCACCGTGGCGCCGACCGCCTCGAGCTTCTTCTTGATCTCGTCCGCCTCTTCCTTCTTCAAGCCGGTCTTGACCGACTTCGGGGCGCTTTCCACCAGCTCTTTGGCTTCTTTCAAGCCGAGGTTGGTGATCGCGCGGATTTCCTTGATGACCTGGATCTTGTTGGCGCCGGCTGCGGTCAGGTGGATGTCAAAGCTGGTTTTCTCCTCAGCAGGAGCGGCCGCTGCGGCGCTGCCGCCACCGCCGACAGCCGCCATGGTCATCGGGGTGGCTGTGATGCCGAATTTCTCCCGGAGCGCCTTGGCATAGCTCGAAAGCTCCAAGGCCGTCATCTCCTCGGTGAGCTTCATGGCATCTTCGACGCGCTTGGTGACGTCAGGCATTCTTCAGTCCTCCTTCTGATTATGCTGTTGGCGAGGCGCCTGCATCCGGTTGCGCAGGGGCCTCGGTCTGTGCGGTTGTCGTTGTTGGCGCGGGGGCGGCCGGAGCCGCTTTGCTGGCGGCTTCCAACACCCACGCGACATCACCGATCACCTGTTCCAAGGTCAGGATCAGGTCGGTTGCCGGAGCTTCCAGGACGCCGACCAACTCAGCCAGCAATTGCGGCTTCGACGGCAGCGCGGCCAATTCTTCAACACGTTTCGAATTCAAGAGCTGCCCTTCAACAAACCCGCCTCGGACGGACAGTTTTTCCTGATTGGCTTTGGCAAAGTCCACCAGGAGCTTGGCGGCCGGCACGATGTCCTCGCCCGGAAAAACCAGCGCCACCGACCCCTGAAAGAGCGCGGGCAGATCAGACAGCGCGAGCCCGGACACGCTGCGCAGGCCCAAGGTGCGCTTCGTCATCAGGACGCGGGCTTGCATGGTGCGCAATTGCTTCCGGAGCGTATCCAGCTCAATGGCTTCAATCCGGCCCAGCGAGGTCACGAGGAAGCTGGGGCGCTCGCTCAAGGTGCTCGTGATTTCCTGCACCATGGATTCTTTGACAAGGCGTCCGACTTTGGCCATGGGTATCACTCGCTGACGTTGTTTTCAAACGGTCGCATGTCGACGGCAATCCCCGGGCTCATCGTGCTGGAGAGGCAGGCCCGGCGGACCCAGGTGCCTTTGACGCTGGAGGGGCGGGACCGAAGAATCGCTTCCAGGACGGCCGTGCCGTTGTCGGCAAGCTGTGCGGCTTCGAACGATCGCTTGCCGATCACGACGTGCAGGTTGCCCAGCTTGTCCATTTTGAACTCAACCTTCCCCTTCTTCACCTCGGTGACGGCTTTGGCCACATCTTCCGTCACGGTGCCGGCTTTGGGGTTGGGCATGAGCCCCCGCGGGCCCAGCAGCTTGCCGAGTCGGGAGACGTCCTTCATCAGCCCCGGGGTCGCGATGGCGACGTCAAACTCCAGCCATCCGCCCTGGATTTTTTCAATCAAATCCGCGGAGCCCACGACGTCGGCTCCCGCTTGCTTGGCCTGGGTCTCTTGCTCGCCTTTGCAGAATACGACGACCCGGCGGGTCTTGCCGGTGCCATGCGGCAGGAGCACGGTGCCGCGGGCCGCCTGGTCGGTTTTGGCCGGGTCGATCCCCAGCGACACCGACAGCTCAACGGTTTCATCAAATTTTGTCGGCGGGAGCTGCTTGAGCTGCTCTGCGGCTTCCTTTAACGGATAGCGCTTGGCCTGATCTACGAGCTTCCGGGCTGATTCGTATCGTTTGCTTCCCATCGATGCGCTCACGATTCCGGTGCGGCCGGCGTGCTGACCGCATCCACGACGTCAATTCCCATGCTTCGCGCGGTCCCCTCGACCATCTTCATCGCGGCCGGCAGCGTGTCGGCATTCAAGTCCGGCAGTTTCAATTTGGCGATCTCTTCGACCTTGGCGCGCGCAATCTGTCCCGCTTTTTCCCGCGGCGTATTGCCGGACGCCTTGGCCAACCCGCAGGCCTGCTTGAGCAGCACCGATACCGGCGGGCTTTTAATGATAAAGGTAAAGCTGCGGTCCTCGAATACGCTGATGACGACCGGCAGGACCAGGCCTTCCCGGCCCTTGGTCTGCTCGTTGAATTTCTTGCAGAACTCCATGATGTTCACGCCGTGCTGCCCGAGCGCGGGTCCGACGGGAGGAGCCGGGTTCGCCTGCCCGGCGGGACAGTACAGCTTGATAAGAGCTTTGATTTTTTTCGCCATTAGAATGTCCACATGAAGTAAGAAGTAGGAGGTAGGAAGGATCCGATCCGTTCATACGTCATACTTCTTACCTCGTACTTCAAGTCATTGTTTTTCATAAACGTTCCACCTGCCAAAACTCCAGCTCAACCGGGGTTTGCCGGCCGAAGATGGACACCATGACTTTGAGTTTGCCGCGCTGAGCGTTGACTTCGTCAATCACGCCGCTGAAGTTGGCGAAGGGCCCTTCATTGACCCGCACGCCTTCCCCCTTGGCGAACGTGACTCGAGGCGCCGGCTTCTCTTTGCGTTCTTCCGTTTGCCGCACGATTTCGTTCACTTCATCCTCGGACAGGGCGACAGGCTGGCGCCCGGCGCCGATAAATCCCGTAACACCTTGCGTGGTGCGAACCAAGTGCCACGCCTCATCCGTCAATTCCATGTGCACGAGAATGTAGCCCGGGAAAAATTTTCGCTCCGAGATACGCTTCTTGCCGCTGCGGATCTCCGATACGCGTTCTGTCGGCACCAAGACCTGCTCGATCGCCTCCGCTCCCGGCCCTTGCTTCAGCTTGGTCTCCAAGCTTGTCTTGACCTTGGCTTCTTGGCCGGTTTGCGTATGAATGACGTACCACTGTTTCATTGAGGAGTTTGTTGTCCGTGCGCGATGAAATGAGTCGGAACGACGGCTAGGCTGCGATCACCGTAACAACAGCCGGGCAGTTTTGGACAGGACAAAATCGCAAACGCTGATATAGGATGCCAGCAACGCGACTCCGACAAAGACCACCAAGGCTGATCCGAGCAATTCTTCCCGGCTGGGCCACGTCACCCGACCGAGCTCTTCCCGCGTTTCATGAATGAATGTTCGCACCCGAGCCAACATCAATTATTTTTCACAAAATGGCAGGAGCGGCAGGAATCGAACCTGCAGTCCCGGTTTTGGAGACCGGTGGTTTACCGTTAACCGACGCTCCTCTACCGAGAAACTTGCCCGCATGCGCTAGGATTTCGTCTCTTTGTGAACGGTGTGGCTGTGGCACCAGCGGCAATATTTCTTGCGCTCAAGCCGCCCGGTCGTGTTCTTCTTATTCTTCGACGACGCGTAGTTATGCCGTTGGCAGGTCGTGCAGGCGAACGTAATCAAGTCTTGCGCCATCCTTAACGGCAGCACACAGCAGACAGCACACAGCAGATAGCAGATAGATCAGAATCATTCTGTACGCTGTGTGCTAACGGCTGTGTGCTCATTTCACGATTTCGGTGATCACGCCCGCCCCGACGGTCTTGCCGCCTTCGCGCACCGCGAAGCGCTGCCCGCTCTCCATGGCCACGGGCTGCAGGAGCTCGACGACGACGCTGATGTTGTCGCCGGGCATGACCATCTCCACCCCCGCGGGC
>JACPRA010000024.1 GCA_016190215.1 Candidatus Omnitrophota bacterium
CCAGAGGATCTGCCACCCGCCCGCGCCCAGCACCCGGGCCGCCTGCTCCTCGTCGGTGCCCTGCGCCTCCATCAGCGGGATCAGCTCGCGCGCCACAAAGGGCACCGTCACGAAGATCGTCGCCAGCACGATGCCCGGCACCGCGAAGATGATCTTGATGTGGTGCTCGGCCAGCCAGGGCCCCCACCACCCGTGCAAGCCGAAGAGCAGGACATAGAGGAGGCCGGACACCACCGGCGAGACGGAAAACGGTAAGTCAATCAACGTCGTCAGCAGCGATTTTCCGGGAAATTGGAACTTGGCGATCGCCCACGCGGCAGCGATGCCGAAGACGACGTTCGCCGGCACCGCGATAGCGGTGACCAGCAGCGTCAGGCGGATCGCCGAGAGCGCCTCCGGCTCCACCAAGGCCGCCAGGTAGGCCTGCCAGCCGCGCCTGAGGGCTTCCGTCGCCACCACCGCCAGCGGGACCACCAGGATGAGCCCCAGCCAGGCCACCACGAGGGCGATCAAGACGGCGCGGACCACCGTCGGCTCCGTCGAGCGGGATGCCGCGGCCTTCGCCGGCTCTGTGCTCAACCGCGTCGCGCCGGCCATCAGCCGCTCGCCCGCCGGGCGCTCCAGCGCTGCAGCCGGTTGATGAGCCACAGCAGCGTGAATGAGCTGACCAGCATGACCACCCCGATGGCGGTGGCACCCGCGTAGTCGTATTGTTCGAGCTTGGTGATGATGAGCAAGGGGGCGATTTCCGTTTTCATGGGCATGTTGCCGGCAATGAACACCACGGAGCCGTATTCTCCGACCGCGCGGGCGAAGGCCAGCGTCGTGCCGGTGAGCAATGCCGGCCAAACCTCAGGCAGCATCACCCGCGTCACCGTCTGCCAGCGGCCGGCTCCGAGGCTGGCGGCGGCTTCTTCGATTTCCACGTCCAGGTCTTGCAGCACCGGCTGCACGGTGCGCACCACGAACGGCAGGCTGATGAACATCAGCGCGATGACCACCCCAAGCGGGGTGAAGGCAGCGCGGATGCCCCAGGGGGCCAACCACTGCCCGATCCATCCGTTGGGCGCCAACACCGCCGTCAGCGTGATGCCGGCGACGGCCGTGGGCAGCGCAAAGGGGAGATCCACCAAGGCATCCAGCAGGCGGCGGCCGGGAAACCGGTAGCGCACCAGCACCCATGCAATGAGCAGCCCGGCCGCCGCGTTCACAAGCGCGGCCAGGAACGAGGCGCCGAAGCTCAACCGGTAGGCCGCCAGCGCCCGCGGTTCCGTGGCGACTTGCCAGAAGCCGTCCCAGCCCAGCGCACTAGCTTTCAAAAACGCCGCGGAAATCGGCAGCAGCACCAGCAGGCTCAGGTAGGTGAGGGTAATCCCCATCGCCAACCCAAACCCCGGCAGCACGCTGTGCCGCCTGTGAAGGCGCGGCCGATGCCTGGCGCTTTCCTTATCAGGGTTGATAGATTTGGTCAAAGATTCCACCATCGTTGAAGTGCGTCTGCTGCGCCTGCTCCCAACTCCCGAAGAGCTCATCGAGCGTGAAGAGCGCAATCGGCGGGAACTGCGCCGCATATGTCGCCGCCACCGATTTGAGCCGGGGACGGTAATAATGCTTCGCGGCGATCTCCTGCCCTGCCTCGGAATAGAGGTAGTCCAGATAGGCTTGCGCCAGGGCGCGCGTCCCGCGCCGATCCACCACCGTGTCCACCAGCGCCACCGGCGGCTCCGCCAGGATGCTGACGGAGGGGGCGATCACGTCCACCCGCCCCTCGCCCAGCTCCCGCGCCGCAAGCAGCGCCTCGTTCTCCCACGCGATGAGGACGTCGCCGATCCCGCGCTCGACGAAGGTGACCGTGGCGCCCCGCGCCCCGGTGTCGAGCACCGGCACATTCCGGTACAGCGCCGTGACGAACGCGTTCGCCTTCGCCTCGTCCCGGCCGGATTGCTTCAGGGCATAGCCCCACGCCGCCAGGTAGTTCCACCGCGCCCCGCCGGAGGTCTTCGGGTTGGGCGTGATAACCGACACGCCGGGGCGCACCAGGTCGTTCCAGTCCTTGATCTGCTTTGGATTCCCTTTGCGGACAAGGAACACGATGGTGGACGTGTACGGGGTGCTGTGGTCGGGAAGCCGGCGCTGCCACTCCTTCGGCAGCAGCCCCGATTTTTGGCTGATGGCATCAATGTCGGAGGCCAAGGCCAAGGTCACGACATCCGCCTCCAGCCCGTCAATGACGGCGCGCGCCTGCTTACCGGAGCCGCCGTGCGATTGATCCACCGTCACGTCCTCGCCGGTTTGGCTCTTCCAGTAGGCGGCGAAGGCGGCGTTATAGTCCTGGTAGAGCTCACGGGTCGGATCGTACGAGGCGTTCAAGAGCGCCCGGCCCGGCTTCGCCCACGCTGCCGATGCCATTCCAACGCTCATGGCGATGACGAGGCCGATGCGCGCCCACCGGTCAGATCGCATAGACGAGCACCTTCTTTTGCTCCTGCTGCAGGCGCTCGGTCCGGCGCAGCACATCCGCCAGGCTTTCGCGATCCAAGATCGCCGCGGTCGCATCCCGCACTTCCTTCATCACCGCGCGGATGCCGCAGGTGGCCTCATCGTCGCACTCGTCGCATTTTTGGTACGACCGGTGGCTGACGCACGGCAGCGGGGCCAGCGGCCCATCCAGCGCCCGCATCACTTCCCCGAAGCTGATCGCCTCCGGCCGGCGCGCCAGGAAATAGCCCCCGCCTTTGCCCTTCTTGCTCTGCAGCAGGCCGGCATTCTTGAGCTCGAGCAGGATCATCTCCAAGAATTTCTTGGGGATCTGCTCCTGCTCGGCCAAGGCCGAGATCAAGACTGGGTGCGTGTCCTGATGCCTGGCCAACGCGAGGAGCGCCCGGAGCGCGTATTTGGACTTCTTTGAAAGCATTTGCATTGTCTATACTCCCTATAGGAATAGTAGTCTATACAACACAGCCTGCCCTGTCAAGGGGGTTTTAGTGGGGTTTTACCAGAGCGCGAGAGAGAAGTTCGCGCGCATGCGCCAGCGCATCATCAAGCTGGCTGAAGACGCGCTCTTCCCCGATCTGCGAAAGCAGGCCGGATTTTTCCAGGGCGATCCTCGGCTGCGCCTGCACGTCGGACAAGAGAAACGGCACATGGTGCTTCAGGGAGCTGTGATGCTGTTCGCGCAGCACTTGCAGCCCGGTCGCATCCATGGCCGGCACCTGGCGCATCCGCAGGATGCGCACCTTGGGCGCCTGGCTGACGATGCTCATGGCCTCCTTGAACTTGTAGGAGGCGCCGAAGAAAAACGGGCCGGTGATTTCGTAGACTTCCACCCCGGGCGGCACGCGGCGCGTGCCGATGGCGTTGGGATCGTCCACGTCCTCCTCATCCACGAACTCGCTGGTGACGACTTCGACGTTCGTCACTTGCGCCATCCGCCACATGAAGAGGAACGCGGAGAGCACCATGCCCACCTGGATCGCCACCGTCAGGTCCACCAGCACCGTCAGGCCGAAGGTGGCCAGCAGCACCGCCACGTCGCTGCGCGGGCTCTTCAGCAGCGTGGCGAACGAATGCCATTCGCTCATGTTGTAGGCGACCACCAGCAGGATCGCGGCCAGACACGGCAGCGGGATCAAGACCACCCAGCGCCCGACGCACAGCAGGATCAGGAAGAGGACCAGCACGTGCACGATGCCGGCCACCGGCGTGCGGCCGCCGTTGTGCACGTTGGTGGCGGTGCGGGCGATCGCGCCGGTGGCCGGGATGCCCCCGAAGATCGGCGAGCAGATATTGGCCACGCCTTGCGCCACCAGCTCCATGTTGGAGCGGTGCTTCCCGCCGATCATGCCGTCCGACACCACCGCGGACAACAGCGCTTCAATCCCGGCCAAGAGCGCGATCGTCATCGCGCTGGGCATCAACGCCCGGATCGCCCGCAAGCTCACGGGCGGAAGGGTTGGGGCCGGCAACAGATGGGGGATCGCCCCGAACCGGCTGCCGATCGTCTCCACCGGCAGATGCCACCACTGCACCACGACGGTCGCCACCACCAGCGCGACCAGCGGGCCGGGGACGCGGCGGGATACCCGCTTCCAGAGCAGGATGAGCAGCAGCGAACCGAGCGTGACCGCCCCGGCCCAGGGATTCCAGTGCGCCAGCGCGTAGCGGTAGGCCCCCCATTGGGCGAGAAATTCCGCCGGCACGGACGCGAGCTGCAGCCCCAACGCGTCTTTGACCTGGCCGGAACCGATGATGAGCGCGATCCCGCTCGTGAACCCGACGATCACCGGGTACGGGATGAACTTGATCGCCGACCCGAAGCGGGCGATCCCCATGATCACGAGAATCACCCCCGCCATCAGCGTGGCGATTTGCAGCCCGACCAGGCCGTACTGCTGCACGATGTGCGCCACGATCACGACGAACGCGCCGGTGGGCCCGCCGATCTGCACCCGGCTGCCGCCCAGGACGGAGATGATGAACCCGCCGATGATCGCGGTGAAAATCCCCCGCTCGGGAGAGACGCCGGAGGCGATGGCAAACGCGATCGCCAGGGGCAAGGAGACGATGCCGACGATCAGCCCGGCCAGGAGGTCCGAAAAAAATTGCTCGCGCGTGTAGCCGCGCAGGGTGGTGAAGAGTTTCGGTTTGAGGATAGGCATGTTGAAGGCGAGCCGGTCACACGTTCCGCGCGCTGGGAAGAGAGTTGGGTGGTTTCGGGTCCGAACGGTTTATGCGGCGCACTCGCCTGGGCCCATGTCGCCCAGCGAGAACTCCGTCTCCGCACCCCAGTCCCGGTAGGCTTCCGGGGACTGCTCGTGCGGCGGGAGGGTCGTAAACGAATCCAAGGCCTGCTGCCAGTACCCGGTGCCGACCCGGGCGGAAAACGCCCGGAACCGCTCGTCAGGCGAGGTGCGGTCTTTGCGGTACAGCTCGAGCATGCGCAGCACGGCGTCGGGAATGCGCTTCGCCGGCAGCTTGAGGACCGGCTTGGCGAACTCCACCTTCCCTTCCTCGCACAAGCCGCCGAGCATGAGTTGGAAGTGCGGGGCGAGGCGGTCGTTGACCTTCCTGGCACCGCCGAAGAAGCCGATGTCGGCGATGTGGTGCTGGCCGCAGGAGTTGGGGCAGCCGCTGATCTTGACGCGCACGTCGTCCACGTCCGGCCCGCCCATCTTGGCGTCCTTGAACTTGGCCTCAATGGCCCGGGCCAGCCCGCGCGAGGCGGAAATGCCCAGCTGGCACGTCTCCGCGCCTGGGCAGGAGGTCACGTCGTGCAGCTTGCCGGCTTCGGTTTCCGCCAGGCCGACGGGCTCCAGCTCGCTGAACAGCGAGGTCAGATGCTCGCTGCGGACCCAGCAGAGGACGAGGTTCTGGTCAATGGTGGTGCGCAGCTTGCCGCCGCAGTAGCGGCGGACGATCTTGGCCAGCGACCGCATCTGGCTGGAGGAGATATCACCCAGCCGCAGCCGGATGGTCACCACCGAATAGCCGGCCTGCCGCTGCCCCATGACGTTGGTGAAGATCCAACGCTGATAGGTGCCGTTCACCCCGCCCCCTGGGGTGGGGTTCACCGTCGGCGCCG
The DNA here is from genome assembly GCA_016190215.1 of Candidatus Omnitrophota bacterium. Classification (GTDB taxonomy): domain Bacteria; phylum Omnitrophota; class Gorgyraeia; order Aquiviventales; family Aquiviventaceae; genus JACPRA01. Next base: position 5,582 of record JACPRA010000024.1, read on the forward strand.
CCGGCACATCTGTGGCGACGGGAGGCCGCTCGTCCGTCTCCGTGACGTGCATGTCCGGATACGCGTAGGCCGGCAGCTTGTCGCGCTCCGCGAACACTTCCTTGCGGAAGGCGTCAGCACCCAGCCGCTTGACGACGAACTTGATGCGGGCGGTGGCCTTGTTCTTGCGGTCGCCGAGGCGGTCGTGCACCCGCACCGCCGCTTCGCAGGTGCGCAGCAGCTCGGTGGCCGGGGTGAAGGGCTCCAGCAAAATCGCCTGCATCGGGGCGGCACCCAGGCCGCCGCCGACATAGAGCTTGAAGCCGATGACCTGCTTGCCGCCCTGCTCCTGGATCGCGGCGACGGCGCCGATGTCGTGGATCACCGTCTTGGCATGGTCCTCGGAGCAGCCCTCGAAGGCGATCTTGAATTTTCTGGGCAGTTGCTGCGAAGCCGGGTTGCGCAGGAAGTGAGCCGTCACCGCTTCGGAGTGCTTGGTGATGTCGAACAGTTCGGTGGGGCTGACCCCGGCGAAATGGCAGGCGGTCACGTTGCGCACGCTGTTGCCGCAGGCTTCGCGGGTGGTCAATCCCACCGCCGAAAGCCGCGCCATCACCTTGGGCGAGTCCCGCGTGGGAATCCAGTAGAGCTGCACGTCCTGGCGGGTGGTGATGTGCCCGATGCTCTTGGAGTAGGCCTCAGCCACGTCGGCCAGCGCTTCGAGCTGGTCCGCGGTGAGGTTGCCCTGCGGCACCTTGATGCGCATCATGTGCACGTCTTTGGTGGCGCGGATGCCGTACGTGCCCATGTGCAGCCGCCGGGCCTTGAACTGGTCCGGGGTGATCTCGCCTAGGAAATAGCCCTCCACCAGCTTCCGGAACTCCGCGATCTCTTCCCGGCTGGCGTTGGGAGATGCCTGGAGGAACTCGTCAAATCGTTTGTCGAGGAGAGTGTCGGCCATGGGAACTGATTAGTATACGCTTGGTTTTGCCGGTCGTCAATCACTCAGCGACGGTGCTGTGGGCAGCGGGTCCTGCCGCTTCGCGACCTCCGCCGGGGGCGGCGGAGGCCTCCCGCTTCGCGTCACCCGCTACCTTAGCCCTGAACAAGAACAAGTACCAGGCACTTGACTGAAGCCGACGGGCTGTCGCAGGCGGCAGGACCCGTGGCCAGAGTTAGAGTGAGGTGGGGATAGGAGGGACGGGGACGAAGCGGAGGTCTTGGGGGTCGGCGATCAGGAGAAAGGGCATGCCGAATTGCTGCAGGTCGGTGAGCTGCCAGGTGGCCTGGCGGCGTTCGGGCTGCAGGCGCAGGCCGGCGTCGCCTCCGCTCACCAAATGCACGACGCCTTCCCCGGAATCGTCCACCCGACGCGCTACCGCGGGAATACAGCGGCCGATGAGCGTCCACCCGGTGACGGCGTACCACTGCGGATGCCCGGGCGTATCATGCTCGAGCCGCACGTGCGTCACCGACTGCGGCGGCTCCAGGTCGTGGAAGACCCGCAGCTCCACCGCCTCGCAGTTCGGGTTGGGGGCAATTTCCAGCGTCAGCATCGGCTCTATCTTGCCGATGCGCGCCGGAGCTGTCAATCCGTTGGTTTCGCCTTCGGTGCGTCCTGCGCCGCCACCTGGCCCTGCCGGGCGTAATCAATGGCTTCCGCGAGAATGCGGGCCGACTCTTGGGGCGCGTGGAACCCCATCGAGTTTTCAGCCGAGACGAAATCCAGGCGGAATTGGGCCTTGCGCTGGAGTGCCAAGGCGGCCTCCAGGTCGCGCGTGTCCGCCCCGCGCGCCTTGGCGGCGGCAATCGCATCCAGCAAGTCGAGCAGTGCTGCCTCGCCGCGGTCCAGCAGGGCGCGGGTGCGGCCTTGAATGGTCTCGACCCGCTCCAGCATCTCCCCTTCGGTGGCGTGATGGCATTGCAGGCAGGCCCGCGAGAGGTTCAGCAAGGGGCTGCGGATGTGGTGATCCGTCACCTTCACCGCTCCCTGCCGGTAATAGGGCATGTGGCAGTCGGCGCAGGCCACCCCGCTCTTGGCATGGATGCCTTGGTTCCACATCTCGAACTCCGGGTGCTGCGCCTTCAGGACCCGCGCGCCGGTTTCCGCGTGCGTCCAGTCTGTGAAACCCTGCGCGTCGTAATAGGCCTCGATCTGCTCGACCTTCAGGCCGTTGTGCCAGGGATAGGTGAGCATCTTCTCCGCCCCTTTGAAGTAGTACTCGACGTGGCACTGGCCGCAGACGAACGTGCGCATTTCCTGGCGGGTCGCCATCGTGTTCGGATCGTAATTCCGAATGCCCTCGGCCGCCTTGACCAGCTTGATGGCGTTCAGGAACCCCGGCCGCGTCACGCGCAATTGCATCGTCTGCGGGTCATGGCAGTCCACGCAGGCAATGGGGGAGGAGGCATGCTGCCACGCCTCCTGCAGCGGCATCGCGTTGACCTTCGCGAATCCCGCCTGCAGATCGCCTTGCCCAAGCGTTTCGTAGACGTGCTTGATCCCGCCCGCGTGGCACTGCAAGCACGCCCCCGGCTGCTTGAACTGGCGGGTGCGCAAGGTGAGCTGCTGGTCCTCCAGCGAATAGGCATGCCCGCGCTCTTCGCGGTACTCCACGCCGAAGGCATAGCCGGCGAAAATGCGCCGCCAGGCCGGATCGGCATCCAGCTTGGAAAACGCCTCGCTGCCGCCGTAGCGCGTGCGTTCGGTGTCCACGGTGCGGCGGTACCCGTCGTACTCGCGGGGAAAGTTCTTGCCCCACTCGGCCGGATCGGTGGTCGCCTCGGTCAGCTCGGCGAGCTTCACGACGCGCTGGCGGCCTTCCTGCTTGCGCTCCGCGATGTTGAGGAGCAGCGCCGTGACTCCCGCCGTGGCCGCCGAGGTCAGCGCGATGATCGCCAAGTATACCCAGGGTTTCCGCATCCGCAACGACTCCTGTTAATCCAGCGCCATGTGGCCCACCGACCGGTGGCACTGCGTGCAGCGGGCTTCCCCGCGCTCCACATCGCGGTGGGCGGCGATGTCCTGCACCAGGGCCTGGTGGCACTCGACGCAGTTGTGCTGCAATGTCGCCAAGTTGCTCTGGCGGATCCGGATCGGCTCGCGGAAGTTCTGCAAGGTAAACGCCTTGGAATGGTGCCAGCCGTTGTCCATCTTCACCAGGTATTTATCCGGGAACACATGCGGCACGTGGCAATCGTTGCAGGTCGCCACCGTGTGATGGCTCGCTTTCACCCAGGAGTCGTACTGCTCCTGCATGATGTGGCAGTTCATGCACGCCGCGGGATCATTGCTCAGATAGGCCAGCCCATCCGCGTAGCGAAAGGTAAAGAGGCCCACGCCCAGCCCGATCCCGACCGAGATGCACACCGCCCAGGGAACCCATCGCATCAGCCGCAATCTTGTCCTTGCATCACCCGTTGTTTGGCCGCGTGATGATGGCGCTCAAACGCCTCGGGATCGGCGGGGCGCAGCACCAACGGCAGCGCAAACCCGATCCAGCCGAGCGCCGCCGCCAGCCAACTGATCGACGCGGCGGCCAGCCACCCGAAAAATCGCGGCGGATCCAGATCCGCTCCCACGCGCATGGCCGCGGCGCCGAGGATGCCGACGGCGACCAACCGCACCACCCACAACGGCCGGCGCAAGCGCTGGGCCTGGCCGGTGTGGCTGAGCACGACCATGGTGGCCACGGCGAACGTCATCAAGCTCACCCCGCCCAGCAAGGTGACATGCAGCCAAGCCACGCGATAGCGCGGGAAGATGCCCGCCCCCCACAACCCGCCCATGAGGCACCAGAGCGCGATCCACACCAGCCACGCGTAGGTGTCGCGGACCGCCGGCGGGCGCCACGGCTGCGTGGTCATGCCCAGCTCGGCCGTCACCACGGCCGCGCGCAGCAGGTACGCCGGCCCGAGCCGCCCGAGACCTTCCATGATGAAACTGAACCCGAGCAGCGCGCCGGCCATGCCATGCCAGGCCAGCCGCTGCACCCGCCGGCGCGCCAGGCGCTGAGGATCCGTCAGCGCACCCGCCGACACGAACGCGCCGCGGCCCAAGAGGCGCGGGATGAGAAACCCGCCCACCCCCATGATGACGGCCAAGAGCCATCCTTGCTGGGCCAGCGGCCGGCCGATCGCCGCCGCCCACGGGGGCGCCACGCCGGCCTGCGAAGCGGCCAGGCACCCCAGCCCGGCGATGCCGAGCCCCAAACCGATCGGCACCCAGACCAGCTCCATGGCCGGGGCCGGACGCCCGGCGCGGCGCAGGAGCCGGCGGCCTGCGAATACCAAGAGTAGCGCAAAGAGACCGATGAGGCAACCGGACGCCGCCGGCCACCACCCCAGGCTCAACGCAACGGCCTGCGCGGCCAGCACGGCGAAGAGACCGCCCAGCTCCATCGTCGACGCCGGCGGCGCCTCCGTAAAGCGCGGCAAGGCCGTCATTAAAAACCCGGCCACGAAACAGCTCATGAACAGCCCGGTCTGCACGGAGGCGTGAAAGAAGGCGGAGGAGGCCTCGGACCAGTGCAGCGCGTAGCCCAGCCAATGCCCCACTCCCAGGCACCCCCACACGGCGCCGAGCGGGAACAACAGCCGGAACGGCTCCCGGCGGCAATCAGCCCAGCGGATCATCGAGCCGATTGGAGTCAGGCCCCCAGGCGCGAGGACGGTAGGCGCAGGCGGGATCCTCCGCGAGGTAATCGCCGGTGACGGCGTAGGCCCGCGCCCGGGACCCGCCGCAGACGCCGCGGAACTCGCACGCCCCGCAGCGGCCCTTCAACGCTCCAAGATCCCGAAGCTCGCGGAACACGGGCGCGTCCCGGTACACGTCGGCCAAGCGCGCCTGCCGAATGTTGCCGGCTGAGATCGGCAGGAACCCGCTGGGGCAGATGTCCCCGCGGCAGGACACAAACACGTGGCCCTTGCCGGCATTGACGGTCTGCGGCGCGGACTGGACGGATCGCGTGTGCGCGGCCGGGACCGGCGCGGCGGCATCGCCCTCCGAGGCGGCGCGCCGCTGTTGAAGAGCGTAGCGGCGGTAGGCCATGCCTTCGGTGATCTTGACGGTGAACGGGGCGCGGCGGGCCAGCGCATACACCTGGGCGAAGAGCTCTTCGCACTGCTGCGGGCTCAGGCCGGTGAGCGCGCTGCCCCGCCCGACCGGCACCAACACAAACACCTCCCAAAATACCACCCCCAGCCGCTCCACGCGCGCCATCAGGCTGGGGAAATCCTCAAAGAAATCCGCAGTCACCACGCTGTTGATCTGCAGCGGCAATCCGACCTGGTGGGCCCACTCCGCGGCCTGCATCACGAGATGGAAGGCGCCCGGCGCGCCGCGAAACCGGTCGTGCGCCTCCGGGGTGCCGGCATCGAGGCTGAGCGCCATCTGATCCAGGCCGGCGTCCTTCAAGCCGGCGACGGCATCGGCGGTCAGCCGCGGGGTGGCCGCCGGGATCGTGCCTACGCGCAGCCGCCGGGATTTGGCGTGCCGGATCAACGCGGGCAAATCGGGCCGCATGAGGGGATCGCCGCCGCTGAGCACCAACAGCGGCGCGCCCATGTCGGCGACCTGGTCCACAAGCTCCATACCCTCGGAGGTGGTCAGCTCATCGGGCAGCGGCAGCGGCTGCGCCGAGGCGCGGCAGTGCCCGCAAGCCAACGCGCATGCCCGCGTCGTTTCCCAAATGACGAGGAACGGCGTCCGGTCGAAATCCATCGCCCGCGGCATGCCGGGTCGGCCGTCAGTCATCAAAGGGCCACCCCCCGCCGTTGCGTGTGAAAACGCAGCGGCGCTCGAAGCAGGGCGCGTGCTTATCCAAGCAGTTGACGATCTTCCAATCGCCGTTCGCCGGCTTGATGAGAATCGCCCACGCCTCTCTGTCGAAAAATCGGCAATGCTTGGGCAGGTATTTCGCGGCGGGTTGCGCGGATTGATTCGGCATCGGCGACGTGAGCGGCGGTGGAATCATGGGTGTGGTGTAGGGTGAAGGGTCAACGGTGAAGGGAAAACAGAATCGGTACGCATAAGGCGGCCTATGTTGTTCTTCAAACCTTCACCCTTCACCGAGAGCGCCATAGAGTCATTAGGATAGGCGCTCTCAGCAGGCCTCGGGCCTGCAGGCCGCCACCCAGTGGATCGGCGAGGCCTGCCTCGCCCACTTCCGCCGGCGCTGCCGCATCGGGGCATTGGCTTCATAAAACGTGGGCGGCTCGTAGGTCCATCCGGCCTTGAGGCGCTGCGCTTCCTGCCGAAGCTTCGACCACACGAACCGCCCGGCGAGGGGTGCCACCAGCCGGGCCCTGAATCCGACTTCCCGCGTAATCTCCTCCAACAACTCGGAGAGCTTGTGAGCCAGCTCCGGGTTCTGTTCCCTGAACCATCGCCTCGCCGCCCAGAGCGTGGCGGGAAACGTGACGACCAAATCGCGGGCCTCCCAGGCGAAGCGGTTCCGCACGCACGGATCCGGGTGGTAGCGATAGCGCCGCCATCCCGCCAGGACGGTCCGCGCGATGCGCAGGACGCTGGGGCCGTTGACCTCGAAATCCCGCCGAAACGCCCTCAAGATCAGCTCAGCCTCCTGCCCCGGCGGAATATGCGGGTGCAGGTGCCGAAACATGGCCTGCCCGTGGATGTCCCCTTCGTGATACGTCCGGGGGTCCCGAAGGGTGTTGTTGGCCAGATGCTCCGCGTAAAGCGCGGTGCCGGGAATAGGCGTGTAGAGCATGAACTGGTGAAAGTCCGTGCTGTGGCTGATCGCGTGCTCGATGACCTCATTGATGTTGTCGGGGGTATGTTCCTCGAGGCCGATGATGCTGGAGCCGAGGATCCGGATGCCGTGCGACTGGAGGGTGCGCACCAGGACGCGGGTATCAATGCCCTCCAGCTTGACGTACTGGCTGTTCTTGCCTTCCAACCCCATCCACACCCATGAGATGCCCAACCGCACCAATTGCTCGATGGGATAGGACTGCACCACGCGCGCCGAGCTGAAGACGTAGAGCGACCACGCCTTGCCGTGCTCCTCCATCAGCTCCAACAACCGCAGGGCGCGCTTTTTATGCAGGAGGACGTTCTCATCCATCACGAAGAACGAGCGCACCCCCATGCGCCGCTCGATGCCGCGCATGACGTGGAAGAGCTCATCGCCGGTTTCATAAAAATTAATGAATTTGCCCTTCCCCCCGAACATCGCGGAGGTCGCGCAGAAATTGCACCCCATGGGACAGCCGACGGAGGGGATCAGGGTCGCGGCCGCTTCCCGCCCGCTGTTCTTGACCTCAATCCCCATCGTCCGCGTGCCGATGGCGGAGCAAATCAAGGGATGGCGGATCGGCAAGGTGGCGTCCTCCCCGAGAAACCGCTGAAACCACCGCACGCCCTCGCCGCGGACGACATGGTCCGCCCCCGCCTGCTCCCGGAGCTTCGGCACGTTGGCGACATGGCCGCCCACGACGATGGTGGCGCGCGGCAGGTGCTCCCGCACCAGGGCGCACATCGTCTTGACCTTCTCGACATTCGGCACGATCGCGCTGATCCCCACGACGTCATACTCGTGGCTCTTCAGCTCGCTGATAAAGCGATCCAGGGTGGGAAAATCCAGCAGGGTGCAGGGCGCGTTGATGTTGGTCTGGATCAGCATCAGGCCCCAAGAGCGGTGGAACATGCGCAACGAGAACGGCCCCTCCGCGCGCGTCACCTGGTTCTGATAGAGCTCCATCGGGTTGATGGCCCGGCTGCCGTACTCATCATCCCGGGCATACGGTCCGAACACGCTCGTCAGCAGGACCGTAGCGCGCGAACCCAGCGGATGGGTGGGCGCGGACGGCTCGGTGACGACCTGGGTGTCAACATCAGGGCTCATGCCATCTCCTCAGTGGTGAAGCCCGCCCGCGCCAACAGCCTGCGGAGGAGCTGTGAAAAGAACACCGCGGCAAAGGTCGAAAACAACGCCAGCTCCTGGAGGCCGTGGAACACCAAGCCGCTGACATCCACGCGATCCAGGCGCCCCCACTTCAGGGCTTGCGCCGAGCGGCGCCAAAAACGCTGGAGCGACGCCCGGGACCAGGTCAGCGACTGCGCGCAGGGATTCCACCGCTGCAGCCACAGCCACAGGCGGGTCGGGACGGCAAGACGCACGCAGGGGAGCGCGTGCGGGACCGCATCCCGCAGCGCCTGCGCGGCGCGGCGGTACGCCTGCTGGAGCTCGGACGCGCGCATCCGCCGCCATCCCCGGACGCTGGAGGGAATCTGCTTCAACTCCCCGATCACGCGCTGCTCCATCAGCGACCTCGGCCGGGTTTGCAGCCAGACCTCTTCCATCTCGAACGCCAGCCGCGGCCATAACACCAGGTAGCGGCGGAGATCGCCCAGCCGGCGCCTGGCGTACTGCCATCGCGTCTCGATCGGGAGCCCCGGCCGGCGCACCAGCCGCTCTTTGAGGCGCACAAACCCATGGACCATGGGGTGGCCGCGCTCAACCATCGTGGCGTTCTTGTACCAAATGAAATTGGCGAAGACCGACCAGTAGTTCTCGGCGCTGACCCGCCGCAAAATGCGCTTCATGTTCTCCACGTGATAGAACGACGCCCAGGCCGCCTCATAGGCGCCCGTCCACTCGCGGCGCGACATGCGCGGGTGGTCCGTGGTCGCATGGAACGAGTCGTACCGGTTGAGGTCCGGGTCCAACGGCGCGCCCTGCTGGAGGAGCTCCACGTGGTCGCGCGAACCCGGCAGCGGGGTCAGCATGAAAAAGGAGGCTTGTTCCGGGCCCAACTCATCCGTCAGGCGCTGGATATCCGCTGTGACCGACGCCGAGGTATCAAAGGGAAACCCGATGATGTAGGCGACATGGGTATTGATGCCCGCCTCCCGGTACGCGCTGATCAGCGCCTGGAAATCCGCGATCCGGTTTTGGCGCTTGCCGGCGGCTTCCAAGTTCTGCGGATTCAGGCTTTCCAAGCCGATGAACACCTGCGCGCAGCCGGCAGCCCTGGCTTTGGCGATGAAATTGGGCAGCTTGTACGACTGGGTGTCCGCTTGCACCATGAAGCCGATCCGGATGCCTTCGTCCTGCCGCAGCCGGATGAGGCCGTCGAGAATCGCTTCCCAGTATTTGTTGCGGCAAAAATTATCATCCGTAAAGAAGTAGGCGGAGATGCCGCGCCGGTAGTTCGCGCGGATCGTCTCGAGAATCCAGCCGACGTCGCGGAACCGCATCGCGCGGCCCTGGACATTGATGACGGTGCAGAAGGAGCAGTTGAAGGGACAGCCCCGGCCGCAATCGAGCGTGCCGAAATTCGGCGCGACGAACCGCCGCAGATAGCCCGGGACGACCCGCGGCATGGGGGCGGCCTGCAGCGCAGGCGGCTGCAGGAGAAAATCATAGACCGGCTGCAGCCGGCCCGCGACGGCGTCCTGCAGGATGCCCTCCCACCGCGCTTCGATCTCGCCCGCCACCACGCTGACCCCGGCGTCGAGCAACCGCTGGATTTCCGGGGGGATGCCGGGCAGCATCGCCAGCGACCCGCTGACGTGGAAACCGCCGATGAGCACATCAATGCCGGCCGCCCGGCATGCCAGGGCCAGATCGCCGGCCCGCGCGAATTGATTGCTCTGCACCCCCACGAGGCACACCAGCGCTTTCGTGCCGCGCCGGCGGCCGGCCCGCAGGATGCCGCGGAGGTTGACCCGCTGGACGGTCTCATCAATCAGTTCGACGCGCCACTGCAGCCGGCGTCCCAACACCCCGCGCTCCCGCACGTCTTCCGTCAACCCATAGAGGCAGGAGAGGGTATTGCTGGGAAGCACGCCCCGCCAATAGCGGATGACGTAGCCGTCCTCGTCATAATTCGACGGCTTGATCAGATAGATGACCAGGCGCGTGATGGGACGCCGGCCGGGCGCGCGGCGAGCGCCGTGCACAGGAGGCGTCATGCGTCCGCTCCGCGCGCCGGATAGCGTTGAAACACCAGGCAGGCATTCGCGCCGCCGAACCCGAAGCTGTTCGACAGCACCGCCTGGAGGCGCGCATGGTCCTGACGCGCCGTCACAATCGGCATCCCCGACGCGCCGGGGTCCAACGTGTGGATATTGGCCGAGGCCGCGATGAAGTCGTGCTCGAGCATCAACAGACAATAAATCGCTTCATGGACCCCTGCGGCGCCCAGCGAATGACCTGACAGCGACTTCGTGGAACTGATGGCCGGCACATCGCTGCCGAAGACTTCTGTGATCGCCCGCAGTTCGCACAGATCCCCAGCGGGCGTCCCGGTGCCGTGCGCGTTGATGTACTGCACCGGTCCCGTGACGGCGGCCAGCGCCTGCCGCATGCACCGCACCGCCCCGTCGCCTGATGGGGCCACCATGTCGCACCCATCCGAGGTGGCTCCATAGCCGATCAGCTCCGCAATGATCCGGGCCCCGCGGTTGCGGGCATGCTCGAGCTCCTCCAACACCAGCGCCCCGCCGCCGCCGGCGATGACGAATCCGTCCCGGTGCGCGTCAAACGGACGCGAGGCGGTTGCCGGCGTCTCGTTGTGCGCGGAAGAGAGCGCGCCCATGGCATCGAAGAGCATGGCGAGCGTCCAGTGCTCCTCTTCCCCGCCCCCGGCGAACATGATGTCCTGCTGGCCCCACTGGATATGCGCCATCGCGCTGCCGATGCAATGGGCGCTGGTCGCGCACGCGGAGCTGATCCCGTACCCCAGGCCTTGAATCTTGAATGCCGTGCTCAGACACGCCGCCACGGTGCTGCTCATCGTGCGCGGGACCAAATAGGGGCTCACCCGCCGGATGCCGCCGCTCCGCAAGATGTCGGCCGCGCGCACGACATTCGCGGGAGACGCCCCGCCGGTGCCCATGATGAGGCCGGTGCGCGGATGGGACACGTCCTCAGCGCTCAAGCCGGCTTCCTCGATGGCCTGCCGCATGGCGAGATAGGCGAAGGCCGCGGCATCTCCCATGAACCGCCGGACCTTGCGATCAATCTGGGCTTCCACATCATCAATGTCCACGCTCCCGGCGACCTGGCTGCGCAGGCCATACTCGCGATACACGTCGTTAAAGCGGATCCCTGACCGGCCTTCTCGCAGCGACGCCAGCACCGTCGGCATGGTGTTGCCCAAGCAGGAGACGATCCCCCGGCCGGTCACGACGACGCGTCTCACGACCGCTCCAGGACGGCGGCCCCGTCTCCGAGGAGGTACTGCACGACCTCCCGCGCCGTGTAGGAGGTCTTGCCGTCGTGGAGAAAATGACCCAGGCGCGTGACCTCATCTCCCGCCGTCACCAGCGGCCGCTCCACATAGCCGGTGCGCTGGCGCTGGGCCAAGCCGATGGTCGCCAGGAGGCCGTTGCAGAGGCATTTACGGCCGATGGCGTCTTCCGGCTTGCCCCCTTTCTTGACATAGAGCTCCACCGGTTCCGCGGGACAACGGTAGCCCAGCGAGCCGTCCGAGCGCTTGTACACGCTGCGCAGGTAGCCCAGGTCGCACAGCCGGGGCCGGTGGGCGTAGACGTCGGCCTCGGACAGCGTGCCCTCGACCGTCACCACCTTGAACGGAAACCCCGAGGCTGAGGCCAAGGGATCCGTGAAGACATCCACCTGCCCGCGGCGCGCCCGTTCCAGCACCGCCGCCTTCAGCTCCGGCGCCAGGCCGGATTCCTCGCTGAAGGCAAAGGCCGTGCCCACCTGGACCCCAGCCGCTCCCTTCGCCCGCGCGGCCCGAAGCCGGTCCGGATGGCCGTAGGAGCCTGCGAGCCAAAACGGCAGCCCCAGCGCGCGGATCTTCTCGAGATCCACGACGTCTTTGTCGCCGTAGACCGGCTCGCCCCGCGTATTAAGCTGCGGATCGCCGCGCGGCGGCGCATTGTGCCCTCCGGCCGTCGGCCCTTCGATGACGAAGCCATCCACGCGCCCCGTCGCCTTTTTCGCTAAGGTAAGGGCGAGGGTTGAGGAGGCGATGATCGCCAGGAACGCGGGCCGCCGCAGCGGAGGATGCGCAGCGGGCAGCACCAGCCTCGGGTCAAAGTGCAGCCGGTATTCATCGTCCCGACCGGCGCCTTCAACGTGCAGACGAATCGACACCGGCTCATGCCGCGCCAGCGAGTCCAGCGCTCCGGGAATCTCCCGCGGGATCCCCGCGCCCACCAAGACGTAGTCAACGCCGGCGAGTAACGCCCCGTAGAGGATGGGCAGCAGCGGCAGCTGAATCTTCTCAAGGAAGTTGATCCCCACGAGGCCGGCGTGGCCTTCCTTCGCCAACCACACCTCCACGAACCCGGCGACCATGGCGAGTTCCTGTCGCGCGATGGTCGGCGAGGCGGTAAAGATGGGAACGCTCCGAAACGGCTGCTGCGGAGGCTTGCCGCCGGGCACGAAGTACGTCTCCAGCACGCGCGCGGCGGCCGCCGATGCCGGACAATGCGCCAAGGCCCGGCGCAGGTGGCCGGCGGGATCTCCGCACTGCAAGCGCCTGGCCAGGATGGCGTCCAAGGCCGTCCCCGAGACGACCCCCAACTGTCCCAGGCGAGACACCGCCCGGGCCAACGGCCAGCCTGAGACCCCGGCTCCCATCCCGCCCTGAATGATCAGCGGAGCGCCTCTCATGGCGTGCGTGCTATTTCCTCATTGGTGAGGTAACAGGCGGGGTCCGGCGCCCACACATCGCCGGTCGCCTGCAGCGCGCGGACCCGGAACGATCCGCCGCACAGCGGCTTCCATCGGCAGGTGCCGCAGCGGCCCTTCAGCAGCGGCAGGCGGTTGCGCAATCCGGCCAGCACCGGGTCGCGGCTATCCGTCCAGATCGCGCTGAAGGGCCGCTCGCGGATGCTGCCGAGGGTGTGCGTCTGCCAGAACTGATCCGGGTGGACGTTGCCGCAGGCGTCAATGTTCGCAATACCGACGCCGGAGGAATAGGCCCCGCCCCCGTTCCATTCGAGCAGTTGCCGCGCCGCTTCAGCGCGCGCCGGGTCTTCTTGGAGCAGCTTCAAATAGAGGTAGGCGCCGTCCACGTGGTTATCCACGGTCAGGATTTCCACCGGGCGTCCGCGCGAGGCGAGGGCGCGCGCCCACGCGCAAATGCGATCCAGCACGGCGCGGGTCTCCGCATGCGTGAGGTCATCATTCGCCAGGCGGCTGCCGCGTCCGGAGTAGACCAAGTGATAGAAGCACACCCGATCAATCCCTTCGCGCTCGACCAGCTCGCAGATCTCCGGCAGCGCCTCGAAGTTGCGCCGCGTCAGGGTCAAACGCAGGCCGACTTTCTGGTGGACGGCTTTCAGGTGGCGCACGCCGTTCAAGGCCGCGTCAAAGGCGCCGAGTTTGCCCCGGAACTGGTCGTTGACCTTGCCAAGTCCGTCAAACGAAATCCCCACATAGCTAAACCCCACCTGCTTGATCCGTTCCGCCGTCGGGCGGTCAATCAGCGTGCCGTTGGTGGAGAGCGTCAGCCGCAATCCGCGCTGCTTCGCATAGTCGGCGAAGTCAAACACGTGGGGATGGGCCAGCGGCTCGCCGCCGGAGAGCAGCAGCGCCGGGATCTGAAACTGCGCCAGGTCCTCGATCATGCGCTTGGCTTCCTCCAAGGTCAGCTCGCCGGGGTAGACGCGGTTTTCGGAATCGGAGTAACAGTGCACGCAGTGGAGATTGCAGCGGCGGCTGATCGTCCACACGACGATGGGTTTGCGCTCGCTTGCTGATCGCGCGACCGGCAACCCGTCCCCTGCCCCCCGCGCGCGGCCGTAGCGCAACGCATCGCTGAGGCTGTCCTGTCCGTTGTAGAGTTTGGTGACGTTAATCATGTTGAGAGGTCATCCTGAAGTTGCTGCCGGCTCGCCCGGACGATGCTGCGTCAAAAAATCGTCGATCGCTTTCAGCACGAGACGGCTTTTCGGAAAGGACTCCCCGCGTTCCCAACGATTCAGCGTGGAGTAGGTCACGCCAAGATGGTAGGCACACACCTCTTCGGACCACCCGAGTCTGCGCCGGACGGCCTTCAGTTGATCAATCTTCCCCTGGACCGCTGTCGTATCCATCTGTGTGTCATATCCTATAGCAGATGCTGTAGGCTGTACTATGACGGGCGTCATAGAGCCGCTCTTGGACGGGTGCGAGCCGCTTAGGAAGCGAGGCGGGGGGTCCGCCGCACAAAAATCTCTTGGCCGGCCTGGTCATCGAGGGCCAGCTCGGTCTCGCCCACCCGCACCACCAGCGCCGGGTGCGTTTGGCACAACCGGATGGGCCGGCCCGGCGCCAGGCCGAAGGCGCTGAGGCGCTGAAGGTAGGCGTGCCGCACGGTATGGATAAACACAATCTGCGCGGTTTCGCCCAGCGGCAAGCGGGCGACGGGAACGACGAGGGGTTCCACCGTCGCGCGCGAGGCCTGGCAACAGCGGCTCCGGGGAATGGCGCGGCCATGCGGGCAGCTGGGAGGATGGCTCAAGAACAGGCAGACCGCTTCGGTCACCTCGGCATTGAGGATATGCTCGACTTGGCAGGCGGTGGATTCCAGGGAGGCATCCGAGACATCGAGCAGCACGTGGAGGAGCACCTCGGTCAGGCGGTGGCGCCGGACCACCTCCTGGGCCTTGAGCCTCCCCGCCTCGCTCAATCGAATATGCGGCCCCTCCGCCAGCAGCAGCCCGTGCTGCACCATGGCCTCAATGGTGTCCTGCTGGACGGCATGGTCCGGCTCAATGGGATGCGGCAAAAAACACCGCAGCTGGGTCGGCAATCGGGCGCGATCCAAGGGCTCCAACCCGTCTTCGGCCGCGGTCCAGCAGAGTTCCAGCAATTCTTCGATTTGCTCGCGCGTGCTCGTCATCATCGTGGCCGGCAGGCGCACGCCTGCCAGCGCTCCTTAAACCAATTGACCAGGCGCGATTCCGGCGCCCACTCGTATCCGCACTGCGGGCAACGGGCCAGGCGGCACCCGGACGCGAGGGGACATTGCCGGCAGGCCCACACGGGCTCCGTCCGGTCCCACCACGCGCCGCACAGCGGACAGTTCATAGCGCCACCTTGAGGGCGGAGAGCACGCGAAACAGCAACCCGCCGACCAGAAACGCCACCCCGAACACAAACCCGGCCATGAGGTTGGCGAGCTTCCAGCCCCGTTCTTTGACCATCATGAAGTACTGGGCGATGCACGGAACGAAGAGCGTGATCGTGACGAGACTGACGACGATCTGGACCCCGTCCAACATCCCGTTCCGCTGCAGCATAAAGAGCCCTGCCGCGCCGAAATCCCGCCGGAGAAATCCCACCAGAAACGCGCCGGTGGCTTGGGCCGGCAACCCCAGCCACGACACGATCAGCGGCCGCCCCAGGCGTTCGAGCACCGCCAGGAGCCCGGAGGCATGGAGCAGAAACAACGCCAGCGTCCCGAGGAAAAACAGCGGGACCGCCTCTTTCACGTACCACTCCACCCGGCCCGCCGTCTTGATGAGGATGTTCGACGCTTTCGGCATGCGCAGCGGCGGGATCTCATAGAGAAACGGGCTGGCGTCGCCCGGCAGGAGCCGTGAAGCGGCTTGGCCGACCACCAGGATCACCGCGAACAAGACGCCGAGCCAGATGCCCAGCGCCAGCAGCGGGCGGCCGGCCAGCATCGCCATGATGACGCCTAATTGGGCGGAACAGGGGATGCCCAGCGCCAGCAGGAGCGTCACAATCACCCGCTCTCGCTCCGAATCGAGGATGCGAGAGGTCATCGTGGCCATCGTGTCGCATCCGAATCCCAGCACCAGCGGCAGGACCGCCTTGCCGTTCAAGCCAAGCAGCCGGCAGAACCGGTTGGCCATCACCGACAGCCGCGGAAGGTAGCCGACATCCTCGAGGAATCCGAAGCAGAGAAAAAACATCCCCACGATGGGCAGGATGATCGCAAAAGCATACGGAAGCGCCATCGTCAGCAATCCATATTCACCGACGAAGAGCGCCTGAAGCCACGGCCACGGGACCAGCCCGTGGACCATCCACTGGGCCGCGGGAATGAGGTAATGCCCGAACACTCGCTCCTCAAGGAAATCCACCCCGTGTTGGGCCGCGAGATCTCCAACCAGGACATACATGAGGGCCAACACGCCGGCCAGGATGGGCAGCCCCCAGAGCGGGTGCATGGCCAGATCACCCAACGGCTTGAGCCGCGGCAGATGCGCCGACTCCTCAGCGGTCACAACGCGGTTCACGAGCCGCTGGGCCTCGCGAAGCCTGGCGTGGGCAATGAGCCTGCCCAACCGGCTTGAGACCTGCTCTTGAGCCTGCGCGGTGATGGCCTCGAGCGCTTCGACGCTCGCGGGGTCAAGCCGCGGCTTCAACTGCTCGAGGATGTTCCGATCCCCGGCCAGCCAGAGGAGCGCGAACGCCTTGCGGGCAGGCCACGCCTCCGGCAAGACGCGCAGCATCCGGGACACGGCGTCCTTGATGACGCTCGGGTAGCGCACGCTAGCCCGAGGCCGGCACGCGTCGGGAAGCGCCCGACGCAACCGCTCCAGGCCCCATCGCTGCGTCGCAATGGTCGCCGCGACGGGAATCCCGAGCAGCCCGCGGAGCCCCTCGAGATCAATCGCCATCCGCCGTTCCCGAGCCTCATCCGCCATATTCAGGTCCAACACCATCCGGCATCCGGCCTCAGCCAACTCCAGCGTCAGCGTCAGGGCGCGCAGCAGGTTCTTGGCATCGGCAACCTGCAGGACGATGGCGTGGTCATCCAGCAGGAGATTGCGCGCCACGAGCTCGTCTTCTGAGGACACCTGGAGGCTGTTCAAGCCGGGGGTATCGCAGACGCGGAAGGTCCGGCCCTCCACGGAGGCCGAGCTTCGTGACACCGTGACGGTCGTGCCGGGGTAATTTGAGACGGTGGCGTAGCAGCCGGTGAGCAATTGAAAGATGACGCTTTTCCCAACGTTGGGATTGCCGGTCACAATGAGGGTCGCGGCGTCCTCTACCGTGGCAGGAATCGTCACCTCGATCGCTCCGCCGCCCTCGCCAACGCCGCCGGCTTGCCTGCCCCGCGGGCCGTCAAACCCGGCACGCGATCCGCCGCCGTCCGCAGCGCGGCGACACAGCAGTCAATCTCCTCAGGGCGCGTGAAATACCCGGGGCTGATTCGGATCGTTCCCTTGGGAAGCGTCCCGATGGCGTGATGCGCCCCCGGCGCGCAATGCAACCCGGCCCGCACCGCAATCTGGTGCGCCTCATCCAGCCACGCGGCCACGGCGCCGGGCTCGCAACCCTCGACCGTCACCGACACGACGGCGACGCGGTCCGCCAACGCGGCAGGTCCGTAGACGATGAGGCGAGGGTCCGCCCGACACCCCTCCAGCAAGCGCGCCGTCAGCGACAGTTCATGCCGGCGAATCCACTCGACTCCATATTGGCCGATGAATTGGAGCGCGGCGCGCAAGCCGGCCAGCCCCAGCGTGTTCGGCGAGCCGGCTTCCATGGCATAGGGCCAGACCTCCGGCTGCAGCGGCAGCTCGGAGAGCACCCCGGTCCCCCCCTCGCGCCACGGGCGGAGCGCCGCCCGAGGCCCAACGTACAACCCCCCGGTCCCGGGCGGGCCGAGCAGCGCTTTATGGCCGGGGAATGCCAGCAGATCAATCCGGCTGCCCTGCACATCAATCGGGACCGCGCCGGCCGTTTGCGAGGCATCCACCAAGAACAGCCCCTCGCGCGCCCGCACGATGGCCCCGATGTCCGCAATCGGCTGCAGGGCTCCCGTCACGTTTGAGGCGTGGAGGACCGCGACCAATCTGGTCCGGACCGCCAAGGCCCGCCGGATCTCGTCCGGATCCACCACGCCTTCCGGGGACACCCCGACGCGCGTCACGCGGATCACCCCGTCCTGCTCAAGACGGTTGAGCGGGCGGGCCACCGAGTTGTGCTCCGCAACGGTCGTGACCACGTGATCGCCCGGCCGAACGCTGCCCTTAATCGCCATATTGAGGGCATCGGTCGCGTTCAACGTGAAGGCGATGCGCTCCGGCGCCTCGGCATGAAACAACTCGTTCAGCAGCCGGCGGGTTTCTTCCAGCAGCCCGTCGGCTTCGCGCGCCATCCGGTGGCTGCCCCGCCCCGGGCAGCCGCCATAGCGCTCCAGCGAGACGCGCAGCTGCTCATACACGCGAGCCGGTTTTGGAAACGAGGTGGCGGCGTTATCCAGATAGACGGCCATCAGTAGTAGCGCCGCGCCTCCCACAGCAACAGGGCCGCCGACAGCGCCAGGCATCCCAGTCCGACCCACAGGGTCACGGTCAGCGGCACGTCATAGGTTCCGATGCGCAGGGGGACGCGGACCACGAGCCGCGCCAGATGGAGCAGCCCCGCGATGCCGAAGAATCCGGAGAGCCATGTCGCCCACCAACATCGCGACCACATCCCGCCGCCCATCACGCGGCGCACTCCCCGGTCTCAGATGCCAACTGGAAGGGCTCGCTGGCGCCCAAATCCACGAAGAGCGACGCGTCGGAGGCGGCATCGCTCACGTCCGCCGTCTCACGAAGCAGGCGCCCGACCGCCTCAAGGCCGACCCGGTCCACCGCGGCGGAAAACGTTTCGCCGGGGCGCTTCTGCTCGTCGTACCACCGCACCAACCGCGTGAGGGCTTCCGGCGCTCGACGGGCCGGGACCCTGGCCAGCCGCTTGCCGAACGTTGCCGCGCCTTCCCCTGCCGACCCGCCGACCAGGATCTGATAGCCCGGAAGATACCGGCCGCCGACTTTGATGGCCGTGCCGAAGCATCCGATGTCGGCGATGAGGTGGTGGCCGCAGGAGTTCGGACATCCGGAAATCTTCACCGACACCGGCGCATCCGCCAGCGATGACAGGCCGTTGTGACAGAGCGCTTCAACGGCTTGCGCCAGGCCTTTCGGGTGCGTCATGGCCGACAGGCAGGTATCGGCGCCGGGACAACGCGTGACGTCCGCCAGCCGCCCGGCGGATGATTGCGCCAGCCCCATCCGATCCAGCGCCTCATACACCTGAGCGAACCGCGAGCCGGGCACGTCGCGGAGGAGGAGATTCTGGGTGGCCATGCAGCGAACCCCTAAGGCGTGCTCTCTCGCGAGCTGCGCCACCCCGCGAAGCTGCGAAGCGGAGAGATCCCCGAGGGGGACCCGAACGATCACGCTGAGCCACCCGGCGCGCCGCTGCGGAACCACGTTCGTCAGCCGCCACTGAGGCGGGGCCCCGGCCGGAAGGGCTTCATCCGCGGCGTGGTCCCTCGACGTGGCTCGGGATGGTGAGCCTGCCGAACCACCGCCGGCTTCATCGTCCGCCGTCTCCACATCGGGAGGCAGCGCGCTGAGCATGCCGCCGGGCTGCGTGGCCCACACCAGCGATCGCTCCCGCACGACCGCGTCCTGGAACGCCTCCCACCCCAAACGCTCGACAAGGAATTTCAGCCTCGCGCGAGCCCGATGCGTCCGCTCGCCCAGCCGGTCAAACACCCGCAACGCCGCCTCGATGGTCGGCAGGAGCAGCGTCGCGTCCGTCCATGGCTCAAGCAGCCGGGCGGCGCGGGGCGCGGAGCCGAGGCCGCCGCCGAGGTAGATCCGGAACCCCCGGATGCCGTGTTGCCGCGCGGCCACCACCCCGATATCGTGAATCGCGGTCCGGGCATGGTCCGTCCGGCAGCCTTCAAAGGCGATCTTCACCTTGCGCGGAAGCAGCTGGGTGAGCGGATTGCGCAATAGATACTCGCTGACGGCGCGCGCATAGGGGGTGATGTCGAATGGCTCCTCCCTCGACACGCCGGCCCAGGGGCAGCAGGTGACATTGCGCACGACGTTGCCGCTGGCCTCGCGGGTGGTCAACCCGGCACCCGCCAGCATGCGCAGCAGCGCCGGCAAGCGCTGCCGTTGCACGCCGTAGAGCTGGACGCTCTGGCGTGTCGTCAGGTGGCAAGACCGCGTGGGTGTCAGGCTCTCGCAGACGTCCGCCAAACCGTCCAGGTGCCTCGGCTGGAGGAGGCCCAGCGGAATGCGCACCCGCACCATGTGCGCGCTGGTGAACCCTCTCATCCGGTAGATGCCGTAGTGCAACCGCAGCGTCCTGAACACGTCGGCGTTGAGCCGGCCCTGCTCAAACCGAGCGAGCTGCCCGGCGAAGTGAAGGAATTCTGCGTCAACGATCGCGCGCTCATCCATGAGCTGACGCTGGCTGGGGGGCTTGCTTGCGGCGCGCGCGCACGATGCGTTCCGCCTGGAGCCAATCCTCGACATCGCGGCCGTCCGTTCGCCCACGCTGTTCATACAAAGCGTGGGCGACACCGGCGATTTCATTGGCAAGGGAGTCCTGGCGCGGCTTCCGGCCCTGCGGTGATGATGCGGAACGTGGCATCGAGCCTCCTGAGGTTACGGCGTCACCTGCGCGATCCAAGAATACAGCATAAGCCTTCGGAGGGAGCGTAGCGGTTTCGTGAGGCGGGCACTATGACCGGCGTCATACAATCGTTCCCCGCCGGGTCATGGGAGAGGGGTGAAAGCCCGGCGAGGCCGAAGCCGGCCTCGCCGGGTGACACAATCTAGGGATGCACGAGACACCCGGCGCAGGTCGGCGCATCGTCCTGCGACAGGTAAATGTCATGCCGCGGTTTGCCGTCCACCTGCAGAAATCCCACGCCCCCTTTTTCCACCCGGAAGATGGCGTGGTCCACCAGCGTGTAGGTGCCAGGCACCTCCACGCCGAACTCGACGACGGTCGCTCCGCCGGCCGGCACGAGGGTCGTTTGGATGCTGCGGGCGGGCGGGCTGATGAGATCGGCCTCGCGATAGACGCGGTCGAACACCTCCCCGATGACGTGGAAGGAGGAAATGAGGTTCGGCCCGACGTTGCCGAAGTAGATGCGCACCCGCTCGCCGGTCTTGGCCGTCAAGGCGCCTTCGCCCATCAAGGCGCCGACTTGGCCGTTGAACACGACGAACCGGGGGTGTTCCAGCGCCCCCTGTTCATGGGAAAACTCCAAGTGCGTCGCGCCCTCCGCCGGCTCCTTCGCGTAGAACTCGCTTTGCAGCACGTAGAACTCCCGGTCCACCGGCGGCAATCCCGCCTTCGGCTCCACTAGGATCAATCCATACATGCCGTTGGCGATATGATCCATCACCGGCGGCGCGGCGCAGTGATACACGAACAACCCGGGGTGCAGCAGCTTGAACCAGGCCACCCGCTCCTCGCCCTGGGTCACGGTGGTGACCGTCGCCCCTCCGCCGGGGCCGGTCACGGCGTGGAGATCCACGTTGTGCGGCATGCCGCTGCCGTCGCTGTTGGTGAGGTGGACTTCCAGGGTGTCGCCCTCGCGGGCTCGAATGAAGGGGCCCGGCACGTGATCGTTGAAGGTCCAAAAGGTGTAGGTGAGGTCGCTGGAGATGCTCGCCCTCTTCATTCCGGCATCCAACCGGACCCGCACCACCGCGGGTTGGCGCCGGGCGATCGGGGGAGGCACGGCCGGAGCAAACGTCAGGACCGCGTCCTCGGGCGACGGAGCGGGCTTCGATTTCGACTTCGCCAGCGCTGCCGGCAAGCCCAGCATGACGGCCATCACGCCGATCAAGGCAATCAGGACGTACCGCCGCATCGAGCCTCCTGGTTGAGTGACATGCCGCAGACGGGAAGACACCGGGGACGAACTATGACGCAAACGGCCAGCACCCGCCATCCATCGTGAACGCGCATTCCTTGCCGAAACAGTCGAGGTCCTTGTCCAGGCAGTTGACGATCTTCCAGGCGCCGTCGGGCGCCTTGGTCAAAATAGCCCATACCTCGCGCTGCATGAGCGCGCATCGGCACGGCTGGTATTTGACCTGCGTCGACTGGGACGCCTCCATCGCTTCCCTCCTTGTTGAGGGCAGCATATCCCGCCGGCGGACGCGTGACCATGACGGTGGTCATATTGATGAGCGGAGTTAGCGGAGAGAGTTCCGGCGGGCGGACGCGATGGCGACCCACGCCATGAACGCGGCTTCGAAGACGAGAAAGCCGATCAGCAGCGGCGGCAGCGGCTTGGCATGGCCGCCCGCATAGCTGTGGAGGCCGACCAGATAGAAGCTGACGCCATAGTACGTCATCAGCAGGAGGAAAAATCCGCCGATGGTCGCCAGCGCGAATGCCGTGCCGCGGATCCAGCCGGCGAACCGGCCGTGAAAGACGGCGAGAAACCACAGCAGCGTGATCAGCGCCCAGGTTTCTTTCGGGTCCCATCCCCAGTAGCGGCCCCAGGAGGCATTCGCCCACACCGCGCCGAGCATGATGCCGCCGGCGAGCAGCACGACGCCGACCTGCAGCGTCCGATACAGAAAGGTCTCCAGGGATTGCCGCGTCTGCCGGGTCGCCCGCGAGCTGACAGCGGCCACCCCGTAGCAATGCGCCAGCACCGTCGCCAGCGCGAGCGCGCCGTAGCTGGCCACGATGGTCAGCACATGGATGGTCAGCCACAGGTTGCTGCGCAGCACCGCCACGACGGGAGAAATGCTGGAATCCAACGGCACCAGGTCGGCCAGCACCAGCGTGATCGCCGCCAGGATCGCAGCCGATAACCCGAAGAACCCGGCCCGGTACATCCGCTCGAACACCACGGCGATGACCACCGCCACAAACGGCAGCCACAGCATCGTCTCAAAGAAATTCGACACCGGCGGGCGCCCGCCGAGCACGACCCGCAACAGAATGCCCGCCAGATGCACGCCCCCCCCAGCCCACAAGAGCGGAAGCGCCCATCGCCCGAATGCTCCCGCCTTGCCCCGGCTCGGCTTGACCTGAACGAGCTGCAGCAGAAAGCACAGCGCCGCCAGCGCATAAAGCAGCCGCGCGAGGTGGAACGGCTGAATCCGATTGTAGGCCACTTCCAATCGCAGGCGCCATTCCGTCGGGTAGGCCGCGGGATTGGCCGCGCGCAGTGTGGCGCGCAGCTCGCTTGCCGCCGCCTCCGCCTGCCCCGGCGCGCCGTCCCGCAGCGCGGCCACCAGGCCGGACCAGGCCTGGCCGATCCGGGCGCCCTCCTCCGGCGAATAGCCCTCCGGCTGCATGATGGACGTCCAGGCCTGCCCGGCCGGCGCGCCGTGCGGCGGCACCATGTCCAGGCGGTGCTCCAGCACGTTGCTGAACGCCACGAAGCGCCCGAAGAGATCCATCGTTTCCTGCTCGAGCATGGAGAGCTTCTCGTCCTGTTGCTGCTTGGCGATGATGGCCGGCAGCATCCGCATCAGCGCGCGGGTGGCGATGATTTCGTTATAGGAGAGATACGAAGCTTTGCGGTCCATCCCCAACGCCTCGCGCAGCGGCACGAACGGCACGGAGATCAGGCGGACGTCCTGCCACAGCTCCGGCTGCGAGAGGATGCCGGCCGCCGTGTCCACCGGATCCTGGCCGCGCCAGCGGGCGGCGCCGGTGATCTCCCGGACGGTTTCCCGCGCGAAGCTGTCCCACGGCTTGAAGCGGCCGCCGTGCTGAATGGCTATCGTCCGCACGATCGAGGCCGCCGGCAGCGAGAGCCGCGCCGGCCCCCCGGCCGGCTCGTCGGCGCCCGCGCACATCGCGCCGGCGGCGAGCATCGCCGCCGACAACATTACCGTCCGGATGAGCTTCATGTGGTGGCTCCTGCGCGCCGGCGCCTGGGTCGAGGGGCGGCCTGGCGGTTGCGCATGGTGAACAAGCTGACGACCCCGCCGATGACGACGAGAAATCCCGCGTAGACCAGCGGCGTTCCCGGATCGTTGCGGACCGACAGCACCGTCGTTTCCACCGCTCCGGGAATAAAGCTGGACTGGTAAAAGCTATAGCCCCGGTACCGCAGCGGATTGTTCATGCTGATCTTGCGCATCAGCATGAGCCCGCGCTCCGGATCGCTGAGCTGGACATCGCTCTCGAATCCGGCGGCCATCTGGCTTCCCGGATACTCAATTTTTCGAAAATCCAGCAGCTTGATGCTCATCGGCAGATCGCGCTGCTCCGGGCGATACTCCACCGTGATGGGTTCCTTGCCGAGGGGCAGTTGGGCGGAGCCGTGCAGCGCCAGCCACGCCTGGGCCGTGTCGCCGCCTTCTTGCGCCGTCACGTGGATCGCCTCCCGCCGCACATCGCTGCTGCGGTTGGAAAAGCTGGTCACGATCTGCGTGTGCGTGGCGATCTCAACGACCTCAATCTCATAGCCCAGCCAGGGGTGGGGATACCGCTCGCCGGCGCGAACCGCCCCCAGGCGCTTCCGCTCGCCGGCCGGGCCGGTCATCACCCCTTCCAGCTCGCCGGAGGGCAGGCGGAGGATGCCGAGGGCATTCGGCGGCAAGCTTCCGCCGCCGGCGGGATGGCTGTAGCTCACCTCAGCCGGGATGGTCTTCGACCAGCCGTGCATGGAGGCGATTTCGGGATGGAACGCGAAAAGCAGGTGCGTGTCGGTGCCCTCCGGCCCGCTCAAGAGGAAGGCCACCGCCGGATTGTTGGGCTGCTCGGAGCGGCTGCGCGGCCCCTGGTCGGTCAGCGCGAAATCCGCGAAATAGTCTTTGAAGATCACCGTGTACGGCGTGCCGGAGAGCTTCACCGGCTCGCCCATCCGCTCCGGCACCGGCACCTCCACGGCGCGGGAAGGCGCGGGGAGGCGGATCGTCACGACGCCGCGGGAGGGCGCCGCCGGCGCGTCGCGGCCGAGCAGCTGGTCCGCCTGCGCCTGGGTCTGCGGCTCGAGAAACAGCAGATGCGCGTCCCCCCAGCGCACGCCGAAGCGCTCCGGATCGCGGGCCAGCAGCCACAGTGTCTCCGACTGCTCCGCATGGCGGACGGTCAGCCGCACCGCCGGGGCCTCCTCGCCGCCGCCGGCGACGACCTGCTCCTCAATCAGTGCGTCCGGGTAGTAGCGGTCCACCACGAGCGTCAGGTCGCGCCCGTCCAGCGGCACGCGGTAGAGCGCATGCGGCTCGTGCGCCCAGGCCCGGGTGTCGAACTCGGTGGGCAGCACATGGTGCGTGCCGGGGTTCGGTTGATGCACCACCAGCACGTTGGAGGGCAGCCGCATCGTTTTTTCCGACTCCCCTTCCGGAATCAGGAGCTGGCCGTCAATGCCGAACCGCCCGCCGATGATGCCGCCGACGAGAATGCAGATGATGCCCAGGTGGGCCAGCAGAAACGGCAGGTGCCGCCGCCGCCAGGGACGGCGCAACCAGGCCGCCATCGCCAGGTTGGCCGCCAGGAACGCCAGCAGCGACTGAAACCACCACGCCCGGTACACCACCCGCTGCACGGCGGCGGTGCCGAAGCGGGTTTCATAGATGGTCGCCCACGCCAGCACGGCCGCAATGGCCAACAGCAGCGTGACCGCGATGCGCAGCGAACCGAAGAAGCGTGTCAACCGTTTCATGAACGTAGGGAGATGATAGCACATTGCGCCGGCGGCTCCCACACCGCTTTTGCCGTCGTCATCGCATCACGCTCCTGTGCCGGACTCTTCAGGCGGCGGTGGCTCATGCGGATCCGCCCGCCGGTGCGTTTGGTCCGCACCCGAGGGCAGCCCCGTAACCCACGTCCACTTCATCGGATACTCGTCCGGATCGAAGATGACGAAGTAGAAATGCCAGACGAGAATCGCCAAACACGCGAGGACCGCCTCGTAATAATGCACGGCAGTCACCACGTCGAAGAACCACTTCGGGAACACGCGCAACGTCCAGTCTTCCCACGTCATCATACCGCCGGTCACCGCCATGATGACCGAGCCCCAGACCAGCGCCCAGTACTCGGCCTTCTCGATGTAGCTATAGCGGGCAAAGACCGGACGCTCGCGACGCCACCCGAGGTAATAGGCCAGCATCTGCCAGGGCTGCACCAGGTCAATCCGCCGCGGCAGCAGCGCGCGGACATGGTGCCGCCCCCGGGACGTCAACAGCACGTAGCCCAGGTGGTAGAGCGCGAGCCCGCAGAACACCACCGCCGCCGCCCGGTGGCCGAAACTGCGCCAGTCCACGCGGCCGAGGAAGGGGCTGGCCCACCAGGCCTGCGGAGACGTGAGCGCAAACCCCGTATAGGCCAGGAGCAGGAAGGCGACGATCAGGACCACGTGCTGGACCCGCACGCTGAGGCTCATCCGCGGCCGGACGCGCGCGGCCGCCATCCGCGCGTAGTGGGCCCGGAATTTTTTCAGGAAATCCAGCAGGTTATGCAGCGCCATCCCGCCGATCACCAACACGATCAGGACCAGATAGAACCGGCGCACCACCGACACCGCGACGTGCTCGAGCCCCGGCCGGGTCCCGGAGTGGATTTGGCCCTTCGCCACCTGGGCGCTGACCCCGGCGTGGCACTGGCTGCAGGTCTTGGCCAAATTACCGGGATTGATGGAGGACTGGGGGTCGCCGGCGGGGAGAATATCGTGCGTCCCATGACAGGACGCGCAGTTGGCTGCCGTCACCGATCCCCCCTGCAAGGCCAGCCCGTGGAAGCTGTCCATGTAGGTCTCGACGACATGGGGAGACAGCTGGTACTTGGTCGTGATGCGCTCCGCCGCGTGGCACTGCCCGCAGGTCTCGGGGATTTGCGAGGGGAACACTTTGGCCGATACGGTCTTCACCGCCTCAATCGAATGCTCGCCGTGGCAGTCGGTGCAGACGGGCGCGTCCCGCTTCCCCGCCTGCATCGCCTTCCCGTGGACGCTGCGCAGATACGTGTCCTGGATATTCTCGTGGCACTTCCCGCACGTCGCAGCAATGCGCTGCCAGTGCAGCTTGGAGGCCGGGTTGGTCGCTTTGTGGAGGTCGTGAGAGCCGTGGCAATCGGTGCAGGCCGCGGCGGCGGCGTTGCCGGCCTTCAAGAGCGCGAGCCCGTGCACGCTCTGTTCATAGGACGCCACCGGCAATCGCTGGCTCAGATGGAACTTCGCCATCTCCTCGGTCTTCCCATGGCAGCGGCCGCACGTGTCGGGGATATTGGCGTGGAAGACCGGCGAGGCCGGGTCGCGGGAATTGCGCAGCTCGTGGGGGCTGCCGTGGCAGTCCCGGCAGGAGGCGGCTTCGGACACCCCCCGTGTGAGGGCGAGGCCGTGGTCGCTCTTCAGGTAGACGTCGGCTTCGATCTGATGGCACGCCGCGCAGCTGACCGGTGCGGCCGGCACGTCGTGGGGGACTGCCGTGATGTCGGTGTGGCAGCTCGCGCACTGGTGGGCGCCGTGGATGGACGCCTCGAACCGCGCCGGATCCACGAAGCGCTCGGCGGAGGGATCGCCGTGGCAGGCGAGGCAGGTGGCGTTGTCGATCGCCTCCGGGGCCGGGGGTGCTGGCGCATCTTCCTGCGCGGCCGCGGCGGCCGAAAGAAGGAGCGTTCCAAGGACAATCAGGCACGGCCGGCGCATGCGGAATGGGAGCGCGATCATGCCGGGCCGGCTAGAGCCCGCTGGTCCCGGTATGGCACTCGCTGCATTTGAATTCGGTGACATCCACCCCCACGTCCACCGGGTGGCGGAACGGCTGGGCCTCCAGCCGGGCCTGGGCGACCTCCTCCGGGGGGCCTTGAGCGAGGATGGTATGGCAGGCGGCGCAGTCTTTCGTGAGGACCGTGCCGTCGCGGCTCTTATGCAACCCATCGTGGCAGCGGAAACAGCCCTGCGCGTTCAGATGGCCGACGTGGTTGGGATGCACGCGCCAGTCGGTGCGCATCTCCGGAAAGAAATTCCTGGCGTAGATGCGTTGCAACTCGGCCGTCGCCTGTTGAATAGCCACCCCCTGCTCCCGAACGCGCTCCGGGTACTCGCGCTGGTAAAACTCCGCCAGCCCTTTCAACAGGGCGGCGGAGGCCTCCGCGTCCGACACATACTCCTGCGACAGCAACCGGATGGCTTCGCGCTTCAGGTACGGAAGGGAGCGGTCCAGCCGGCCAGCCTCGAACGCTTCCTCGACCGCGCGGTCCGGTGGGCGGAACACATGGGAGGGGCGGTTGTGGCAATCCAGGCAGTCCATCCGGCGCATGGTCGCCTTCGCCAACTGCTCCGGCGAGAGCGGCTGCTCGGTGGACATGTATTCCCTCACGTGCCCGTCGCGATCCGCGACGCGCACCCACGGAATCGTCTCGCGCTGCTCGTCGGAGGCGACGTAGTAGATGTCGTTCTTGATGTTCATGTGCCAGTGGATGCCTGTGGGCGCGCCGACGGCCGGATCGCCGCCGCCGATCTTCAGGAGCATCTGGATCTGCCAGGGGCTGTTCTGCTCATCCGCCAGGTAGTGGGTGAAGGTCTTCTGCTGGGCGCCGAAGAACTTCGCGGGCCAATGGCACTGCTCGCAGGTTTCCTGGGCCGGGCGCAGGTTCTTGACCGGCGAGGGGATGGGCCGGGGATAGCGGCCCGTGGTCACGGCATAGACCTGATAGAGGCCGCTGAGCTTGGAGCGCACGTACCAGCTCGCGCCCGGCCCCACGTGGCACTGGGTGCACGCCACGCGCGCATGCGGGGAGTGTTGGTAGGCCGTGTACTCCGGCTTCATCACCTGATGGCACACCAGGCCGCAAAACTGCACCGACTCGGTGAAGTGATAGGCGCGGTAGCCGGTGATGGACAGCAGCACGCCCATAACAATCAGCGCGCTCAACGCCCCGACCACCCCCACTTGATGCCGGGGGTTGTTCAGATCCACCCGGGGCCAGCGGTGCGCCGGCGCGTCGGGCCGGCGGCGACGGCGGGCGCGCTCCCAGAAGGCGCCCAGCACCAGCACCCCGACGCCGGCCATGGCCACCATGGGCAGCGTCAAATAAATCAGGATCCCCAGATACGGGTTGGTCCGATGGCTGAACAAGTCCGCCGCCATCAAGGGCAGGCCCACCGCCGTGCTGATGACGGCCACGGCGCCGCCGGCCAGGCTGATGGGATTGCGCAGGAGGCTGGGCGGACGCGGAGCGGCGGGCGGACGGGGGGTCTCACTCATGGCGCTTCTCGGCTATCATAGCGGAAAATCACCACGCGCACGGTGAAAACTACCGGACACGCTTACGGGGATGCCGGCGGAGACGGGGGTGTGGGAGGTCGCGCAGCGTCTGAACGCTCAAGATCTCGAATCCACAACAGGAGCCCGGCGATCAACAACCCCAGGACAGCCAGGGTGATCCACAACCCCTCGCGGCGAAAGTGAAATTCATGGATGGCCGCGACGCCATGCTCCTCCGCGGCGCGCGCATGCCGCTGCCCCTCTTCGGCGATCGGCTGCAAGGCTGACGGGGAGAACGCATGGACGTACGCCCGCGTCTGCGTCAGCTTCGTCTCGGCCTCCCGCAGCTCAAACTCCGCTTCGCTGACGTCCATCCCCAGCCGGCCGGCTTGCTTGACCGTCGCCTCGGCGCCGGCGATCTGCGCCTTCACGCGCTCCACCGCTTCCCGCATCTGCTGCGCGCTTGCATACCCGGCCGATCCGGGCTCGTGGCAGCCGATGCAGACCGCGTCCGGACCGACCCCCAGCATCTCGTCCGTGGGCTTGCGGATCAAATGGTTCCCGTGGCAGACTTCGCATTCCGGCAGCCCCAGGGACTCATGCGCGGCCTTGTGCGGGCTGGCGGCAAACAGATCCCGCGTCAGCGCATGGCACTGGGCGCACACGTTGCCGACGGCAATCGCCCCCGGCCTCGCCGCCTCGTGCGAGCCGTGGCAGCTCGCGCAGTGGGGCGCGGCGCGGTCGCCGCGGAACAACAGCGCCTGGCCGTGGACGCTCTGCGAGTATTCCCAGTGCTGGTTCACCGGCAGGCCGTGCCGGTCCATCAGCTCGGCATCGGTATGACAGGACGCGCAAGTTCCGGGAATGTTCGTCGGGAACACCGGCGAGAGCGGGTCCTTTTTAGAGCGGATGCCGTGGACGCCGTGGCAGCTCGTGCAGACCGCCACGTCGGCTTCCCCCTGGCCGAGCCTCTTCCCATGCTGGCTGGTGAGATATTTCGCGTATTGGTCGGTGGGGAGATTGGGGTTGTACTTGCGCATGTAGGCCGGGTCCGCGTGGCAGCGCGCGCAGAATTGCGGGGTCTCGGCGATCGTCGGCTTGCCCAGAAACCCCTGGGAGGGATCCATCGCAACCATGGGATCCGAAGAGGTCGGATCCCCGCCGTGGCAATCGGCGCAGGAGAGCCCGCGCTGGCCATGCACATCGCTCTCGAGAAACAGGGTGGCCGGGCCGCGCGTCTGTTCTTCCATCGCGTGGTGGCACTCAAGGCAACTATTCGGCGGCGGTTCGGCAGCCGATGCCGCCGTCATCCAAACGACGCACCCGAAGCCGAGATACCACCCGAACCGCCGGCGGCAGGTCATGGGTGCGCCGAGGTCCAAACGGCGTATCCCGTCGTGCCGATGACGTACGCCATCGCGAGCACCCCCGCCGCCCATACCATCCAATGCGACCGGCCCCGGCGAGCCGGCTGATCCAGCCACGGCACCAGCACCAGGAGCCCCGCCGCCGCGGTCGTAGACGCCACGGCGATCAGCTCGCCCTCGATGCCGAAGAGGTGCCCGGGGATGAGCTTGAGCGTTTGGAACATCCAGAGGAAATACCACTCCGGCTGGATGCCGACCGGCGTGGGCGCAAACGGATCGGCCTTGTCTCCCAGCGTCGCCGGCCAATAGACGGCCAACCCCAAGATCACCCCCAGCACGATGACCCAGACCAGCAGATCCCGAAGGAAAAAATTCGGGAAGAACGGTATGGAGCGCTCGTCTTTCACCGACAGCGGCTTGCTCATGCCTTGCAGCTGAATCATGAACAGGTGGAGGCCCATGAGGGCGAGCAAGCCGACCGGCAGCACCGCGATATGCAGCCAAAAAAACCGGGTCAAGGTCAGATCGCCGACATCGCTGCCTCCCCGCAGCAACGTTTGGGTCAGCGGACCGACGTACGGCACCACGCCGGCAATCTCGGTGCCCACCTTGGTGGCGAAGAACGCCAGCGTGTTCCAGGGCAAGAGATAGCCGGTGAACCCGAACCCCATCAAGAGGAACAGCAAGCACACGCCGCTGACCCAGGTCAGCTCCCGCGGCGGACGGTAGGCCTTCAAGAAAAACGTGCTGGCCAAGTGGACCATGGCGGAAAAGATGGCCAGATTCGCCGCCCACGCGTGGACCGAACGCACCAGCCAGCCGAATTCCACCCGGGTCATGAGAAACCGCACCGACTCAAACGCGGTCTCCGCCGACGGACGGTAGTACAACAGCAGCAGGAGACCGCTGGCGATCTGGACGCCGATGAGCAGCAGCGTCGCCCCGCCCCAGTAGTACCAGATGGTGTGCCGGTGGAGGGGGACGGTTTTATGCGAGGTGAATTCGATCAGGCCGCCGAGCTGATAGCGCGCGCGGAAGAACGCCGCGAGACGATCCTGAAGACGCATTACGACTTCGAAACCACAATCTCGTCTCCCCGCACGTGCACTTGGTAGGCCTCAAGCGGCCTGGGGGGCGGTCCGGAGACGACCTGGCCGTTGAGGTCGAACTTGCCGTTGTGGCAGGCGCACCAGATGCCGCTCGCTTCCTCGTTGTACTGGACGGTGCAGTTCAGGTGGGTGCACACGGCGGAAAACGCCCGGAGATCGCCGTAGGGCGTATTCACCAGGATCGCCGGGCGATTGCCGAACCGAAAGATCCGGGCGGTGTTGGTCGCCAGCTCCCCCACCTTGGCGGCCACGACGCTGGACACCGTCACCTCGCTGAGCCGCGGAGGAGCGAGATAGCGCGCCACCGGATAGAAGGCCGCCCCGAAGAGGGCCAGCACCCCACCCTTCAGCAGATACCGCAAAAATGCCCGCCGGCTGACGAATTCCTTGGGGCACATCAAAACTTCTGCGACACCTCAAACCAGAGGACGTGAGCGGTGTATTCGCCACCCTCGACGTTTTCATTCGGGTTATAGGTGTAGAGGTTGTACTCGGCCCCGACGGACGTATCCTGCAGCTTCACCGGCGACCATTTCACGCCGGTCGTGAGATCGAGCTTATGGAAGTCGGCCCCGTACGGCATCGCGGTATTGGCAAAGTCATTGAAGTTCTCCGCCCAGGAGTACTGCATGGTGCCGTTCAGCATCACGTTGGGCTTGAACGCATAGTCCGCGCCGAACATCCAGGTGTTCACATCCGCATTAAACGCCGGGATGGTGTACACCGGGAGGTTGCTCCCGGGATTCATCGACGTCAACCGCGCCGGCGTGGTCATCGAGGCGGTCTGCCGCGAAAACGTCGCCGTGGTCACCAGGTCGCGCGCCGGCTGCAGCATGACGTCGAACGTGTAGATATTGGAGAGCGACCCGGTTTTGGCGATGGACTGGCTTTCGGCTCGGGTCGCGTACGTGTCCGCCCGAAGCTGGTAGCGGAAGGACGGCCGAAACCACCGGCAGGGCTTGAGTGTGATCCGCGTGGAGAACTCATCCGTGTGGGTGCTTTGCCCGTCGAAGAACGCCGAGCGGGCGCCGGAGGCTACGGTTTCCCGCTGATCGTCATAGTCGTTGTTATGCACCCGATGCCGCACCTGGGAGGTGAGATCGAGGAACGGCCAGGGGTTCGTCCGCCCGCCCAACGTCCAGGCGCTGCGTTGCACATGCGTCACGGTCTCTCGCGTAAAGACCTCCGTCGCCACCGCATCGTTGCCGGTATCCGGGCCGTCCAGGCTCTGGCGATCCTCCCGCAGCAGCATGCGGGATTGCTCAAACTCCAATTCCGTGTACAGCGCTGTCCGCGGGACGCCGGTGAATCGCAGGGACAGCCCCTCCCCCCACCGCGCCGTTTTCGCATCCGCCAGCGTCACCTCTTGGTGATCCATCACTTGATCGAAGGCCTCGGGAGAAGACACATATTCCGAATACCACGGATAGACGGAATTGCCGTGGCGCGTGATGACCTCGGATTTGAGCTTGGCCCCGAAGCTGACCGTCTGCCACGGGTTGAAGGTGACGTGCTGCACCCAGGCGTGCGAGTCGTAGTCGTTGTCCGCCCGGGCGTTGATTTTGTTTTCGCCGCGCGAGAAGTTCGTAATGACGCCGGCCGCGTTCGTCTCCGTCATCGTTTCCGTCTCGCGGTTCTTCAGATGGTTGAAATGATAGCCCGACGACATCAGCACCTTGTCTTCCAGGAAGCTGCGCTCGCCTCCCAACGTGGTGGCCAAGAGGATGGCTTGCGGTCCTTGATTCTGCTGCCGGACCTTCGTGTCGGACGCCACCCCCGTGTTCGCCAGGTACCGCTCCTCCCGCAGGGTCTCGATGCGGGTAAATTCCCACCGCTGCTCCCCGTGCACGTTAAACCCGGCGAGGTCGTCTTTCTTCGCCTTCACGACAAAGGAGTCCACGGTCTCATTGACCTCCTGCCAGGACGGCCCGATGTTGCGCGCCTCGCCGACTTCCTTCACCGACGTCCACGTCAGGCGCGATTTGGCGCCCTCTTTGAACTCCCGCTCATATTCCAACGCCAGCTCCGGCCAGCCCTCGAGCGTCAACCCCGTCTCAAACCCGAACTTCCCGATGTCCAATCGCAGGTCTTTATCCGTGGTGGGCAATTGGAAGGTCGCAAACCGGCGATGCGCGCCGGCGCCGTTATCGAAATACTTCCGGAATTCCGAGTAGCCGAAGTCGAAGAACCCCACGTCCTCTTTTTTGATGGCCAGCTCCGCCCCGAAATCATTGGCGCCGATGAGGGCGTGCCCTGCTCCGGACACTTCGATGCCGTCCGGCGACGTGAAGTGCCCGGAAGCGTCCTTGATGCCGCCCGCATAGCCGTCATTCATCCAGTGATGGGCCCGAAACTTCCCGGCATCTCCGTCCACGGCGATGTACCGCATCGGCACCACTGTGATGGAGCCCTCGGCATCTGCGGCGTCGGCCGCGCGCCCTCCCGCGCACGCGCTCACGCCCAGGACGACCGCCACTGCCCAGCACCTTGCGGCACGCATTCAGGACCTCCTCTTCTGATGATGATTAATAACGCAGGTGTTCGTCAAAATTCGAGCCGTGGACCGCCGTATGACACCCGGCGCTGAAACAGGTGCCTTGATTCAATCGGCTGGCATGGCCGGACCCGCCGATCGTCGGGAAGTTGGTCTGCGTATGGCAGCGCAAACACAGGTTGGCATCGCGCGCGAGCAGCATCTTTTCATGGATCGACCCGTGGACCTTGTGGCAGGTCGTGCAGCCCTCGCGCAGCGCCTCATGCTCATTCACGAACGGGCCGCGCTGGTCCTTATGGCACTTGAAGCACGTTTCGTTGATGTCCTTGAGCGAGGTGGCGGACCAGGGACGCACGTCAGGCGAGTGCGGGCTGTGGCAATCCGTGCAGCTCATCTTGCCTTCCACGACCGGATGGTGGTGGGGGAGGCGGAATTCCGCCTTCTTGTCGAGATGGCAGGCAAAGCAGGTGCTGGGGTCCTTGCTGGGATTGATGATGCCGCCCACCCCGCGTCCGCCGCCGGCGTCCACGTGCAGGCTGCCGGGCCCATGACAGGTCTCGCAGCCTTGCGCCTTGACGTCCTCACCCGGGATGCTGATTCTGGCGTGGGTGGATTGTTGAAATTCCTTGAACTGCTTGACATGGCAGGCCGCGCAGGTTTCCGTGCCGACATACTCGGCGGGCGCCTTCTCAGGCTCCTCGGCCTGGGCATCCGGCACCAGCCAGTCCTCCCAACGGGAGGACGGCTTGGGCGGTGCGTCGTCCGCGGCGGGGAGGGCCGGCTCGGGCACGGCGGGAGCGGACGCCTCGGGAGCGGCGGCAGGTTCGGCCGACGCCTGCGGCTGGCCGACCGGCCGAGAGTCGGGATCGCTGGGATCCGTGCCGGCCTTCAGCTCCTCGCCGATCGGCGCGCCGTCCGCATCCGGATCGGCCTGCTCCGCCGCTCGCAGATCCTCGACCGTCAGCTTCTTGGCGCCGAGATCCGCCTTCCATTGTTGCAAGGCCCGACCATAGCCGTTGAGGTCGCCTCGCTTGCCGATGGCGCCCTGGTGGCAGATGGTGCAGGAGTACGCCTTCGGGTCTTTATCCGGATAGGCTTGCTTGTACGTTTTGAGGTTGTCAATCGTCGCCCAAGCGGATGGACTGAAGCTGAGCCAGCAGCCGGCCAGGAGGAGACCGGCGACGCCGGCGCGATGGGATGATGCCATTCAGCGAACTCCCTTCTGTGTGGACATGAGCGGTGTCTAGGCTTGCTTCTATGTGTTGAGGTTCTCAATCGTCGCGGAGGCGGCGCGGGGACAGCTCAGCATCACGCAGAGTGCGGAGAGTGAAAAGAACGCGATCCGTGTAGCGGGAGGCATGAAGATTTATATGTATTGTAATGTAATCTTCATGCTTTACAACTGTTTTTCAGCCCAATGTCGTCGGGGCCCAAGAACGCTTCGACCCCGGCCGCGCCCTCCAACCGCCGAAGCAGCGCCTCCGAGTCCAGCCCGTGGCGCCACGCCACTTCATCCAGGCAATCGCAGCCCTCATACGGCAGGCTGACGAACAGCTCGTCAAACACCGGCCGGGTGGTGGGAAACGCCCGGACGATCCGATTGACCGTCATCGCCTCATTCAGCGGGATGTCTGACGCCGGCGCGGACATGCCGCCGCTCTCCTTCAGCAACCGTTCCAGCAACGGAAACAATTCGGCCTCCTCGTCCGCCATATGGCGGCGCAGCCCGTCAATCACCTGGCGGAGCATCGCAGCGAGCTTCGGAAACGGGATAACCTCCTCCTGCAGGAACAACCGGTGCAACTCCCGGAGCCGTTCCGGTTCGTCGCGATGCTCCACGTGCGAGCGGTCGAGCGCGGCGCGCTCGCCCGCCGTCAGCGTGCGGCAGCGAGCTACCAGCTCCTCCTCTCGCCTCAGGTGATCCCGTAATTGGCTGGCTAAAGAATGAACCATTTCGCGCAGGACAAACCACGTCCCTTCCCCCATCCGCAGGGCGACATCCATGACGTCCAATTTCGAGCGCAGCACCTGATGGTCGCGCCGCAGCCGTTCAATCGGCTCCATCGGGAGGCTCCTTCACCTTGATGGCTGACCCAAGGCTAACACGGCACAATTCCGCGCTCCATGATGTGGATCATAGAACTCTGAAGATGGAAGGGCGGTGGAAAGATCAGGCTTCGGCGAGCTGCTCCAGCGCGGCAGGCTGGAGAATAGTCGTCGAACCGCGGGAGGAGGAGAGGATCTTGCGTTTTTTCAGATCGCTCAGCACGCGGATGGCGGTTTCCACCGTCGTGCCGGCCAATTCGGCCAGTTCGTGCTTGGTTAGGGGGATCGTCGTGCCGAACTTGCCGGACAGCGTCAGCAGCGCTTGCGCGAGGCGCCGCTCCACCGGATCGTAGAGCATGCAGCTTTTATGCTCCACCTGGCGGAGCCGCTCGCAGAACACGCCCAGCGCGTCCTCGAGGAACGTCGGGTTGCGCTGCAGGAGATCATGGAACGCGGCGATCGGAATCCGGAGGACGACCGTGTCCGTCGCCGCGATGGCATTGACGGGATAGGGTTGCCGATCCAGCGCGGGCAGGCAGCAGAAACTTTCGCGCGGCGTCATCACGCAGGTGGTGGCGGCCTGCCCCCCTTCCAAAAACTTCATCAGGTGCACGCGGCCGGTCCTGACGACCCACACGGCGTCCGCCGGATCGCCGGCGCGGAAGACGGTTTGCCCCTTGGCAAAACGCTGCTCGCGGGACATGGCGGCGAGCCGCGTCCGTTCAGCCGGGGTAAGGCGCTTGAAGATCTCAACTCCTTCGAGCATGGGCATGCTCCAGCATAGCGTTCCTGATCGAGGCGGTCAAGCCAGCCGGCCACCACCAGGTCCGAATCCTGCGCGACGATCTCCACCCACCCGGCGCGGCTGAGGGCCTCCACCGCCATCATCACAAAAATGGCGGGATGCTCCAGCTCGCGGATGAGACACCGCAGGGTGGCCGATCCGTTCGCTTCCACCCACGCCAGGATTTCGCTTTCGACAGACCCCAACTCGCTCACGACCAGCTCGTGCCGCGCCCCGTTCTCGTCCGCCGCTGTGCCCCGCCGGTTCACGGAGCAGATCAGATCGCTCATCATCGCCGCCCCCCGCGTTGCGCCGGACATCCTGATGCGCCCGCACCGTCTCTCAGCGCCCGCCCTTGTGACGGAGTCTCGTCCTCCCTCCAATCCCCGCGCTTACCCGCTGCCTTTCAACCGATCCATCAACGCCTGCTGTTCTTCGCGAAGCGCGCCTGGAAGCCGCTCGCCGAATTTGGAAAAAAAGTCGGTTTGCCGCCGCGCCGCGTCCCGCCAGGCCGCGACGTCCACGTCCAAGAGCGTCTGAAGCCGCTCCGGCGGCAGGTCCAAACCCTCGGTGTCCAGCGCAGCCGGGGTGGGCAGGTAGCCGATGGGGGTGGCCGCCGCCTCCGCGCTGCCGTGGCAGCGGTCCAGAATCCACTTGAGCACCCGCATGTTGTCGCCGAAGCCGGGCCAGAGGCAGGCGCCCCGCGCATCCGTCCGGAACCAATTCACCCGGTAGATCCTCGGCGGCGACGCCAGCCGCGTCCCCATGTCCAGCCAATGGGCGAAATAGTCGGCCATGTTATAGCCGCAGAACGGCAGCATGGCCATGGGGTCCCGCCGCACCACGCCGGTGGCGCCGGCGGCGGCCGCCGTCGTTTCGGAGTTGAGCGTGGCCCCCAGGTAGACGCCGTGCCGCCACGTGAAGGCTTCATAGACGAGCGGCACCAGCGTGGACCGGCGGCACCCGAACAGGATCGCAGAGATCGGCACGCCCTCGGGGTCGTTCCAGGCCGGAGAGGTCACCGGGCACTGCGCTATCGGCGCGGTGAACCGGGCGTTGGGGTGCGCGGCCTTCTGGCCGCTCGCCGGATCCCAGGGCTTGCCCTGCCAATCCGCCATCCCGCGCACGTCGGCGGGACGATCCAATCCTTCCCACCACACGGTCCGGTCGGCGGCCAAAGCCACGTTGGTGAAAATCGTGTTCGTGGCAATCGTCGCCATCATGTTGGGGTTCGTCTTCGCGCTCGTGCCCGGTGCTACCCCGAAGAACCCGGCTTCCGGGTTGACGGCATAGAGCCGCCCATCGCGCCCGACGCGCAGCCACGCGATGTCATCGCCGACGCACCACACTTTGTAGCCGCTGAACCGCCCCGCGGGCTTGAGCATGGCCAGGTTGGTCTTGCCGCACGAGGATGGCAAGGCGCCGGCGACATAGGTGGTCCGCCCGTGGGGGTCTTCGATCCCCATCACGAACATGTGCTCGGCCAGCCACCCTTCCCGCCGGCCCTGCGCGCCGGCCAGCCGCAGCGCCACGCACTTTTTGCTCAGCAGCGCGTTGCCGCCGTAGCCGGAGTTGATGCTCCAGACGGCGGATTCCTGCGGAAAGTGGCAGATATAGCGCTGCTCCGGATCCAGCGTCCCGGTCGAATGGACGCCCTTGAAAAACTCGGCGGAGGCGCCCAACTGCTCCAGGGCGACGGCGCCCATGCGGGTCATCAGGCGCATATTGACGGCGACGTAGACGCTGTCGGTCAGCTCGAAACCGACGCGGCTGAACGGCGAGCCGGGAGGCCCCAGGAGATACGGCACGACGTACATCGTCCGCCCGCGCATGGCCCCCTGGAACAGCCGCCGCAGCGTCGCGTGGGCGTCGTCCGGCGCCATCCAGTTGTTCGTCGGCCCGGCATCGTCGCGATGGGGCGTGCAGATGTAGGTGGATTGCTCGGTCCGCGCGACATCGCGGGGGTGGGAGCGATGCAGGTACGAGCCGGGGTGGCGCTGCGGGTGCAGCGGCAGCAACTGCCCCTGCGCCACGCCCTCAGCCAGCAACCGCCGGTATTCCTCGTCGGAACCCTGGAGCCACACGACCCGATCCGGCGCGGTCAGCCGCGCGGTGGCGTCAACCCATTGCCGCACTGCGGGATTGTTCATGCGCTCATTCTAGCACGGAGGCCTGGGGAGTTTCATGACGGGCATCATAGCGCCGGGCGGGGGCGGCGCGGGGGTGTTAGCGCGCGGAACAGCGCGCCGCGCGGCAGCACTCGGCCCCGGC
This sequence comes from Candidatus Omnitrophota bacterium, assembly GCA_016190215.1. Taxonomy (GTDB): domain Bacteria; phylum Omnitrophota; class Gorgyraeia; order Aquiviventales; family Aquiviventaceae; genus JACPRA01. The sequence goes on from JACPRA010000024.1 coordinate 44,526, forward strand.
CCCGCAGTTGTCCACGCGGAGGGAGACGACGCACTCGCGGGCGTTGCGGCGCAGGGTCCACGCCGCGCCGCATCGGCGGCAGCGCCACCGGTTCCCCCGTCCGCGGGTCAGCGCAGAGGCGCAGAACAGGCAAAACCAGGCGGGCGGCCGGGCGCGGCGAGCTCGCCGCGGGCGCGCGGACGCCGGAGTCGTCATCGCTTACGCCGCCAGCGCATCGCGCAGGCGCGGGTGCGCCCGGTCCTTCTCCGACACGACATAGGGCGCGCCGACATCCGGCCAGGCGATGTTCAGGGTGGGATCGTTCCAGATGATGCCCCGGTCATGCTCGGGAGCATAAGGCCGCGTGACCTTGTAGAGCACCTCGGTATCGTCGCGCAGCGCCAGGAAGCCGTGCGCGAACCCCGGCGGGACGTACAGCATGCGCATGTTCTCAGCGGAGAGGATCTCGCTCAGCCACTGGCCGAAGGTCGGCGAGTCCGGGCGGATATCCACCACCACGTCGAAGATGTCGCCCCGGATGGCCCGCACCAGCTTCCCTTGCGCCGCCGGCTCGCGCTGGAAATGCAGCCCGCGGAGGGCGCCTTTGACCGAGCGGCTGTGATTGTCCTGGACGAACGCGTCCGGGATGCCGGCCGCGGCGAACCGCGCCTGGTTGTAGCTTTCCAAAAAAAACCCGCGGCCGTCGCGAAACACCTGGGGCGTGATGAGGAGGACTCCGGCAAGCTTGGCGGGTGAAAAGATCATGGGCTTAAACGCAATTGGTAGGTTTGCGTGCCGTCGGTCAGGACCACCTGCTCCGCCGTGATCTCCGTCACGCGAAACCCTTCGATCTCATCCCCGACCGCCACCGCCGTCCCATTGACGACGGCCAGCGGGCGCGCCGCGTCCAAGAGAATGCCCGACAGGGTGAATCCGAGCGTGCTGTGTTGGGCCGTCGAGGCCTGCGCGAAGGGATCGCGGCGCCAGGAGAGCAACTGGGCCCGCTCCAGCTGGGCCGCCCGCAGCTCCTCAGCCGTCTCGGCAGCCCCCGCGGCGAGCAGCGGGGCCGCGGCCAACAACCCCACGGCTATCCAGGCTGCCGCGCGTCGCATTAAGTAGCCGAATACAAGTGTGTTATCAGCCGCATCATGATGACACCCCGTGGTTCGGCATACGGTTTTCGGCTCTCGGTCACGTCATTCGTGACGGTTGTCGGCTGTCGTGAGACGTCACCTGACGAGAGCCGATGACCGATCACCGTGACGATCGGCGTGACCGATCTTCGACAGCCGTGGCCGAGGGAAGCACCGTTGTCCATGTACTTAGGAGCCGCTCCGATCCGGCGACAACGCCTGCACGGCCCCGGCGCTTTCCGTCACGTACACCGACAGCACCACGCGCGCTTCCAGTTGCGGGCTGCCGGCCGGAGCGCGCTTGAGCTCCAGCTCCCGCACCGAGGCCAAAAACGGCGCGTCAGGCAACTGGCCGAGAAATTCTCCGAGGTTCCGATACCGCCCCTGCAGCCGCAGCAGCACCGGCACTTCGCGCAGGGTCAGATCGGCGTTCAAGCGCAGGCGCTCCGGCTCCCGGCCGTCCACGCCGGGCTGCATGCCGAGCACCTCCAGCTGCTGCTCCACCGCCTGCTGGTTCAGCGCCTCCAAGATGCGCCCGACAGACTGCTCATCCCCGATGCGGCTGCGAACCAGCTCATACCGCTCGCGGGTCTTCCGCAGCAGCGCATCTTGCCCTGCCAACTGGTCGCGCACCAGATGGGCGTCCGCCATCTTCACGTCCAGCTCCCGCAGGCGGGCCGCGCGCTGGCGGATGCCGCCCCAGAGGGGAATGTAGACAAACCGGAGCAGCAGGACCGCCGCCGTCACCCCGGTGGCCGCGACCAGCAGCAGTTGCTGGCGCGGAGCCAGCCGCTTCCACAGGTCCGCCCCGCGGCTCATTCCAGCCTCCCGGTGATGTCAAACTGGATGCCCGCGCGATCGCCGCTGCGCGCGTCCGACCGCACCAGCGCCATATCGGAGAAAAACACCGCATCCTCCAGCGCCGTCACGTACTGCGCGATCAGCCCTTGTCCGCCAAACCGGTTGGAAGAAGACGCGGTGCCTTTGAGCGCCAGGCGCAGCCGCGCCGGACGGCCGGACGCGTCCTCCTTGGTGATCAACAACTCGTCCAATTGAATGCCGCCGGGGGTGGTTTCCCCAAGCTCTTTGAGCATGCCTTCCCATACGGGTTGGGCGTCCAAAAAGTGCTGGAGCTGTCCGATGGTCCCTTGCAGCGCATTCACCGATCCGGACGTCTCGAGATATTGCTGATAAGACGGCTCCACCTGGCGCCAGGCGGATTCCACATGCCGGATCCGCGCGTCCAGCCAACCGGCATACGCAGCCAAACCCGCCGCCAGCGCCACGGCCGCAATCGTCCCCCAGCGCGCCGCGGCCTTCCCGGCGAGCGGAAACGCCATCCCCTGCGCGGCGGCAGCGGTCCGCCGCCGGGCGGCGGCCAGCACATTCAAGGCGGCGCCGTGGTTCACGGCCGCACCGATCGCCAGGGTCAGCCGCGGGCCGTCTTCGGCCACCGCCTCCGGCTCGGCAGACCGGGCGCGGTCCGGCATCCGCGCCAGCACGTTCAACCGCTCGACATTCAACCCCAACCCGCCGCTCAAAAACTCTCCCAACGATTTCAAATTCGCCCCACCCCCGCACAGCAAGACGCCGGAGACGCCGGCGGCGTCCAATTGGACTTTATAAAAATCCAGCAGCCTCGCCAGCTCGGTTAGCAATTGCTCGAGCGCCGGGCGCATCAGGGAGGCTAAATAGACCAGCGGCACGCCGTCCTCGGTCTCGCCTTCCGCCGCGTCCGAAAGGACCCCGTAGCGGCGCTTGAGCGCCTCCGCTTTGGCGCGGTCAATAGCCACCTTGCCCTGCGCGCACACCGTTTCGCCGATGAGCGCTTCAGTCAGGCTGTCGCTGCCCACGGCCACGCTGCGCACCAGCCGGATCTGCCCGTCCTTGAGGATGACCACCTGCGTGTCCCACGCCCCGATATCCACGATGGCCACCGAGCCGCGGGTGCTTTGCGGCACGAACGCCGTCACGCCTTTCCACAGCGCCACGGTGGCCGGGGTGACGCTGGCCACATGCGCGCCGCAGCGCTGCAGGAACGCCAGCAGCTCGTTGAGGGTCGGCGTGAACGCCGCGGCGACCAGCACGTCCTGCTTCTTGAGGTCCTTGTCCCAGATCTCGCCCAGCACTTCGACGCTCACCGAAGCTTCCTGGACCGGAAACGGCAGATCCTCTTTCACCTGCCACTTCATGGCCTCGTCCAGCTCGGCCTTCGACATGAGCGGAGCCTTCTCGCGCCGGATCGCCACCGCCGTCCCCCCGAGCACCACATGGATGGGCCCGGCCTTCACTTCCCGCAAGGCCGCCTGCAGCCATTCGGCGCATTCCGGCCGGCGCCACGCGACCTCGGCCTGGGGTGTGTGCGCCTCGGGCAGCTCCTGGATCAGATACCGGATCAGCCGCATGCCGCCGCCGGAGGGCTCCAGCTCCGCCAGCTTGATGGCCCGGCCGCCGATATCCACCCCGATCCAGGCCGCCGCCTTGCCCCGGCTGAAGAGCGACGCCGGCCAGGCGCGCAGACGAGAGAGGAAATGAGCGGCTACCATTGGGTCGTCACCTCGCCCCGCCCCAGCGCGGAGAGGCTGCTGTTGTACGCGCGCATTTCTTCCACAGACACCCGATTGCTTCCCGTCGCATCAAAGGTGGCGCGGATATAGCGGTGGGCCGCCGCGGTGAAGGTCGCCGTCCAGGTCTTGCCGGGATCTTCCAGCACCTGCGATCCGCTCGCAATGGTTGTCCACGTCGAATTATCGTCGGACCACTCCAGGGTCACGCCGTTATCGGCGACGTTCGCGTTTTCCCGGATGACGATTCTATTCAGGGTGGGGGGCGAGCCCCCAAAATTCATCTTCAGCCATTGCCCGTCCCCGGTGGTGCTGGCCCGCCAGAATGAGCCGGTGCTGTCGTCGTTGGCGTCGCTGGCCGGGTGATCGGCCTGCTCCGTGGACGCGCTGGCGGTCGCGGAGAGGGCCTGGTTGGTGCCGTTGGAGACCGTCACGTCGAGCTGCTCCTCCGTGATCTCCCGCTTCGCCGCCGGCGTGGATTGGTTCGGCACATAGGCCGCCGAGGTGATCGTATATTCATCGCCTCCTTCATCCACGATCGTCACGACATACTCCCCCGCCCCGAACGATTCCGTGTAGCTGTTGCCGGGCGAGGCCGCCGCCAGCCAGGTGCCGGCCATCACGGCCTGGCGGGCCCGCTGCCACCCGGCGACGGCCACGTAATACGCCTGGCGGTCCAACAGCGCGGCTTTGCCCATCACCATGCTGTTGTGCGCCCAGGTCCCCACGGCGAGGGCCAGCCCCGCCAGCACCAGCATCAGCAGGAAAACCAGCAACAGCGCCATGCCCCGTTGCGAATGGCCGGGCCGGCGCATTAACGTTAATACACCACCGGACAGGCGTCGTCACCCTCGCCGACCAGATTGCGAGTGAACACGGCCGCCGGCATGGAGACGCTCTCGGTCAATTTGGCGACCGTCGCCGTCACTTGGATGACGCGGATGGAATCTTCTTCCTCACTGCCGGAGACCGTGCCGGTGGTCGTCGTGCCGAAGCAGTCTACGTAATCGAAATCGAACGCGGTCACGTTGCGCAGGATGGTCCGCTGCGACGAATCGGCGTCATCGCGGGTCAGGACGTCGGCGGCGGCGTCGTATTCATACTCCACGTTGTTGACGGCCGGCGTATCGAATTGCACGTGGTCGGTCTCCGCGACGTCCATGTTATCGGCAACGCCGGCATCTCGGATCACCCACTCCAACACGTGGGCCAATTGCTGCCGGATCTCCTCGCGCGTATTGACGGCGGCCGCCAGGCGCAGGCTCGAAATCACCGGGTCATACGCGCCGGCGATCAGCAGGCCCAGGACCACCATGGCCACCATCAGCTCGACCAGCGAAAACCCCTGGGTCCGCCGGGATCGGCTCACAGGTTCGACCGGTAGGTCCGCAGGCTGATGCTGGCATCGCCGCCGGAAGCCGGCCACGACACCGTGATCAGCACCTGCTTGAGGTTGGTGTACGGGGTGGTGACGGTCACCTGCCGGCTGAAGCGCGTGTACCCGCTGGGGCTGCTGATGGAGGCGTTGGATTCGTCGGCCAGGCTGGCGTACGCGATGTTGCGCAATTGCTCCATCCGCCATTCGGCCAAATGGGTGGCCAGCAGCACGTTTTCACCTTGGGCGGCGGCAACTTGCGCGCGGTGCAGCAACTCGACAGCCCCCACCGTCCCTACAGCAAAAAGGACAAGCGCGATCATCAGCTCGAGGAGCGTGACTCCCCGGCGCATGAGGCTAAAACGTCCCGGTGCCGTTCGTCACGAAGATGTCGTCGTCGCTCGTGCCGGCCAGCGTCCCGTCCGTGTCGGCGCCGGTGATGTCGGCGGCGCGGTCCCGGCCGTAGGACCAGACCACATAGTAGACGCCGTTCGTGTCCTTGGCATAGCCGTAGTCGTTGCTGCCGGAGCGGAAGGGGTCGTCCGGCACCACGCTGATGATGCGCGGGGTCGCCGTGATCAGGGTGGTCAGGCTGGTCGGCAGCGTGTTGCTGTTATGGATGTAGTAGGACTCGATGGCGGTGGCCACCGTCCGCAGGTCCGCCCGCGCGCGGTTCTCGGCGGCCTCGTCTTGCGCGCCGCGGAAATGCGGCAAGAGCACGCCGATCAGGGTGGCGATCACCACCATGACGATCATCATTTCAATCAAGGTAAAACCCCGACGGCGTCGCATCATCACGCTCTCCTCCTCACAAAGAAGCCGTAAAATAAAGTGGGGCTAGTATCGCATACCGGCGGCGGGGCGACAACTCCCTCATCGCACCACGTTCACCATCCCGAACAGCGGCAGCAGGATGCTGGCCATGATGAACGCCACCATGCCGCCCATGAAGATGAGGAACACCGGCTCCACGAACGCCATCGCCCGTTTGATGCCGTGCATCACCAGCTCGTCATAATGCTCCGCGATCTGGGCCAGCATGTGGTCCAGCGTGCCGGACGCCTCTCCCACCGCGATCATCTGGACGACCATCGGCGGAAATTCCTTGCTGACCCGCAGCGGATCCGCCAAGCTCCCGCCCTGCCGCACGCTGGTTTGAACGTTCTGCACGACGTCGCCGATGAGGACGTTGCCGCAGGCCTCCTGCACGATTGCCAGCGACTCCAGAATCGGCACCCCGCTCGACAAGAGGGTCTCCAGCACCCGGGCGAAGCGCGCCAGCGCCACCTTGCGCGCCAGCGGGCCGATGACCGGCAGGCGCAGGATCAGTGTGTCGTACTGGCGCCGGCCCGGCGGGGTCTGCGCGTAGGCGCGCAGCGCCCAGATCACCCCCGCCGCGCCCCCGATCACCGCCGGCCACCACTGGCGCAGAAACTGGCTCACCTGATAGAGCACTTTGGTCGGCAGCGGCAGCGGGACCTCCGCCTCTAGAAAAATCTGCATGAACTTCGGGATCACCCCGCCTACCAGCACGCCGGCCACGACCACGCTCACCGCCAGCAAGAAGGCGGGATACGTGAGGGCGGTCTGCAGTTGGCGCCGGATGTCGGCCTGGCGCCGGGTGAATTCGGAGAGCCGGCGCAGCACTTCATCCAGCTTGCCGGAGGCTTCCCCCGCGCGCACCATGTTGATGAAAATTGTGGAGAAGATGCGGCGGTGCCGCGTCAGCGCCTCGGAAAATCCCAGGCCGCCTTCGACGCTGCGCGCCACGTCTTGCACGGCGCGGCGCAGCCCCGGCGCTTCGGTTTGCTGGACGAGCGTATCCAGCGCCGTCACCAGCGGAATGCCCACCTGGATCATCTTGGAGAGCTGCACGTTGAAGAGCACCAGGTCGTCATACCGCACCCGGCCGCCGCCCCGCGGCGCTCCAGCCGCAGCGGCGGCACCCGGGGGCAGCTCCCGCGCCTGGGTCACCAGGTAGCCCATGCGCTTGAGCTGGTCGGCCAGCGCCTCGTGCGTGGGGGCGGCCAGCGTGCCGGTGACAGACTTTCCCCGCTCATCGCGAGCAGTGTATCGATAGTTTGGCATCGTCTTCGTCGCTCGTCGCTGGTTGCTTGTTGCTAGCACTACAGGGAGCTATTTGAGACAACGAATCAAGTTTGTGAGCATTTTGGATTCGTGCTGAATCAACTCTAAGAGGGTTTCCTTTGTGATCTCCTCCACATACCCTAACGCACATGCGATCTCACACTGGGTTTCGAGTTCCGCACAGGAGCCTAAAGCCACGTAGAGCAGTTGCCGATACTCCTTGTTGTGTCTTCGGTTAAACCCTTCTGCAATATTCGAGGGAATGGACACCGCCGCCCGGCGCATCTGACCGGCCAGTCCGTACTCCTCACGTCTCGGGAATAATTCGGTCATCTCGTAGATTTTTCGGACAATCTCCATTCCATTCCTCCAGACATCCAAGTCCCGGAAGTCCTTGATCATCCTTGGCATCGCCTATCCTGTTCACCATCCACTAGCAACGAGCAACCAGCGACGAGCGACTGCATCTATTCTAATTGAGTGACGCGCAGCACTTCTTCCAAGGTGGTGACCCCGGCGCGCACTTTGGCCAGGCCGTCTTCGCGCAGGGTCCGCATGCCGCCGCGCCTGGCCGCCTCGCGGATGACATAGGCCGGCTGCTTGGCCACAATGGCGTTCTTGATCTCCTCGGTCACCCGCAGCAGCTCGAAGATGCCGATCCGGCCTTTGTAGCCGGTCTGGTGGCAGGCCGCGCATCCCGTGCCCCGCGAGAGCTTGGTCGCCCCGTCCAGCGGCGTGTCCCGCAGCACGTGGGAGGCCGGCTGGTAGGTTTCTTTGCATTTGGAGCAGATCACGCGCACCAAGCGCTGCGCGATGATCCCGGCCACGGAGGAGGCCACCAGGAACGATTCGAGGCCCATGTCGAGCAGCCGCGCGATCGCGCCGGGCGCGTCATTCGTGTGCAGGGTGGAAAAAATCAAATGGCCGGTTAAGGCGGCCTGGATGGCCACCTCCGCCGTCTCCCGGTCGCGGATCTCGCCCACCATGATGACGTCCGGGTCCTGCCGCAGGAACGAGCGCAGCGAGGAGGCGAAGGTCATATCCGCTTTCGGGTTGACCTGCACCTGGTTGACGCCGGGCAGCTGGTATTCCACCGGGTCTTCAATGGTGAGAATGTTGCGCGCGGGATCGTTGATCAGATTCAGGGCGGCGTACAACGTGGTCGTTTTACCGGAGCCGGTGGGCCCGGTCACCAGCAGGATGCCGTGGGGCAGATGGATGAGCTGCTCCACCTGGGCCTGCAGCGCCGGGTCCAGCCCCAGCTGGGGCAGCGACAGCAGCATCTGCGAGGCGTTCAAGAGCCGCAGCACCACGGTTTCGCCGAACTGCGTGGGGACGGTGGACACGCGCAGGTCCACCTCGTGCCCTTCCATCTTCAGGCGGAACCGCCCGTCCTGTGATTTGCGCTTTTCGGCGATGTCCAGCTTCGAGAGCACTTTGATGCGCGAGACGATGGCGGAATGCAGCGGCAGCGGCGGGCCCTTCACTTCGCGCAGGATGCCGTCCACCCGGAAGCGCGTCCGCAGCACGCCGTCGCCGGGCTCCAGGTGAATGTCGCTCGCCTGGTCCCGCACCGCCTGCAGGATGAGCTGGTTCACCAGCCGGATCACCGGCGCATCCTCGGCCAGCGCCTCTTCCGCTTTAGGCAGGGCGGCTTCGTTGATGGCATGCGCGGCTTCCTCCACCCCCCGCGCGCCGTAATACTGGTCAATGGCCTGCCGGATGCCGGTGGCGGTGCTCAGCACGGTTTTCACGGCGCACTTGGTTCGCAACCGCAGTTCATCCAGCGCAAAGAAATTGAGCGGGTCGTCCATCGCCACGGTGAGCGTGTCGCCGATCTTGAACACCGGCACGAGGGTGTGCTTGCGCGCCAAGGCTTCGGGCACGAGCTGCACGATTTCCGGGCGGATCAAATAGGTGGAGAGATCAATCGTGGTCATGCCCAGCTGCTCAGCCAACAGGTTGGTCAAATCCTGCTCGCTGATCACCCCTTGCTGGATGATGGCCTGCTTCAGGGAGATGCTGGATTTGGTGGCCTGTGCTTGGGCGGCTTGCACCTGGGCTGGCGTCAAGATGCCCTGGGACACCAGCAGCTCAGGCAACGGTTTCGCGCTTCGAATGAGGGCCATTAGTGAGTCGGCTTCATCTGTTGGGCGACCCAGGAGTCCAGAATTGTCGGGCTAAATCGCCATTGGGAACCTACCTTAAACCCAGGCAGTATACCACGTTGCGCCAACCGGTAGATGGTGGTCGAGTTGACGCGGAACCGCTGCGCGACTTCCTCGACAGACAGATAGGACGCGAAGTTTCGAGAGCGCATGATACCTAAACTATGCCTGATTTTCATGAAACGTGTCAAGGAAACCTAACGTCTGATAGCGCTGGCGAAGCCTGGCGAAGCGGCGCGGCTGGAGGTGAACTGCGCGGGATTCGGAACCGGAAGAACGCGGAAGGCTTACGGGCGCAACGCGGCCGGATCGGACGCCAACTGCCCCAGGTGCTGGCGGCAGGCGACGCGCAGCTCGCGGCAGCGAAGCTCTTCGCACCACGGCACCGGCGCGGCATCGGGCCATTCATCCAAGACGGTCAAGGCTTGCCGCAACTGCTGCTGCGCCTGGGCCGCCTCCCCGCCATCCAGGTGCACGATGGCCAAGGCCAAGTAGACCAGCGGCTGCAACGGCTCCAAATAGCGGGCCCGCTCAAACGCGTGCAAGGCGGCGGGGCGCCGGCCGGTCTTGTGGTAGAGCAAGCCCAGCAGGTAGTGCGCGTTAGCGGATAAGGCGTCCGTTCGCACGATGTCCTGTAGCAGGCGGATGGCTTCTTCATGGCGCCCGGCATCCGCCAGGCTCGAGGCGAGTCCGCACTGCGCCGCGGCATCCTGCCGGCGCGGTTCTTGGGCCGTCGGGAGCAGGCTGAGGGACGGCCGCGCGGCCCGGAGTCCGGCCGGGGCCGCGGAGGCCTTGCGATACACGACCGCCTCGGGAAACACCACCGGGGCAAACGCCGTAGACACGCCCCAGAGCGTCTCCGCGTGGCCGAGAAAGAGATAGCCCCCCTCCCCCAGCGCCTGGGCGAACTGCGCGATGATGCGCGCGGTCGCCGCCGGCGTGAAATAGATCGTCACATTGCGGCACCAGAGGAGGTGGACGTCCCGCATGTCCGGGAGGCCAAACGGATCGCGGGCCAGGTTGTGGGGCGCAAACCGCACGAGGCGCTTCACGCGGTCGCGCACGCGATAGCCGTCCTGCTCGCTCAGGAAATATCGCTCGCGCCACGCCGCCGGCACGCCCCGCAGCGAGCGCGCGGGATACCATCCGCGCTCCGCGCGCGCCAGGCTGCCGCGATGCAGATCGGTCGCCAAGATCGTCACGGCCCAGGTCTCAGGCTGCGGCAGCGATTCCAACAGCGCCATGGCGATGGAGTAGGGCTCTTCCCCGGTGGAACAGCCAGCGGACCAGACCGCCAGGCGCCGGTCCGCCCCGCGCGCCTTCACGAGGTCGGGAATGAGGTGGCGAGTCAGCACGTCAAATTGCGCGCGGTAGCGAAACCACTGGGTCTCGCCGACGGTGACTTCCTGGAGCAGTGCTCGGATCTCCGCGCGCCCCTCCGGGGCGTCGGTCAGCAGGCGCGCATAGTCATCCACCGCGCTGAGCCGGCGCGCGTCCATCCGGGCGGCCAGGCCGGCGTGTAATACACTCTGCCGGGCGGGGTCCAAGGCCAACCCGCCTTCCCGTTCCAAGAGCAGGCGGAACCGCTCAAACTCCGCGCGGGTCACGTGTAAACGACTCGAGGAAGAGATCATGCCTTTTCGGCTCCCTCCAGGAGCTTCTTGGCGGTTTCGAGGATCCGGGACGGGTCGGCATCCTTGGTGCAATACTCGTCCGCCCCGGTCTGCTTGCTCAACCCCCGGGATTCGGCGTCTGTGCGGCCGGTGAGCATCAGCACTTTCGTGGCGCGAAACCGCTCGTCCCCCTTCAACATCTGGCAGACCTCAAACCCGTTCATTTTGGGCAGCATCAGGTCCAGGATCAGCAAATCGGGGCGCGCTTTCCGGGCCAGGTTCAGCGCGGAGAGCCCGTCGCCGGCCGTCAGCACCTCGTGCCCTTCCGACTGGAAGAGCTGGGTGAACACGGTCGTAATGGTGGGGCTGTCGTCCACGATCAAGATTTTTGCCATCAGGCCGCCGGACCTCGTAAGCCGCGCAGGGCCGCCTGGAGCTGTTGCAGCAGCTCCTGCGGCTCTTCGGATTTCGACACGTAAGACACCGCGCCCGCCTCAAACGCCCACAACTGGTCAATGGGCCGGTCCCGGTTGGACAGCATGACCACCGGGATGTGCTGGGTGGCCGGGTTTTGGCGCAACCGCAGGCACACTTGATAGCCGTCCAATTTCGGCAGCACGATATCGAGCAAGATCAGGTTCGGCCGGGCCTGCTCGGCCAGCTGCAAGGCGGTTTCGCCGGTCGAGGCCGTCAGCACCCGGTAGCCCCGGTCGCTCAGCAGCCGCTCCACGCTGGCCAAAATAGCCGGGCTGTCGTCCACCAACAAAATGGTCGTCTGGGGCGGGCTGACCCCCGGCCCGGCCGGCGCGGCCTGGCCATCCGGCGCGGTCGCGCGCAGCGCTTCGGCCACGCGCTGGATCAGGTCGGATTCGCTGCGAGGCTTGGTGAGGTAGAACAAGGCGCCCGCGAGCTTGCCTTCCAGCTCATCGCGCTCCGTGCCCCGCTGGGTGAGCATGATCACCGGGATCGCGCGGGTCGCTTCATCTTCTTTGAGCCGCAGGCACACTTCATAGCCGTTCATGCCCGGCAGCATCACGTCGAGGATAATGGCATCGGGATGCGCCCGGCGGGCCTGCTCCAACCCCGCTTCCCCGGTCGCGGCCGTCAGCACCTCGTAGCCTTGCGTTTCCAAGATGGAGGCCGCCCGCAGCAGCACGGTCGGGCTGTCATCCACGACGAGGACGCGCGGCCGGGCCGTCATGACCGCGCTCCGGTGATGGCCGAATCGCCGGCGAGAACGGCGCCCAACGCCAGGCTGTCGAGCAGCAGGAGGATGCGCCCCTGCAGCGGCACCATGCCCTGCACCACGCCGGGCTCCATCATGCCCAGGCCGTCCCGGGGAGCGGGTTGCACGGCATCCTGCGCGATCGTGATGACCTCCTCGACGCTCTCGACGAGCCAGCCCACCTCTTGATGCGGCCAGCGGACGATCAAAATGCGCTCCGCCGGCCGGTCGGCATCGTGCGGGCAGTGTACTCCCAAGCAGGCGGCCAGATCAAGCACCGGCACGATGCGGCCGCGCCAGACGATCACGCCGGCCACCGAGCGCCCGGACGAGGGCACCGGCCGCAGCGGCTGCGCGGCGAGCACTTCCCGCACCTGCTCCAACGGCAGGGCATACCGCTCGCCGCCCACCCCGAACACCACCATCTGGCGCGCGCTCATGACGAATGCCCGTTCCGGCGATGGCGCAGCGGCTGGGCCAGCCGCTGCATCACCGCGTCCGCAATCTCGTCAATCGGCAGCACCTGGTCCACTACGCCCAGCTCGATGGCGGCTTTGGGCATGCCGAACACCACGCAGGTGCGCTCATCCTGCGCGATCACCGCGCCGCCGGCCGCTTTGAGCTGCTTGAGGCCGTCCGCTCCGTCGCTGCCCATCCCGCTGAGGATGACGCCGATGGCCCGCTCCTGATAGGCCGATGCCGCCGACGCGAACAAGAGGGTGCCGGAGGGCTTCTGCCCTCCGCAGGGCGGCTCGTCCGTCAGCCGCATCAGCCCCTGGCCGACGACGCGCAAATGCGCGTCGGTGGGGGCCACGTACACGACACCCGGCTCCAGGCGCGCCCCGTGGGCCGCGATGCGGACGGGACGCTGCGCTTCCTCTTCCAGCCACTCCACGAGCCCGCGGGTAAACCCGGCGGAAATATGCTGCACCACCACGACCGCGCACGGCAGCGCCTTCGGCAGCATTTTGAGCAGCGCCAGCACGGCTTGCGGGCCGCCGGTGGACGCCGCCACGGTGATGATGCGCTCCTCCGACACCGACGCGGGCAGCGGCAGCTCGGCCGGCAGGCGAGGCGGGCGCTCCAACCGCGCGAGCGGATGCGTGATGACATGCATCTGCGCCAAGCTGTTGATGCGGCGCAGCAGCTCGCCTCCGACGACGCCCGGGCGTCCCGACACTTCCAGCGGCTCGCGCTCCAGCACGTCCAGCGCGCCGTACCCCAGCGCCTGGCAGGCCCGCTCCGCGCCGCGGTTGACGGCGGCGGAGCTGACGATGAGGATCGGGGTGGGATGATAAGCCATGATCTGCTTGGTCGCCTCAAACCCGTCCATCCGCGGCATGTTGATGTCCATGATCACCAGGTCGGGATGGAGCTTCGGCACCAGGTCCACCGCCTCAACGCCGTCATGGGCCATGCCGACGACGGCCAGGTGCGGATCGGTGTTGACCACCTGGGCCAGGCACTCGCGCATGAACGGCGAGTCGTCCACAATGAGGATGCGCTTGAGCTGCGGGAGCATACCTGAAGTATGCCCGGCTGCCCAAGATCACGTCAAGAGAACCTCAATGTTTATACAGGAAACGTATTTTTACTCAATGGCGAGGGCAGGCGCGGCGAATATGCCTTGCCTGCCCGAGTTTGCTTAGGGGAGCAAGCGTTCGATGGCGTTCAGGAGGGCGCGCTGATCGAACGCGCCTTTGACGATGTAGGCCTGCGCGCCGACTTCGATGCCGCGGCGTTTTTCCGACTCGCGATTCATCGAGGTGACGAAGATCACCGGCAGCTCGCGCAGCTCCGGCTTCTTCCGCAGCGCCTGGCAGAGCTCAAACC
>JACPRA010000023.1 GCA_016190215.1 Candidatus Omnitrophota bacterium
ATTCGAACTTTGGACGACGCAGCACCTCCTGGTATTCCGCCAGGATGCGGGCATCATGGCACACGCGCAGCGCGCCTGACACGACCAGGCGCACGATCTCTCCGGGCGCGCTATAAGGCTTCAACAATCCGGACACCAGGACGTTGGTGTCCACCACCGTCCTCATCGCGCGCGAGCGCGACGAACGGCCCGGATCTCCGCGTCAATCTCCGCCTGCGGCAGCCGGTCACGCCCCGAGGCTACGGACGCCCGCTGCATCGTCTCCACCGCTTGGGCGGCTCTGGCCTGGCGGAGGGCCGCCAGCGACTCTTCCAGGCTCTCCTCGGACACCGCGGAGAGGATGGCGATCGGACGCCCGTTGGATGTCACCACCAGGTCTTTCTCAACACCGACGCGCCGCCAGATTTCCGAGGACTTTCCCCGCAAATCCCGCACGGAAATGAATCTCATGATGGCCCCACTTTGTCACTCAATAGTGTACACGAGTTGGACACGGCATTCAACCCGCTTCCCGCTCGGCGCACAACGTGCCGGCGACACACCCAACGGGTATTTGTCATGTTACGGACGCCATGCTACTCTGGTCACATGCGGCAGCGGAAATCGTGGGTGCGCTGGATCGTTCCCGTGGTCGGGCTGGGCACGATCGCGTACGCGATCGCGGAAGACCTCACCCTCACCACCTATTACCCGTCTCCCCGGGGCGTCTACAAGGAAGTGCGCGTGACCGACCGGCTGGCGGTGGGCACGACCACGCCGACTGCGCAGGTGGAAGTCGTCGCCCCCGCGCCCGCCACCGCCATCACCACGGACCAGACGACCCTGCAGGTCAGCGTGCCGGCGACCACTCGCTTCAACACGGCCGACCAGTCGCTCACGAACGCGGCGGCCTCGATCACGAACCAGGCCGTGAATAGCTCCACCAACAACGCCCTCACCAACGTGGGCCTGACCGTCTCCGCCAGCGGGGCGGAGCGCAACTACGGCCTCCTCGTGCCGCAGGGGCAGGTGGGGATCGGGACGACGGCCCCCACCACCCTGCTGCACCTCAGAGGCAGTGCGAACAGTCTGCGGATCGAAGATGGGACCGAGGGAACCGGCAAGGTCCTGACCTCGGATGCCCAGGGGGTGGCGCGGTGGGCAGCCTCTTCCGGAACGACCTGGCGGCGGATTGCGTCCACCACGGTTGAGTTTGCTGACACGAGAGGGATTGCGACGGCGGATCTTCCAACGACATGCACCACTCCCCTCAGCAGTTGTGAAGGAATGATCATCCAAACTTTTCCTTCAGGTATCTCCAGAGGCACCTCATTTATCTACCTGGTGACTGGGCTATATGACGGGGCGGGTGCGTACTACTACCTCTGGTCTTCGATGACCAATAAGGGTGGTTACGCCGCAGGTGCTAACGGAGAGGGTACTGCCACGGAAATCGCGAATGCGGGTGGTGGTCTCGACTGTGCAGTTTACGATGACCAGTCGCCATGGCCCAATAATGAAATGTCGCCTTCAAAATGGACCATAACGGATAACTACGACCAAGGCGCATGCGAGCTTTGGGTGTCTGGGTTTTAACGGTAGGATCACGCCGGCGGCGCGGCTTTGAGGCGCCGGCAATCGTCAAGGGAGCGCTGAACGTACTTCTTGGGGGGGGTGCGCCCGGTTTGCGTGAGCCGGGGTGCAGCAGCAGAGTTGTAAGGATGACTTTACCGCTCTCGCAGGAAGCGGCGGATGTCATCGTGATTCCCGACGAAGATCACTTCGATCACATCAGTTCGCAGGAGGAAAATCACGCGGTCTCGGATATCGCTTCGGAGCTCCCAGAAGTCGCCTTGGAGCCGTTTGATGCCAAGACCGCCCGGCGGGATGCGGTGCGTGTGGATGGTGTCGAGCAATCGCTCAACGGCACGCTGCACCGCGCGCCGACGGTTCGGCGGAAGGTGCTGGTAACGTCGCAGGAAGCTCGGCCGATAGACAACCTGCATGCCGAGTTAGGCGAGATCTCGAAGGTAGGCTTTGGCGTCCGCAGGGCTGGCGAAGCGACGGCCCTTCCCCCGTTCACGCCGCTCCAACACGCGGAGCTTCTTCAGAAAAGCCGTTTCCTCCTCGGAGCTCAGCGGAGCCTCGGTGCGCAATGGCAGCAAGTAGATGACCCCTCCGCGCAAATCCGCTTGAAAATACACCTGCTGATCCAGATGCCCTCGGCGAAGCAATTCCCGAGGCAACGTGACTTGGTTTGCCCGTGTTTTTTTGATGACGACCATTCGCGCCTCCCTGTTGCCTGAAGCATAGCATGCGATGGGCAATGGAAGCAAGTAAATTACTTCGTCGGCTTCTTCCCCAATGTCTTTTCGCGTCTCACGACTGTCGCACGAGTTGCCGTATCACATTCGCCGTGCTACGCTGTGTAGGATGAGCCGACAGAAACTCTGGAAGTGGGGAGTTCCACTTGCGCTGCTTGGTGTAACAGCCTACGCCCTCGCCGAAGACCTCACCCTCACCACCTACTACCCGTCTCCCCGCGGGGTCTATAAAGACGTGCGCGTGACCGACCGGCTGGCGGTGGGCACGACCGCACCGACCGCCCAGGTCGAGGTGGTGGCTCTCTCCCCCACCATTGCCATCACCACCGACCAAACCAGCCTGCTCGTGTCCGTCCTCGCCGCCACCCGCTTCAACACCTTTGATGACTCCCTCACGAATACGGCCGCCTCCTTCACCAACCAAGCCATCAACACCTCCGGCAGCAACCAGCTCACCAATGTCGGCCTCACGGTTTCCGCCAGCGGGGCGGAGCGCAACTATGGCCTGCTGGTACCGCAGGGGCAGGTGGGGATCGGGACGACGGTGCCGGCCGCCACGACTGCCCTGGATGTCGCGGGCAAGCTTCGGGTGGCGGACGGGACCGAAGGCGCCGACAAGGTGCTTACCTCAGACGCCAGTGGCGTCGCGCGGTGGGCGGCTCCCCCCTCTGGAACCGCCTGGAGGAAAATCGGCACGGTTGCTCCCGGTCTCCCCAACGGGGAAGACGTCCAGGTCGCCACCGATGAGCTGCCGCCGAGTTGCACCACAGTGAACCAAAGCTGCCAAGGCATCCTGCTGAGGCGAAACAATGGATTTGTGGACTGGGTGGGAACATTCACGCATCTCTCGATCGGCGGCGGATTGTGGTACAGCGTCGATAGCAACGACATGAGCTCGAACTTCGGCATGGGGACCAATGGCGACACTAATCGGCATCTCATTTCCCAAGCGCCTCCCGCTTCCATAAATTCCGCCCCGTGTTACCTTTATGACGATTGGGACCCACCCCTTGAAAATTCCCCCTCCCATTGGTGGTTGAGGGGACCGGGAAGCACTTTCGGTTGCGAGGTTTGGGTGTCTGGGTTTTAGGCCCAGAGGCCAACGCGACTTACGACGGGGAAGGCTGTTGCTTGAGGCGCCGGCAGTCGTCGAGGGAGAGCTGCGCGTATCCACATCGTTCATGAGTCGGCGGCCTCTTCCGCATGCGTCCGGTACCACGCGACAAACCGCGATGGCGAGATGATATGGACCCGCCGGGGGGCGTAGCCCGCGTAGTCTGAGAGGTTCCCGGTAATCAGGTGCCGCGCGGCTGATGCCAGCGCCACTTCCAGGAACATCTCATCATCCGGATCACGCAGCCGATGCATCAGGGGGGTCGCGGAGACCGCCAGGCCGTGGCGGCGGATGTAGTCGAGCAGCGCCTCAACATCCGACAAGCGGAATTCGAACTTTGGACGACGCAGCACCTCCTGGTATTCCGCCAGGATGCGGGCATCATGGCACACGCGCAGCGCGCCTGACACGACCAGGCGCACGATCTCTCCGGGCGCGCTATAAGGCTTCAACAATCCGGACACCAAGACATTGGTGTCCACTACCGCCCTCATCGCGCGCGGACGCGACGCACGGCCCGAATCTCCGCGTCAATCTCCGCCTGCGGCATTCGGTCACGCCCCGAGGCTACGGACGCCCGCTGCATCGTCTCCACCGCTTGGGCGGCCCTGGCTTGGCGGAGGGCTGCCAGCGATTCTTCCAGGCTCTCCTCGGACACCGCGGAGAGAATAGCGATCGGACGTCCGTTGGACGTCACCACCAGGTCTTTCTCGATGCCGACCTGGCGCCAGATTTCCGAGGATTTTCCCCGCAAATCCCGCACGGAAATGAATCGCATGATGGCCTCCTTTGTCACTCAATAGTGTACACGATTTGGACACAGAGTTCCATCCTTGCGAGGCCAGGCTCTAGCGAGGAATTACGCCTGCGGCGCGTCTTTGAGGCGCCGGCAGTCGTCGAGGGAGAGTTGGACGTACTTTTTGGGGGGCGCGCCCGGCTTGCGCGAACCGGGGTGCAGCAGCTCGGTCATGTCGAGCCACATGCCGTCGCGCGAGGTGGCGGCGATGTCGTGGCGCTGGGTATCCATCCGAATGGCATCCTCCGGGCAGACTTCCACGCAATACCCGCAGTAGACGCACTTGCCTAAATCAATATCGAAGCTTTTCGCCACCTTCTCAATGTTCGGGTCCGGGTGCTCCGCCGGGGTGATGTAGATGCACTTCGCCGGGCAGACCGTCTCGCACAGCATGCAGCCCACACAGCGCGGCGTGCCGTCGTCGCGCTGCATCAGGCGGTGGCGCGTCCTCAAGCGCGGGGAGGTCGCCCGCTGCTGGTCAGGATATTGGATCGTCACCGACGCCGGGAAATTTCGGAACGCCCCGACGCGGTGCGCGATGTGCAGAAAGAGATTGCGCCAGAAGTGGACCGAGGTGACCCACAACCCCAGCCCGATTGAGGGCAGATAGGTCCGCTCCCACCAGGTCAACGGCCGGCGACGGCGCGCGTCACGCAGCCGGTGCAGCAGTTCGTTGCTCAATGGGGTCGGCATCAGCGCACCAAGACCCGGAGCAACCCCGTCAGCCCGATGTTCGCCAGCGAGATCGGAAACAGTCCCTTCCATCCCAGCGCCATGAGCTGGTCGTAGCGGAACCTCGGCAGCGTCCAGCGGATGGCCATGAACAGCCAGATAAAGCACGACACCTTCACGGTGAAGGCCCCCACCCCGAGCAGCACCACGGTCAGGCGCGAGAGCTCGATCGCCCCGCCCCAGGGGAACACGAACCCGTTCGGGCCCAGGTAGGGAATCTGCCACCCGCCGAAGAAGAGCACGGTGGTCAGCGCGGCCACCAGCACCGTTTCCACAAAGTCGGTCAGGAAGAACAGGCCGAATTTCATGCCGCTGTATTCCACGAAATAGCCGATGATCTCCGGCTCGCCTTCCGGCAAGTCAAACGGCACGCGCTTGGTTTCCGCCAGGGCCGCTGTCATAAAGACGATGCAGGCCACCGGTTGGGCCACGATGCCCCAGTTCGGGATCCATCCCCACAGATACGTTCCCTGCAGCCGGATCAGCTCCTGCAGGTCCAGCGTGCCGTACCAGATCACGATCCCGATGAGCGACGCGCCCAGGGCAATCTCATACGCCAGCATCTGCGCCGCCGCGCGCAGGCCGCCCAGCGCCGAGAGGTTAGTGCCGGAGCCCATGCCGGCCAGGATCACCCCGTACACTCCCAGCGACGCCAGGGCCAGCACGTAGAGCAGGCCGCCGTCAATGTTCGCCACCTGGAGCTCGATCGTGCGGCCGAACAGCTCGATGTTGTCGCCGAACGGGATCGCGGCGAACGCCACCACCGCGAAGAAGACCGAGATCCACGGGGCGATCGTGTGCAGAAGCGGCTTGCCGCTGGCGGGAATAAAGTCTTCCTTCGTCAGCAGTTTGATCACGTCCGCCAGCGCGTGCAGCAGCCCCAGGCCGCCGAGCTTTTTCAGCACCCAGTTGATGGGGAACGCCCATTTCCACGGCAGGTAGAAGACCGCCCGGTTGGCGCCGACGCGGTCCTGCATGAGGGCGCTTTGCTTGCGCTCCAGCCAGGTTTGGATGCCGGCCAGGTTCAGGACGGCAAAGAGCATGATGCCCGCCAGCGCCAGCTTGATGAGCAGGTCGGTCAACATCTTAGGCCTTCAAGAGCGCTCCAGCATCGCCGATGACCTCGTAGCTTAATCCCTGGAAGGCCGGCTCGCGCGAGGCCAGTTCGGCAAAAACCGCCGAAGCGTCCGCGTAGCTCACCGGCACATCGAGATGCGCCGCCAGCTCCGTCCAAATTTTCCAATCCGGTTTGCTCTCCCCCAGCGGTGCGACCGCCTGGCGGATCCGCTGCACGCGGCCTTGGTCATTGGTGAAGGTGCCGTCCTTCTCCGCATAGACCGCGGCCGGCAGCACCAGGCCCGCTGCCTGGGAGCTTCCGCCGACGTTGGAGCCTTGGTAGACGAACAGCTCGACAGACTGTTGCACCTGGTCCGCCACCGACCGGCCGTAGGTGTCGACGACGTCCGGACCGCAGACGTACAGGAGGGACAGCTCCCCTCGGGCCGCGCGCCCGAACAGCCCGGCCGCATCGAGGGACAACCCCAGGGCCTGCGCCCCGCGGGTGTTCGGAGACGTATCCGCTTTCATCAGGAAATCGTCGTGCTTCCCCGGCCTGGCCGGGCCCTGCACCGCGAGGTTGCGGATGCCCAGCGCCTGGGCGACGCGCTTGGCGGCGTAGAGGTCTTCGTTCGTCATCTGCGTGGAGAGGATGATGCCGACGCGGTCCAACTGACGGGCGTCGCGCAGCCGCCGCAGCGTTGAGGCCAGCGTGTCCAGCGCGTCGTTCCAGGTGGAGATCTGGTAGCCCTGCCCATTGCGCTGCTGCACGGTCGTAAGGCGCTGCTCGTCAATCGCGGTATAGGCGTAGCGGCCGGTGTCGCACATCCACCACCGGTTCACCTCGGCGTTGTAGCGCGGCTTCAGCCGCATGACGCGCGCGCCCGTCGCCACGTGCGGCCGCTGCGTCCGCTCACGGTTGTCGTGGATCTCGATGTTGCAGCCCATTGAACAGCCGGGGCAGACGGATTTCGTGGAATTCAGGTACCACACGCGGCACTTGAAGCGGAAGTCCCGGTCGGTGAGCGCCCCCACCGGGCAGATGTCCACCACGCAGCCGGAGTAGTCGTTCTTCAGCTCGATGCCCGGCGCCACGCCGATCTCCGAATGGTCGCCGCGGTTGAAGATGCCCAGCTCGCCGGTCTTGGTGATCTCATCGCAGAAGCGCACGCAGCGCGAGCAGAGGATGCAGCGCTCCGCATCGAGCATCACCGTCGGGCCGACGGGGACGGCCTTGGGCTTTTTCACCTTCGCCTCGTCGAACTTCGGGTTGTAGAGCCCGTAGTTCATGTAGTAATCCTGCAGCCAGCACTCCCCGGCCTGGTCGCAGACCGGGCAGTCGAGCGGGTGGTTGATCAAGAGGAATTCCAGCACGTCCTGGCGGGCCTTGAGCACCTTGTCCGAGGTGGTGTGGACGACCATGCCCTCCGCCGCCGGGGTGTAGCAGGAAATTTGCAGCTTCGGGGTTTTCTCGATCTCCACGAGGCAGATGCGGCAGTTGCCGGCGATGGAGAGGCCGGGGTGGTAGCAATAGAACGGCACCGGGCTGCCGGCCTGCTCGCAGGCTTGCAGGACCGTCGTTCCGTCCGGCACGGTGACCGTCTTGCCGTCAATCGTCAGGGTCGGCATATGGGGTCAATGGGACAGGCTGGGGATCGTCAACACGATGGCCGCCAAGATCGTCATGCCCACCGCCGTGTAGAACATCCCAAGCCGCCGCAAGTTCTTCCGCAGTTTCGCCTCATCATGCACCAGCACCGTCAAGCCGAAGGGCTTCCACGGTTTCTTCAGGAACCATTGCACCCACCGATGCGGGTGCGCCCACATGAGATAGACGCTGCCGAACCAAAACAGAAAGAAGACGCCGAAGAACAGCAGGAATCCGAGATCCTCGCCGCTCATGCCAGGTCGCACCGGCCGTGGCGGACGTGGTGCTCGAACTCCGCCCGGAACTTGGTGATGTAGCTCTGGATGGGCCAGGCCGCGGCGTCCGCGAACACGCAGATGGTCTTCCCTTCCATGTTCCCCGCGACGGTCAGCAGGTAGTCCAAATCCTCCTGGCGGCCCTGGCCGTCCGCGATGCGCGAGACCACTTTGTGCAGCCAGCCGGTGCCTTCGCGGCACGGAGAGCACTGGCCGCAGGACTCGTGGGCGAAGAACTTGGAGGCGTAGCGCAGCGCCTTCACCATGCAGGTGGTGTCGTCCATGACGATGATCCCGGCGGAGCCGGCCATGGTGCCCGCCCCCAGCAGCGAATCGAAATCCATCGGCACGTCAATCTCATCGGCGCGCAGGATCTTGGCGGAAATCCCGCCGGGCACCACCGCCTTGAGGGCGCGGCCGCCGGGGATGCCGCCCGCGTGGTCGAAGATCAACTGGCGCAGCGTCACGCCATGCGAGGCCTCGTACAACCCCGGCCGGTTCACGTGGCCGCTGAGGCTGAACAGCCGCGTGCCGCCGGTGCGCCCGAAGCCGAGCTTGGCGAACCACTCCCCGCCCTTGCGCAGAAGCATCGGCACGCAGGCGAGCGTCTCCACGTTGTTGATCACTGTCGGGCAACCGAACAACCCTTTGATCGCCGGGAACGGGGGCTTGAGGCGCGGGAAGCCTTTCTTGCCTTCCAGCGATTCGAGGAGTGCTGTCTCTTCCCCGCAGATGTACGCGCCGGCCCCGCGGTGCACCACGATCTCGAAATCGAACGCGCTGTTGAAAATCTTTTTGCCGAGGAAACCGTATTCGACAGCCTCGTGGATGGCCTGCTGCAGGATCTGCGCCGGGCGCACGTATTCGCCGCGCAGGTAGATGTAGGCCTTGCGGCAGCCCGTGGCGTAGCCGGCGATGATCATGCCTTCCAGCAGCCGATGCGGGACGCGCTCCACCAGGTAGCGGTCTTTGAACGTCCCGGGCTCGCCTTCGTCGCCGTTGACGACGAGGAACTTGGGCTGGGTGGTGCCCTTGGGGATGAACGCCCACTTTTTCCCGGTGGGGAACCCGGCTCCTCCCAGGCCGCGCAGGTTGGCTTTGTTCACCTCGGCAATCACCTGCTCCGGGGTCAGCTCGGTGACCGCCTTGCGGGCCATCTGGTAGCCGTCGTCGCGCACATAGGTGGCGATCCGCTCCGAATCCGGCGTCGTGAACCGGCCGGAGAGGACCGGCTCGCTCAAGCCCGGCGCGCCGCGGAACACCAGCGGGGCGTGGCTGAGCTGGTCGGGGTGTGCTGCGATCTGCTCGATAGTTTCCGGGGTGATCGGGCCGACGTAGGTATCGTTCACCTGCATCATCGG
>JACPRA010000025.1 GCA_016190215.1 Candidatus Omnitrophota bacterium
GTCTACGCCCACCCCCAGGCCGGTGGCCGGCGGCATCCCGTATTCCAGCGCCTCCAGGAAGTCCTCATCAATTCTTCGGTGAAGGGTTAAGGGTGGAGGGTGGAGGGTGGACGGCGCGTGATGTTTCCCTTCACCCTTCACCCTTGACCCTTCACCCTGTTGGAGATGCCATAGGACGGCGTTGACCAGCGTGCCGGTCCAGTGGCCGACCGCCGGATGCGTGACGAGCCCGGCCGGTTTATTGACGACCAGCACCGCATCGTCTTCGTAGACGATCTCCAAGGGGATCGGCTCAGCCAGCAGCGGGGCCGTGCCGGCCGACGGCACGGCGTCGGCCGCGTCCAACTGCGCGGCCACCTGATCCCCCGCCTTCAACACGCGGTTGGCTTTTCCGGGCCGGCCGTTAACGCAAGCGCACCCGGCGCGGAGGGCCCGCTGGATGGCCGTGCGGGAGGTGTGGGGAAAGCGAACCGCCAAAAACCGGTCCAGTCGCAAGCCGGCGTCCGCGTCCTCGACGACGCCTCGATACGCCTCCGTCATCAGGTGCCAGGTACCTGAGGTGCCAGGCACCTGAGGTGCCTGGCACCGAATGGGGGAGGCGTCATTTGGCGGACTTCACGCGCGCCAGCAGCGTAGCGCCGGCGACGAGGAGCCCCACGCTGATCCACTGGGACAGGGTCAGCCCCGCCCACCAGAGCGGCTGGTCCCCGCGCCAGCATTCCAGGAGCCAGCGCAGCGCGCCGTAGCCGATCAGGTACCACCCGAAGACGGTCCCCCGCCGGCGCAGCGCCGTCGGAGTTTGGCGCCGGCGCAGCACGACGGCCAGCAGCACCAGCCCGGCGCTCTCCAATAATTGCGTGGGAATCACCGGCGCCGGCAGGCCGGGAAACTGCACCCCCCACCACGCGGCGGTGGGCTTGCCGTAACAGCAGCCGTTGGCGAAGCACCCCAGCCGGCCTATGGCATGGCCCAGCGCAATGACCGGCGCGATGCGGTCCAGCATCGCGAGCAGCGAGCGCCGGTGGCGGCGCAGGCAGAGCCAGAGGCTCAGCACGCCTCCGATGAACCCGCCGTACCACACCAGCCCGCCGTGCCAGACCGCCACCCATTCCCAGGGTGCCGCGCGGTAGACCTCCCAGTTCAAGAGAATATAGAGGACGCGCCCCCCGAGCACCCCGCCGAACATCCCCCACGAGAGGCAGTCCACCGTCTCGTCGGCGCTGGGCACTCCCGGCCCGGCCGGCAGCCGCCGGACCAAGCGGGCGGCCCACCACACGCCGATGAGAAACGCCGCCGCCATCGCCACTCCATAGGAGGGGACGCGCCACGGGCCGATCTCACATATATAGGGGTACATTGCTCACGGGTTAACTGCGTCCACGGTCGACAGTCCACAGTCCACGGTACAAATCGAAATCCATGCTCTTTTCATTGCTCTTACCGTGGACTGTGGTCCGTGGACTGTGGACGCTTTTCCCGAAAAGCACGCCATAAAAGGAGCCCCACCCCGACGGTGATCGCTGAATCCGCCACGTTGAACACCGGCCAGACGCGCAGGTCCACAAAATCCACGACATAGCCCCAGCGCACCCGGTCCAGCAGATTGCCCGCCGCCCCGCCCAGCACCAAGGCCCAGGCCAGCGTCGTCAGGGTGAGCGAGCGGGCTGACGGCCGGCGCAGCTCCACGACCACCCACCACCCGACGAGCACCGATACGGCGATCAGCCATGGGACGGCGCCCCGAAACAGGCCGAAGGCGCTGCCGGTGTTTTGCACGTAGGTGAAGTGGAAGACGCCCTCGATGATGGGGCGGCTCTCGGACGGCTGAAACGCCGCGCGGACGGCGGCTTTGGTGAGTTGATCAACGATTCCGATGGCCGCGGCCACGTGCCACGGGCGGCATCGGGTCAGCAGGGTCGGTGAAGCAGCGGCGCGGGCCAGCGGCGTTACGGGGCTTTGTGCTCTTTCGTGCGCTGGCACTCGATGCACAGCTCGGTATACGGCACCGCCTTCAAGCGGCTGAGGCTGATGGGCTTGCTGCACTGCTGGCAGATGCCGTAGGTACCCTCCTCAAACCGCTTGAGCGCTTCCTCGATCTGGTACAGGACGGTCTGCTCGCTGGAGGCGATGTTGACGTCAAGCTCGCGCTCGTACGTGTCCGCCGACATGTCGGCCATATGCATCGTATAGCCGGAGAGATCCCCCGACGAATCGCGGGGGTTCTTGGAGCTTTTCCGGGCGATGGTCTTCAATTCCCCGGCGAACTTCGCCCGCTCGTCCAGCAGCCGTTTTCGGAATTCCTGCAGTTGTTGTTTGCTCATCATCTGCTCACCTCGATGCCATGGTTGCGATCACCCCCGCGCACCGGGCGCACAACTGCGGGTGCGCGGCATTCGCTCCAACACTGGACTGAAATTTCCAACACCGCTGGCACTTGGTCCCAGGGGCCCGCTCCACAATCACCTGGCTTAAGCCGGCCGGGCCGGCCGCCCCGCTTCCCAATTGTACCGCAAGGTCCGAGACCACGCAGGCCTCAGCCAGGTCGGCCCGGTGGCCGTCCCAGGTCCGCTGCAGGCGCGCATCGGGCGTCACCAGCGTCACCCGCGCTTCCAGCGGGCTGCCGATGACCCCGGCGGCGCGCTGCGCTTCAAGGGCCTTCATCACCTCGTCCCGCACGCTGAGGAACTGCTCCCAGCGCGCCAGGAGATCCGCATCCCGCTCAGCCGCCGGCACGATGTCGGCCGGCCAACGCGCCATATGCACTGAGGGCTCGTCAGCCAGCCCCTTGGCGCGCATGAGCTGCCAGACTTCATCCGCCGTCAGGCTCAGCACCGGCGCCGTCAACCGGGCCAGCGCGTGGAGTATAGCATACAGCACGGTTTGTGCACAGCGACGAGCCGGCGAGCCGGCTGCCTCGGTGTAGAGGCGGTCCTTGAGCGCGTCCAAGTAACACGACGACAGCTCCACCACGCAATAGTGGTAGAGCGCGCGGGCGGCCTGGTGGAACTGGTAGTCCTCGTAGGACTTCGTGACCTCCTCCAGCAGCGCTTGCGCGCGGTGCAGCGCCCAGCGGTCCAGCTCGGGCATGGCGGAGGCCAGCTGCCGGTCGCGCGCCGGGTCGAAGTCCTGGAGGTTCGCCAGGAGATACCGGAAGGTGTTGCGGATCTTGCGGTAGATTTCCGCCACCTGCTCCAGGATCGGCGGAGAGATGCGCACGTCTTCCCGATAGTCGCACGAGGCCACCCACAGCCGGAGGATATCGGCGCCGTATTGCTTCATCACGTCCTGCGGCGAAACCACGTTGCCCTCGCTCTTGGACATCTTGCGGCCCTCGCCGTCCATCACGAAGCCGTGGGTCAGCACGTGGGTGTACGGGGCCGACCCCCGCAGCGCCGTCGAGGTGATGAGCGACACCTGGAACCACCCGCGGTGCTGATCCGAGCCTTCGAGATACATCGTGGCGGGCCAGGCCAGCTCAGGCCGCTGGCGCAGCACCGCCTCGTGGCTGACGCCGGAATCGAACCACACGTCGAGGATGTCCGGGTCTTTGCGCAGCGCTGTCCCCCCGCAATCCGGGCAGGCGGTTCCCGCCCCCAGCTCCTCGGCAGGCATGGTAAACCAGGCTTCCGCGCCGCGCGCTTCCAACGTCTTAAGGATGCGCTCGACCACCTGCGCGTCAATCTGCTCGCCCTTCCCCACCGGCTTGCCGCACGCCGCGCAGTGCAGGATCGGAATCGGGCTGCCCCAATACCGCTGCCGCGAGAGGCACCAGTCCGGCCGCGTCTCCAGCATCCCCGTCATCCGGCTGATGCCGGTTTCAGGGATCCACTTCACTTTCCGGGCGGAACCCAGCAAGCGCGATCGCAAATCCTGCTGCTCGACGCTGAGGAACCATTGGGGCGTCGCGCGGAAGATCACCGGCTTCTTGCACCGCCAGCAATGCGGGTAAGAGTGGGTGATCGGCTCTTCCTTTAATAACAGGCCGCGCATCCGCAAATCATCAATGATCGCCTGATTGGCTTCAAAGACTAATTGCCCGGCGAATTGCTGCGGCACTTCCCGAGTAAAGCGTCCTTGGTGGTCAACGGGTGACAACGTCGGAAGCTTGTATCGCTGCCCGATCAGATAGTCTTCCTGGCCATGGCCTGGTGCGATATGCACGACACCGGTTCCTTCATCCAGCGAAACGCTGTCATCCGTGACGGCAACCGATTCACGGTCGCTAAACGGCGTCTGGCAGCGTAACCCTTCTAATTCTTTTCCGGTGATTGTGCCAACTCGCCTAACGTTCACGGTGTTCAACAATGCCGTGAATCGTTCTGCTAACTCAGATGCGACCAGCAAGTGCGGCGGACCTTCGAGCAGTACGTACTCCGCTTGGGGATGGAAGCACAATGCGACATTGGCCGGCAGCGTCCACGGCGTCGTCGTCCAAGCGACAACCGCCACGGGTTGTTTAAAGAACTCCGCGCGTACCTTCGGAGGTCTGACCACTGGAAATTTCACATAAATCGAGGTGTCCTTCCGGTCCTCATACTCCACCTCGGCCTCGGCCAGCGCGGTTTCGCAGGTGGCGCACCAGTGGACCGGCTTCTTGCCTCGATAGATGTAGCCTGCCTTCAACAGCTCCAAGAACGTCTTCAGGATCGTCAGCTCGTAGGCCGGCGCCATCGTCAGGTAGGGTTGCGCCCAGTCGCCGAGGATGCCCAGGCGCTGGAATTGCTCGCGCTGGATGCCGACGTAGCGCTCGGCATACGCGCGCGCTTTCTGCCGGAACTCCACCTGGCCGTGCTGTTGCTCGATCTGCTGCTTGGTCTGCTTGAGCTCCTTGAAGAGCTGGTGTTCGATGGGCATGCCGTGGCAGTCCCAGCCGGGCACGTAGGGCGTACGGTAGCCTTGCATCGTCTTGTAGCGCAGGATGAGGTCTTTGAGGATTTTATTGAGGGCGTGGCCGATGTGGATGTCGCCGTTGGCATACGGCGGGCCGTCGTGGAGGATAAACGCCTCCGCATCGCGGCGCGACTCCTGGATCGCCTGGTAGAGGCCCGCGGCCTCCCACTGCGCCAGCCAGACCGGCTCCCTGGCGGGCAAATCCGCCTTCATGGGGAAGTCGGTCTTGGGAAGGTTTAAAGTTGTTTTGTATTCCATGGTATGTGTTTCGGGTGGGGGGTCCTGCCACCTGCGGCAGCCCGTCGTGCTCGCTGCCGCTGCGCGCGACGGGCGCCCGCCTCCGGTGTCACCCCCCACCAAGCCCGATCAAGGAAGACATATTTAGAGTCGCTGTATGACCTGGGTAAAAAGAGTGGTGAGGAGGGGTTCGGCGCGGTTGGCGACGGCGATGATCTCTTCGATGTTCGCGGGCTTGAGCGTCTCGGGGATGCATAAATCCGACACCAAGCTAACCGTCAGGACCTTCAGGCCGCAGTGGACGGCGGCAATCACTTCCGGCACGGTGGACATGCCCACCGCATCCGCGCCCATGCTGCGCAGCCACGTGTATTCGGCTTTGGTCTCTAACTGCGGGCCGAGCACCCCAACATATACGCCACGGCGCATCGGCAGCTTGTGCTCTCGTCCGACGGAGAGAGCCAGATCGGCCAACTTCGCGTTGTAGGGTTCGATCATGTCCGGAAACCTCAACCCAACCGTGTCGTCATTCGGGCCGACCAGCGGGCTCGTCCCCTGCAGATTGATGTGATCCGTGACGACCATCAAGTCGCCCAGGCGGAACTCCGGATTTAAGCCGCCCGCCACGTTGGAGATCAGCAACGTCTCCACCCCCAGCGCCTTGAGCACCCACACCGGGTAGGCCACCTCGCGCGCGGTGTAGCCTTCATATACATGGAAGCGCCCGTCCATGATAGCCACCCCGGCGCCGCCGATCGTGCCGTACACCAGCTCCCCGCGGTGCGTCGGCGCCGTCGAGCGCGGCATGTGGGGCAGCTCCGGATAGGGGATCGTCGCGGTCTGGCGGACTTCCTTGAGCAGCCCCCCCAACCCGGTGCCCAGGATGATGCCCACTTTCGGCGTGCCCACCCCCTTCGCCCGCAACACCCGCACGGTCTCCTGCAACTTCGCGCTCAACAACCCCGCTTGAGTCACTGTCGTCATCCTTCACCCCTCAATAGATGATCGAGAACCGAATGAGCCGCACGTCTGATTTTCTCGCGGCCATGGTGTCCCGCCGTGCAGGCGGGACGAGCGAGAAAATCAGTCGAGCGCAGCCCGCCTCGGAGGGGCGGGCAAGCGATGCGGCGAATCGGTTCTCGATCATCGCAACCGAAACGCCAGATCCATCAGCGACTTCACCAGGAATATCCGCAGGAACCACAACGTCAACAACACGAACATCGGCGACAGATCCAACATTCCCACCACCGAAAACGGCAACCGCCTCCGCACCCACCCGAACACCGGCTCCGTCACCGACCGGAAAAATCTCACGACGGGATTCTACGGGTCCGGGCTGACCCATTGCAGCAGCACCGCGATCAGCACGATCCAGCTATACAATTCGCAGAGCTTATCGGCGATCACCGCGCACGCCTGGAAGAAATTACCGATGACGAACATCGCGGATGCCCTCCTTACGCTCCAACCTGTGTGTCCAACATCGCGGTCAGCTCCCGCGAGCGGCGCGCCGCCGCTTTGACCCCGTCTTCAATCACCGAGGAGAGCCGGCGATGCCGAAACATCTTCAGCGCCGCCTCCGTGGTGCCCTTCTTCGAGGCAACACGCGCGATCAGCGCCGGCAATTGTCCCGGCGCGGCCAAGGCCAGCTTCGCGCTGCCCAGCGCCGTATGGACCGCCAAGCGTTCGGCCACATCTCCGGGCAGCCCCAGGCTGGCGCCGGCCTCCCGCAGCGCCTGAAAGACGGTGAAAAAATAGGCCGGCCCCGAACCGCTGATGGCCGTGACGGCATCGAGCAGCCGCTCCGGCACCTCGACGACCTCGCCCACGCCCTGAAAAATTGCGCTGGCCGCCGCGTGCTCGGCAGCCGACACGCCGCGGGCGCAGGCCAGCGCGGAAATTCCGCTGCCGACGGTGGCCGGCAGGTTCGGCATCACGCGCACCACCGGATGCTTCCCCACCAGCCGCTGGATGGCGCGAATGGGAATACCGGCGGCAATCGAGATCACCAAGACGCCCCGGCCCTGCCGGAGCGCGCCGATGCGCTGCAACACCTCGCGGATATCCTGCGGCTTGACCGCCACCAGGATGATCGAAGCGCGCTCCACCAAGACATCGAGGCTGACGCAGCGCACGCCCAGCCGCCGCACCTGCGCGCAGCGACGCTGATCTCGCTCAGCCGCCATGAGCGCGGCCGCAGGCACGCCGGCCCGTCGCAGCCCGCCAAGCAGCGCCTGGCCCATGTTGCCAGCGCCGATCACACCAATCCGCTGACCACGTAAGGGGGCGAGGGGCAGGGGGCGAGGGGCAGGGGACATTAGAGCTTTCTCCCCAATGTAATAAGCATGGCTCTCAACCGATTGA
>JACPRA010000026.1 GCA_016190215.1 Candidatus Omnitrophota bacterium
CGCGGAGTCCGGCGCGTTCCATTTGATGGAAACCCTAGCGGAGCAGGTGGCCGCGCTCCTCTTGAAGGAAACCGGCTGCCGCGAAGTGACCGTCCGGGTCACGAAGCGGGCGCTGCCCAACGTGGAGTCTGCGGCTGTCGATATCACCCGCCCGCCGCGCTGAGCCGGCCGGGCCGGTCCGGCGTCGCATCGAAGTCCGCGTCACCCCCAAGGCCAGCCGGCCGGGAATCGAGCCATCCTCGGACGGGCCCTGGCGGGTGCGGGTGCATGAACCGGCCGAAGGCGGCCGGGCGAATGCCGCCGTCATCCGCGCGCTGGCAGGGTATTTCCAGGTCCCGCCTTCGAGCGTGGTCATCGTGCGCGGTGCGGCCGGCCGGATCAAGCTGATTGAATTGCGGGCATGAGGGCGAACGCGCTCTGCTATAATGCGGCCATGCGTCGCCGCCGTTCTCCCTCCCGCGCGCTCGCGCGGCTGGCCGCCTGCAGCGCCCTCCTCCTGGCCGCCGGCGGATGCCGGTGGAGCTACTCCCCGGTGCGCCGTCCTAGCTCGACCCTGTGGGTGGCCGCGCCCAATCCGTCGCAGCGCATCCAGCTGCCCTCGCGCGCCGTCACCGAGTATCCGCTGGTGGTGCGCGAAGGCCCCATCACCGTCGGCGTGGACATCGTGGACGCTGTTCGATCGCGGGAATACTTCGGCGCCGATCTGCTCCGGCGCGGGATTCAGCCGCTGCTGCTGGTAGTGGCGAACGACGGCGACCGGCCCTACGCGCTGCCGCCGGCGTTCGTGAGCGCGCGGATCGTTCCCGCGCAGCGCGCCTCCGCGTATGCCTCGCAGACCGTGGCGGGCCGGGTGGGCCGGCACATCCAATGGCTGGCGTTCTTCGTCCCCGGCCTGGTGTTTTCCTCCGTGATCGAGCCGCTGACCACGTTGGACTTTCCAGGCATCCAAGACGCGTCCGCGCGGCCCGTCCGCTCGGCCAACCGGGAGATCCGGCAGGATTTTGTGTCGCATGAGCTGGCACCCGGTCCGATTGAGCCGGGCGCCGCGCGCAGCGGGGTGGTCTATGTCCGGCGGCTGCCGTCGGGCTCGATCCTGACGCTGAGCCTCAACGATCCCCAGGGCGGGGAGCCGCTGCAGGTGCGGGTGCCGCTTCCGCTGGAGCCGGTGGACGCGCAGTGGCACGTCTATGCGGCCTCAAAAGATGACGCCTGGAAAGCGGTGGCGGCCACGGCTGCCAAGATCGGCAGTTGGCGCGTGCTCGCGACCGATCCGGATGCCGGCACGATCCGGGTGCAGAAGGGCGTGAGGTGGCTGGGGATTGGCAATCGCATGCAGATCACCCTGATGGTGCAGCCGCAGGAGGGAGGCCGCGTGCAGGTCGGGGCGCAGACCGAGCTGCCCGGGGGGCAGGCCGCGTCAGTGGGCGCGTCGAGAAGCCTGCAGCGCTTCTTCACCGAGCTGGACCTGAAACTCGCGCCGTGGGTCGCGCCCGAACCGCCGCCGGAGCCGGCCGCGCCTCAAGCCGGCCGGTAAACCGCGCAGGACGACGCCGTCTCCCACAGGCGGACGGACGTCACCGGAAACCTCAAGCGTTTGACTTCGTCGTAGATCAGCCTCGCCAGGTGCTCGGCGGTGGGATTCTGCTCCACCACGAACACCGGCTCCTTCAATTGCCGGAGTGCTGGCAGCACCGGGTCGTCCTGGCACAGGATCATCTTGTGGTCCAGGTGGGTGTCAATCCAGCCCTTGATGGCCTGCTTGATCGTGGTGAAGTCCTTCACCATCCCCAGCGCGTCCAGCTCCGCCGAGCTGAGCTCGATCTCGACGATGCCGTTGTGCCCGTGCAGGTCGCGGCATTTGCCGTGGTAGCGCAGCAGCCGGTGGCCGTAGCAGAAATGCAGGGTGGTCGTGACTTGGTACATCAGCCGATCGTTCTTCCGCCATCAACGGTGATCGTGGCGCCGGTTATGAAGTCCGTACCCTCGATGGCGAACACCACCGCGTTCGCGATATCGTCCGGCTGCCCCCACCGCCGCAGCGGCAGCGACCGGACCACCCGGGCTTGTAGGGCGGCCGTCATCCCCGGCGGCGGCAGCATCGGGCCCGGCGAGATGGCGATGACCTGGATCGCCGGGGCCAGCTCCGCCGCCAGCGCCTTGGTCAAGCCCAGGACCCCCGCCTTCGACACGCAGTAGGGCAGGTAGTTCCGGTAGGGGCGCTCGCCGGCCCAGTCGGCGATGTTGATGATTTTCCCCTCGCCGCGGCGCTGCATCAGACGGCTGGCGTGCAGCGCGCACAGGAACGGCCCGGTCAGGTTGGCAGAGATGTGGGCGTCCCATTGGCGGGGTGTCAGCGCCGAAAACGGCGTGCGCTCAAAGCGGGCGGCGTTGTTGACCAGCACGTCCACGCGCCGGTACCGGCGCTGGATGCGCTGCATCAGGCGGCGGACATCCGCATCGTTGGACACGTCCGCCCGGATCGCCTCGGCGCGGCTGCCCAGCGCGCGCAGCTCTGTTGCCGTGGTTTCCGCCTCGGCGCGGGACGAGCGGTAGGAAATCACCACGTCGGCGCCGCGCTTCGCCAGCGCGATCGCCACGGCGCGGCCGATGCGCACGCCTCCCCCCGTGACCAACGCGACTCGTCCTCTCAGTGTCATGATGAGAGCAGTATAACAATCCTCTCCCCGCAGCGTCCACTTCATTGACTTTTCTGCGGAGCTTTGTTAATCTCGGAAGAGCTTGTCGTCGTTCAAGATGCCGCCTACTCGTCGCTGTTCGTCGCGCCAGGATCGCGTGGTGGCCTTAGTCAGCGGCGGGATGGAAAGCTGTTCCCTGGTTGCGCGCTTGCTGGGCCGCGGCCGAACGGTATGGCCGGTCTACGTGCGCTGCGGATTGCGGTGGGACACGCACGAGCTGCGCAGCGTTCGCCGATGGCTCGCGCAGTTGAGGCATCGTCGGCTCCATCCGCTGCAGGTCATTGACGCGCCGGTGCGCTCCCTCTATGGAGGGCATTGGAGCGTCACCGGACGACGCGTTCCGGGGGCGTCCAGTTCCGACGCTGCGGTCTATTTGCCGGGGCGCAACGTGCTGCTGCTGGGGCAGGCGGCCGTGTACGCCGCGCAGCACGGCGCCTCGCGGCTGGCCGTGGGGACCTTGGCCGGCAATCCATTTGGCGACGCTTCGCGCGGATTTTTCACGCGATTCAGCCGGTGCCTGAGCGAGGCGCTGGCGGTTCCGATGCAGGTTGAGGCTCCGTTTCATCAAATGACGAAACCGCAGGTGATCGCCGCGCATGCCGCGCTGCCGTTCCATCTGACCTGGTCCTGCATCCGTCCGTCCGGACAGCGGCACTGCGGCTGGTGCAACAAGTGCGCGGAGCGCCGCCGCGCGTTCCGGCTCGCGCGCGTGCCCGACCCGACGGCGTATGTTCGATGAACCAGGCTCAACCAAGAATGTCTCGGGTTGTTAGAGCAGTTCCTGTCTGCTGTGTGCTGTGTGCTGTGTGCTGATGCGGTACCGCGGCGGCGTGGGGCAGTGGTCGTGGATGTTCCACCGGCTCACCGGGGTGGGCGTCCTGATTTTCTTGTGCCTCCACATCATTGATACCTTCCTCATCGTCCTCGGCCCGGAGCATTACAATACCGTCATCGGCTGGTACCGGTACCCGCTGTTCCGAATCTCCGAGGTGGGGCTCTTTGCCTGCGTCTTGTATCATGCGCTCAACGGGCTGCGGATCATCCTCTTTGAGGCGTGGACCAGCCTGGTCCGCTGGCACCGGCAGATGTTTTACGTGCAAATGGCGCTCTTTGCCGCGCTCATGCTGCCGGTCACCTATCTGATGCTGCGTCCGGTCTTCAGCCGCTGATGGCCGCGCCTCCCGCTCTGTCCAGCGCGTACGGCCGCCCCAAACCCATCGGCGGGATGGACCTCTGGTCGTGGTACTTCATGCGCGTCTCCGGCCTCGCGCTCCTGCTGTTGGCGCTGGGCCATCTCGTCATCATGCACCTGATCAACTCGGTGGACGTGATTGATTACGACTTCGTCGCGCGGCGCTACGTCGGCTGGTTTTGGCGCGGCTACGACCTGCTTCTGCTGGTGCTGGCGATGATCCACGGCCTCAACGGCATGCGCGTCATCGTGGACGATTATCTGCACCAGCCCGCCCAGCGCCGGGTCGCGGCGTGGCTGTTGCACGGCCTCGGCACGATCCTGATCGTGCTGGGAGTCGTTGCGGTCGTGACGTTCCGCCCGCCTGTAACGCCTGTCGGGGTGGGGCAATGAGGCCCGTCGTGCGCCACCAATACGACGCCGTGATCGTCGGCGCCGGCGGGGCCGGCCTGATGGCGGCGCTGGAAGCCTCCAAGGGCTGCCGCGTGGCGGTGGTCAGCAAGCTCTATCCCACGCGCTCCCACACCGGCACGGCCCAGGGCGGCATCGGCGCAGCACTGGGCAACCGCGAGTCGGACAACTGGGAATGGCACATGTTCGACACCGTCAAGGGCGGCGACTATCTCGTGGATCAGGACGCCGCCGAGTTCATGTGCAAGGATGCGGTGCGCGTGGTCTACGAGCTGGAGCACATGGGCCTGCCCTTCAACCGCACGCCCGAGGGCAAGATTGACCAGCGCAAGTTCGGCGGCCACACCAAGGAGTTCGGCAAGGGCCCGGTGCAGCGCGCCTGCTTCGCGGCGGACCGCACCGGCCACATGATCCTGCAGACGCTCTACCAGCAGTGCATCAAGCAGCAGGTGACGTTCTTCGACGAGTACCGGCTGGTGGATGTGCTGATGCGCGACGGGCGCTGCTGCGGCGTGGTCACGCTGTGCCTGGCCACGGGCGAGCTGCACGTCATCCATGCCAAGGCGGTGCTCATGGCCACCGGCGGGTTCGGCCGCATGTACAAGGTGACCTCCAACGCGCACACCTTGACCGGCGACGGCTGCGCCCTCCTGTGGCGCCGCGGCGTGCCGCTGGAGGACATGGAGTTTTTCCAGTTCCATCCGACCGGCATCTACAAGCTGGGCATCCTGATCACCGAGGGGGCGCGCGGGGAAGGCGGCATCCTGCGCAACCGCACCGGCGAGCGCTTCATGGAGCGTTATGCGCCGAAGCTCTTGGACCTCGCCCCGCGCGACATGGTCAGCCGCGCGATCCACCAGGAGTTCCGCGCCGGGCGGGGCATTGACGGCAAGGACTACGTGCATCTGGACCTGACCCATCTGGACCGGCGCGTGATCGAAGAGAAGCTGCCGGACATCACCGATTTCGTGCGGACCTATTTGGGCGTGGATCCGGTGCGCGAGCTGATCCCGATCCAACCGACCGCCCACTACGCGATGGGCGGCATCCCTACGAACCTGAATACGGAAGTGCTGGCGGACGAGCGCGGGCGGATCGTGCCCGGCCTCTATGCCGCCGGCGAGTGCGCGTGCGTCTCCGTCCACGGCGCCAACCGGCTGGGCACCAACTCGCTGGTGGACATCGTGGTGTTCGGCAACCGGGGCGGCCAGCGCATCGCCCAGTGGGCGCCCAACGCCGACTGGACGCCGCTCCCGGACAACCCCGAAGGGCCCGCACAGGAGCAGTTGGCGCGGTTGGAGTCCAACCGCGGCGGGGAAGAAGCGGTGCGCCTGCGGGACCGGATGCAGCAGGTGATGATGGACGATGTCGGGGTCTTCCGCACCCAGGCCGGGCTGCGGGAGGCGTGCGAGCGCGTGAAGCAGCTTCGCGCCGCCTACCAGGCGGTCGGCCTCACCGATAAAGGGCGCCGCTTCAACACGGAAGTCGAGGAGCTGTTGGAGCTGGGCGGCTTGCTGGACTTGGCCTGGGTCACGGCGACGGCGGCGCTGGCGCGCCAGGAGTCGCGCGGCGGGCACTCCCGCGAGGATTTCCCCAACCGCGACGACGCCAACTGGCTCAAGCACTCGATGGCCTCGCTGCGGGGTGACGCGGTGGCCTTGGCCTACAAGCCGGTCACCATCACGCGGTTTCAACCCCAAGAACGTACATATTGACATAAAAACATATTTATGGTAATATCGGAATTACACGGAGGTGAGGCTGATGCATCGGACCACGGTGGATTTGGACGACCAGTTGTATCGTGCCGTGAAACGGAAGGCTGTGGACCAAGGGCAGTCCATGCGGACCGTCATGGAAGAAGCGTTGCGAACGTACTTAGGGATGATCCTTGGGTCTCGCCGGAGACCTCAGCCAAAATTTGGGGTCTATGATGTTCGGATTCGAAGTTCCTTGCGGAGGGAGGATATCTACGCAGAACGTCTCAGGCAGAAGATATCCGGGTCCTAATCATGGTGCTGTTTGATACCAATCTGCTCGTGCATGCCCACGTCATCAGCTCTCCGTATCACGCGATTGCCAGGCGACTCCGAGATGAAGCGTCCGTCGGACGCCTTGAGGCCTGTCTCAGTCCGCAGGTTTTGTGTGAGTTTGTCACGGTCTGCACCAATCCACGGGTGATTCAGCCGGCTTTGACACTGGCGGAAGCCAGAGGAGAAGTATCGGCCTATTGGACCTCCAGCGGATTCAAAAAAGTGTTGCCAAAAGAGACCACCATCATGCGGATGCTCCACCTCATGACGAAGATCACGACGTCTCGAGTGGATGTGTTTGATATCTTCCTTGCCGCGACGATGCTGGATAACGATGTGCGCACGATTTACACTCAAAACGTCAAGGATTTCGTCGTCTTCAAAGAACTCGAGGTCATCAACCCCTTTCTGAGCCAGGGATGAACACAACATGACGCGGCCATGCCGGTACGGTTGAGAATTCAACGCTTCAATCCTGAGACGGACTCGGCACCGCAGTGGCGCGAGTACACGGTGGAGGTGGAGCCGACGGACCGGGTGCTCGACGCGCTCCACGCGGTCAAATGGCACTGCGACGGCAGCCTGGCGTTCCGCCGCTCCTGCGCGCACGGCGTGTGCGGCTCCGACGCCATGATGATCAACGGCAAGAACCGCCTCGCCTGCAAACTGCTCATCAAGGACGTGAAGCAGCCCATCGTCGTCGAGCCGATGCGGGGCTTCGCCGTGGTGAAAGACTTGATCGTGGACCAAACGAAGTTCTTCGAAAAGTACCGCGCGGTCAAACCGTATCTCATCGCGGCCGAGCCGCCGCCGAAGACCGAGCGGCTCCAAAGCCCGAAGCAGCAGGAGCGGTTCGAGGACACGACCAAGTGCATTCTCTGCGGGGCCTGCACCACCTCATGCCCGTCGTTCTGGGCCAACGGCGAATACGTGGGGCCGGCGGCCATCGTGCAGGCGCATCGCTTCTTGTTCGACAGCCGCGACCAGGGCGCGGCGGAGCGCCTGCCGGTGCTCAACGAAGCCAACGGGGTGTGGCGCTGCCGCACGATCTTCAACTGCACCGACGCCTGCCCCCGCGGCATCAACGTCACCAAAGCCATCGTGGAAGTCCAAAACTTGCTCGTGGCGCGCGCCAAAGACCCGCGAGGTTCCGATGCAGCGCAATGAGACCGCTCCTGACTTTTCGCTCAAGGGCGTGGATGGGAAGACCTACCGCCTCGCGGATTTCAGCGACAAAGCGGTGCTGTGCGTCATCTTCATGTGCAACCACTGCCCCTACGTGAAGGCCACCATTGACCGGATGATTGAGCTGCAGCGGGACTACGCCGGCAAGGGGGTGCAGCTCATCGGCATCAACTCCAACGATGCCAAGAATTATCCGGAAGACAGCTTCGAGCAGATGGCCGCGTGGGCGAAGGAGAAGCGCTTCAACTTCCCGTACCTGCACGACGAGACGCAGCAGGTGGCGCGCGCCTACGGCGCCGAGCGCACGCCGCACATCTTCCTCTTCGACCAGCAGCGCGTGATGCGCTACACCGGCGCCATTGACGACAACACCAAGGACCCCTCCCAGGTAAAGCGCCGCTACCTGCGCGAAGCCATTGACGCGCTCCTGGCGAAAGCTCAGATCACGGAAACCGAAACCCCCGCCATCGGCTGCACCGTCAAATGGGCGAGTTAATCTTGGTGTCACGTGATTAAATGATTCACGTCGGAGCCTCATGATTTCGAAGCAGATTCAGGAACGGTTTCTCAAAGATCCGCTGCCGGTCAGGTTGGGCGGATTGGCGGCAGACCTCGCGCGCATCTCTTCCTTCAGCGAAAACCCGGCCAATCGGCAAGCCGTGGCAAGCTTGCTGGAAGAAGGGAAGTATTTTGCCGAGTGGGCTGCCCCGGATGCGCCGCTTGAAACCCAAGCCGTGCTTGCTGAAATCCAAATCGAGCTTGCCGTGTGGCAGCGCCGGTGGATCAGCGGCCAGCCGATTCCAAATTTGCGCTCCGAAGCGGAACGACGGGCCGATGAACTGCTCACAATTGCGGGGCTCGTGTAAGCGATGAGCCGGGAACGGGTGGCGTTTTTGGGATTGGGGACGATGGGGGCGCCGATGGCGGCGCACATCGCCAAGGCGGGCTACCCGCTCATCGTCTGGAACCGCACGCCGGCCAAAGCGCGGCCGCTGATCACGCTCGGCGCGAAAGCCGCGAAGAGCCCGGCGCACGCGGCGGCGGAAGCGGACGTGGTGATCACGATGGTCTCCCGGCCGCAGGACGTCGAGGACGTGGTGCTGGGGCCCTCCGGCGCGCTGGAAGGATTGCAGGCCGGGGCGGTGCTGGTGGATATGAGCACCGTCAGCCCGGTCACGTCGCGCAAGCTGGCCGGGGCGGTGGCGACCAAGCATGCGGAATTTCTGGACGCGCCGGTCGTCGGCTCCAAAGGCCCGGCCACCGACGGCACGCTGGTCATCCTCGTCGGCGGCCTGCCGCCGACGCTGAAGCGCTGCGAGCCGATCTTGCGGACGATGGGGAAGACGATCATCCATGCCGGCAACGTCGGCTGCGGCTCCGCGTTGAAGCTGGCGACGAACTTGATGCTGGGGCACCTCTCCGCCGGTTTTGTGGAAGCGCTCATCCTCGTGCAGGCTGCCGGGTTGGATCCACAGCGGTTCTTGGAAGTGGTGCACGCCAGTCCCTTCGCCTCGCCGTGGTATCAGACGAAAGGTGTTGGCATGCTCAAGGGGGATTTCACCCCCCATTTTGCCCTGAAGCATATGCGAAAAGACTTTGAGCTGATGTGCGGTCTGGCGAAGGAGACGCGCGCTGCCGTGCCGGTGACGGAGGCGATCCGGAAGCTCTTTGCCGAGGCGGAAAGTGCCGGCAAGGGCGAGCTGGATTATTCCGCGATCCTGGCCCATCTCCAGGGCAACGCTCCCGCAGTGGTCACTCCCTCATGAAAAACGGCGCGAAATTCACTCCAGCCGACGAGCGCAAGCTCCGCCCGCTGCGCGAGGACGTCCGCTTGTTGGGCGAGCTGCTGGGTGAAGTCTTGATCCAGCAGGAAGGCCGCGGGCTGTTCGACACCGAAGAGCGCATCCGCACCGCCGCCATCACGGCGCGGCGCAACGGCGGCACCGCCCTCCAGGCCCGCCTCGCCACGCGGCTGGCGGAGCTGGACCTGCCCACCGCCGTCAAGATCATCCGGGCCTTCTCCGTCTATTTCCAATTGGCCAACATCGCCGAGGAGAACCACCGGCTCCGCCGCAAGCGCCACTACGAAGCGCTGCCCGGGTTCCATCCGCAGCGCGGCTCGATCGAGGACGTGGTCTACCGGCTCCGGCGCGCGCGGGTGCCGGCGAAGGAGATCAGCCGCCATCTCCAGTCGCTCTCCGTTAACCTGGTGCTGACCGCGCACCCCACCCAGGCGCTGCCCCCGGCGGTGCTGCGCAAGCACCATCAGATTTGGGACCGGCTGCTCCAGCGGGAGCTGATGCGCCCCACGCCGAAAGAAGAGCGGCGGATCCGCCGGGACATCTTCGAAGAGATCATGGCGCTCTGGCAGACGGACGAATTGCGCCCGCATCGCCCCACCGTCGAGGATGAGGTGGACCACGGCCTCTACTATCTCTCCTCGGTGCTCTACGACGCGCTGCCCGACACCCTGATGGCCTTCCAGGACGAGCTCTCGCGGGTCTACAAGCGCCCGTTGGAGGTCGGCCCGGTGATCCGCTTCGGTACCTGGATGGGCGGCGACAAGGACGGCAACCCCTCCGTGACCCACGAGACGCTGCGCTGGGCGCTCCTGCGCTACCGCCATGCGATCATCAGCAAATACCTGGAGACGATGGAGCGGCTGCGGGACCGCCTGACGCAATCCGATCAGCTCTGCACAGTGTCGCCGGCCCTCGTGAAATCCGTGGCGCACGACCGGCGCAATTTCCCCGCGTTGTCCGAGTCGCTGGATGCCGCCTACCCGCACCAGCCCTACCGGCAGAAGCTGGCTATCATGGTCCATCGCCTGCGGCAGATGCTGCGGCCCGCCGGAGAGGGCGGCTATGCCGGCGCGCAAGAGCTGCGCCGGGATTTGGAGCTGATCAAGCGCAGCTTGGTGTTCCATCGCGCGGACCCGGTGGCCCGGCATGAAGTGGGGCGCGCCCTCATGCAAGCGCAGGTATTCGGGTTTTCCTTCGCGACCGTGGATGTGCGGGACCACAGCCAGAAACACTTGGACGCGTTCGCGGAGCTCGCGATGGCGCACGGCTGGTGCTCAACCGACCCCCGGCTGCTGCCGGAGTCGGAGCGGTGCGAGCTGCTCGGGCGCTTGCTGGCGCGGCCGCAATACGTCGAGCTGCTGCGCGGCGCCTCGCCCGCCACCCGCGAAGTCGTGCGCACCTTCCAGGTGATGGGGGAGCACCTGGAGCAGGTGGACCCCTCGGCCATCGACGGCTACATCATCAGCATGACCCACCACGCCAGCGACGTGCTGACCGTCCTGTGGTTTTTCCAGCAGGCCGACCTGTTCCGGCGGACCACCCGCGGGTGGGAGAGCGCGGTGAACATCATCCCCTTGCTGGAAGGCATCGAAGATTTGCGCGCGGCGCATGACGTGATGGCCGCGCTGTACCGCCAGCCGAGCTACCAGCAGCACCTGAAGGCGCGCGGGCGGCTCCAGCAGATCATGCTGGGCTACTCGGACTCCAACAAAGACGGCGGGTTCTTCACCGCCAACTGGGAGCTCTATCAGACCCAGCGCCGCCTGCACGAGACGTCTCAGGCCCACCGCGTGCGGCTGCAACTCTTCCACGGGCGCGGCGGCACCATCGGCCGCGGCGGCGGCCCGCTGCACCAGGCGATCCTCGCCCAGCCGCGCGGCACGCTGGGAGGGCGCATCAAGATCACCGAGCAGGGCGAAGTCGTCGCCTCGAAATATGGCAACGCGTCCATGGCGGTACGCAACCTGGAGCTGGTGTTGTCGGCCGTGCTGGAAGCGACCCTGCTGCCCTCCCAGGACTCGCATCAGGCCGAGTGGGAAGGGCAAATGGAGCAATTGTCCCAAGCCGCTTACCGGCAGTACCGCCGCACCGTGTTCGAAGACCCGGCGTTCCTGCAGTATTTTGAGCAGGCCACCCCCATTGACGCGATTGAGCAGTTCCGCATCGGCTCGCGCCCGTCCCAGCGCCCGGGCGGGGGACGGGCAACAGGCCGCGCGTCGCCGCGGCGCATCGAATCGCTGCGGGCGATCCCCTGGGTGTTCAGTTGGATCCAAAGCCGCCACGTCCTGCCGAGCTGGTTTCCCTTCGGCAGCGCGGTGGTGGACCTCACCGGCCGCCACCCCCGGGGCCTGCAGGAGCTGCAGCGGCTGTACGCGCAGATGCCGTGGTTCCACGTGATGGTGGATTTCATTCAGATGAGCCTTGGCATGGCCGACATGCAGATCGCCCGCCAGTATGCCGGTTTGGTCCGGCCCGCATCAGTGGGCCGGCGCATCTTCGGGGCGCTTACCGCCGAATACGAGCTGACCAAGCGCGTGGTGCTCGGCATCACGCGGCAAAAGGTGCTGCTGGAATCCAACTACGTGCTGCAGAACGCGATCCGCCTGCGCAACCCGTACGTGGATCCGCTGAGCTTGCTGCAGGTCCACCTGCTGCGGCAGTGGCGCGGCAGCCGCGATCCCAAGCGCCGGGAGATGCTGCAGCGGGCGCTGGCCTTGACCATCAACGGCATCGCCGCCGGGATGCGGCATACAGGGTAACATCAGCACACAGCCAACAGCACACAGAAGGTGACGTGAATGCGACGACAAGCTGGAGCCGCGCTCTGCGCGCTGTTGAGCCTGATCGGCTTGGGTATCTGCGTCTATCTGGAAATCGTCCATCTGGGCTTATTGCGCGGCGATTTGATCGGCGGCTCGGCCTGCAGCGCGGCGGGCACGGCGTTCAACTGCCATGCCGTCACGACCAGCCCGATCGGCACCGTCCTCGGATTGCCCTTGGCGCTGTGGGGCGCGGTGGGCTACCTGGTGATGCTCGGCCTCGCCATCGTGGCGTGGCGGGTCGAGGCAGACGCGCCGCGCGCGTTCGCCGCCCTCTTCGGCCTCAGCCTGGCGTGCGTGATCGCGGATGCGGCGCTGCTAGCGGTCATGCTGCTGTCTATTCATTACCTCTGCCCGCTCTGTTTGGGGACCTACGCGGTGAATGTCCTGATGGTCGTGGTGTCGTACGCGGCGCTGCGCCAACCGTGGTCCGCGCTGTCGGGCCAATGGGTGCGGTCGTTGAGTTCGCTCACGCCGGACCGGCGCGCCCCGGTCACGTGGGTGATCTGGGCGGTCGGCTTGACCGGGCTCGTGGGCGCATTCTCCGTGCAGTACGCCGCGGCATTTGCGGTGTACGGCCCCCCGGGCAACCTGCGCAAGCAGATGACGCAGTTCGTCTCCAAGCAGCCGCGCGTGACGGTGGACACGGCGCGCGATCCGCAGAAGGGGGCAGCCGATGGCGCCCTCCGGCTGGTTGAATTCAGCGATTTCTTTTGCCCATCCTGCCAGCGCGCGTCACAGCTGATGCCGGTCCTCTTGAGCGCCCACCACGATGCCGCGTTTTCGTTCAAAAATTTTCCGCTCGATCCTGAATGTAACAGGAGCGTCACCCACGCGGGCCATGCCAAGGCCTGCCGCGTGGCGGCTGCCGGGGAATGCGCGCATGAGCAAGGCAAGTTCTGGCCGTTCCATGACCTGGTGTTTCAGGAGACGCCGAATTACAAGGCCGCCAACGTGGAGCGCGACGCCCAGCGCGCCGGGCTGGATGTGGCGGCATTCCGCGCGTGCATGGACAGCGGCCGGGGAATGGCGGCGGTCGCGCGGGACGTGGAAGACGGCATCGCCATCGGCGTGAGCAGCACGCCGACGTTCGTGGTGAACGGCGTGCCGGTCACCGGTGTCATGGCGCCCGCCACCTTCGCCACCTTCGTCAGCGTCGTGCGCAGCACGCCGCCCCCGGCGCCGGTTGCCGCCCCCGCTCAGGCTCCTGCGCCGGACGGGCACGTGCACGAGCCGTCCGCCTCGCCGTGACGCGGCCTGCGGACGCGCCTGATCCGCACCTGGCTGAGGGAGTCGCGCTCTTCAATCAGGGGCGGTTCTTCGAGTGCCACGAGGTGCTCGAGCGGCGATGGCTCACGCTGGAAGGGCCCCGCAAAGAGTGTTACAAGGGGTTGATTCAATTAGCGGTCGCGTACTACCATTGGTCGCGCAACAACCGCGCCGGGGCGCTGCGCGTGGCGCGGTCCGGGTTGCGGTACTTGAAGAGCGCCACCCCGGCGATATGCGACCGGGTGGACGTCAGGCGCGTCGTCAGGGAGCACGAGGAGCTGTTCGGATGGCTGGAGCAACACCCGCAGCGGTTCGATCCGCAGTTGGTGCGGCCGATCCGGTATACCTGAAATGAAGGTCAACGGCCGGCCCTATCAGACCGTGTGGCTGGACGGCTCGACGGTCAAGCTGATCGAGCAACGGAAGCTGCCGCACGTGTTTGAGGTGGCCTCCTACGCCACCCATCACGAGACGGCCCGCG
Source organism: Candidatus Omnitrophota bacterium (assembly GCA_016190215.1). Taxonomy (GTDB): domain Bacteria; phylum Omnitrophota; class Gorgyraeia; order Aquiviventales; family Aquiviventaceae; genus JACPRA01. The sequence goes on from JACPRA010000026.1 coordinate 13,889, forward strand.
CCATCCAGGAGATGGTGGTGCGCGGCGCCGGAGCGATCGGCGCGGCCGCCGGCTACGCCATGGCGCAGGCCGCGCTGCACGCGCCCGAGGCGCGCTTCCATGACGCGCTGGATAAGGCGGCCGGGGTGATCCGCGCCACCCGCCCGACGGCGCACGACCTGTTTTACGCCGTGGACCGGGTGTGCCGGGCGGCCTCCTGCGCGAACAGTGTCGAGTCGGCCCGGATGGCCGCGGTCCGCGCCGCCACCGCGCTGGCGCAGGACAATGCCCGCGCCTGCCAAGCGATGGGCCGCGCCGGATTGCCGCTGATGACGCCGGGCCTGCGGATGCTCACGCATTGCAACGCCGGATGGCTGGCCTTCGTGGATTGGGGCAGCGCCCTCGCCCCGGTCTACGCGGCGCAGGAGGCCGGCATTGAGGTCTTCGTCTATGCCACCGAAACGCGCCCCCGCTCGCAGGGGGCCAAGCTGACGGAGTGGGAGCTGGCCCAGGCCGACGTGCCGCATCAATTGATTGCGGACACCGCGGCCGGGTCCCTGTTCCAGCGCGGCGAGATCGGCTTGGTGATCGTCGGCGCGGACCGCATCGCCGCCAACGGCGACACGGCCAACAAAATCGGCACCTACACGCTGGCCGTCCTGGCCCGGCGCCACAACGTGCCGTTCTACGTGGCGGCCTCGCGCTCCACCTTTGATCTCGCCACGCCGGACGGCTCGGCCATCCCCATCGAGCAGCGCAGCGAAGACGAAGTGCTCTACGTGTGGGGCCGCGCCGACGACGGCTCGCTGCAGCGGGTGCGGATCGCCGGGCCGGACGCGCGGGCGTTGAACCCCGCGTTCGACGTCACCCCGGCGGAGCTGATCCGCGGCTTCATCACCGACCAGGGCATCCTGCCGGCCACCCCGGACGCCGTGGCCGCTTACATGCGCGAGCCTGAGGCATCGCCGGCGGCATGATCCCCTCCCGCTTGGACGCCGTGCTGCGCCGGATTGACGAGCTGAACCGCCAAGACCCGAACACGGACGTCGTCGCCGGCGCGTCCCAGCCGCATGAGCTGGCCTACGCGCAGCGCCTGACGGACTGGGTGCTGCGCTTGAACCCGAATGCCTCAGAGATCCTGCGCATCGCCGCCCGCGGGCAGCACGTCCAGCGCTGGACCATCCCGCGCTCCCGCTATCCGATGAACCGCGCGGGCTATCTCAAATGGCGCGAAGTCTTGAAAGCCTTTCACATCGAGACGGTCCAACGGCTCATGCGGGAGTCCGGTTACGACGAGGCGTCGTGCGCGCAGGTGGGGCTGATCATGAGCAAGAAGGCGTTGGGCGCCGATCCGGACACGCAAACGCTGGAAGACGCGCTCTGCCTGGTCTTTCTCGAGACGCAATTCGACGAGCTGCGGCGCAAGACCCCGGACGACAAGATGCGCGTGATCGTGCAGAAGACGTGGCTGAAGCTCAGCCCGCAGGGGCGCGCCGCGGCGCTGGCCCTGCCGTTTGGCGCCGAGGATCAGCGCTGGCTGGCGCGCGCGGTGGGCGGGTCGGAGAGCTCGTCGCGGTAAGCGGGGCAGAGGCCGGCCCCGATGGGGCACTCGCGGCACTTGGGGGAGGCGGCTGTGCAGATGGAGCGGCCGTGCTGGATCATCTGATGGCCGAACTTCGTCCACTGCGATTGGGGGACGAGCCGGATCAAATCCTGCTCGATCTTGTCCCGGTCGGTGTGCGCGCTCAGGCCCAGCCGCTGGCTCAGGCGCATGACGTGCGTGTCCACGACGATGCCGCTGGAGATTCCGAACGCGTTGCCCAGCACCACGTTGGCCGTCTTGCGCGCCACGCCATGCAGGGTCACCAAGTCTTCCATCCGGTTCGGCAGCTTGCCGCGGAAGCGCTCGACAATGGTCCGGCAGGCTTGTTTGATGCTCTTGGCTTTGTTGCGGTAAAAATTCACTCTCGCGACGGCGCGCTCCAGTTCTTCAACCGGCGCTTCGGCGTAATTGGCCGGGGTGCGGTACCGCCGGAAGAGCGCCGGGGTCACGGTGTTGACCAGCGCATCCGTACACTGCGCGGAGAGGATCGTGGCGACGAGCAGCTCCAGCGGTGTTGCGTAATTCAGGGAGCACGTCGCGTCGGGGTAGGCGTGCTCGAGCGCCTTCACAATCTTGCCGATGCGCTTGGCAGCCGGCGGCAGGGGCGACGCGGTCTTGGCCATCGTGGAAAAATTGTAGCATAATGAGACTGCGCGATACAGTGGCCATCGTCACCGGGGCCGGGCGGGGGTTGGGCGAAGCGGTGGCGCTGCGGTTTGCCCGGGAAGGGGCGCGCCTGGTGCTCTGCGGCCGGCACGCGCCGGCGGTGGAGCGCGTGGCCCAACAGATCCGGCGCGCCAAGGGCGACGCGGTGGCGATCAAAGCGGACGTCTCTCTGGAGCACGACGTGGACCGATTGGCGAAGACCGCGCTCAAGACCTTCGGCCGCATTGACGCGCTCGTGAACAACGCCGGCGTGCTGACGCCCAAGGGGCCGCTTCAGCACGTCCGGGCGGCGGAGTGGGACGCGGTGATGGCCGCCAACGTGCGCGGACCCTTCTTGTGCATGCGGGCGGCGCTGCCGGCGATGCTCGCGCAGCGCAGCGGCTCCATCATGACGGTATCCTCCGGAGCGGGCAAGCGCGAGGCGCCGCTGTGGGGGCCGTACGCCGTCTCCAAGTTCGCGGTGGAGGGTCTGACCCTCGTGGCGGCGGGAGAAACCCGCGGCGCCGGCGTGCGGGTCAATGCCGTCAATCCCGGCGCGGTGCGCACCGCCATGCGGGCGGCCGCGTATCCGCACGAGGATCCGATGACGCTCCCGCTTCCGGAGGCGGTCGCGGGCCTGTTTGTCTACCTGGCCTCGGAGGCATCGCAAGGTGTGACCGGGCAATCCATTGACGCGCCGGCCTGGCTGTCGGAGCATCCGGAATGGCGGTGATGCCGGAGGTCCAACTCGAGCGGCGCGGCGCGCTTCGCCTGCCCTGGGTCAAGCGGGTGGAGGTGAACCGTCAGGGCGCCGTCCCGGTCGCCGTGGACTCCGTGAACCTCAGCGAGGCCGGCCTGTGCGTCAGGCTGCGCGAGACCTTGGAGATCAGCTCGGCGGTGACGCTGCGCCTCTTCGCCGAGGCGCGCAAGCCGCCGGTCACCTGCGCCGGCCGCGTGGCGTGGGTGGTCCAGCGGCTGGATCTGCGCAGCCGCCCGCCGTTCCTCTACGATGTGGGGGTGGAATTCGTGAATCCGCCCGGCCCCGTGCGCCGGCTGGCCGTCCGCCTGGGGACCTCGAGCCCGGCGTCCTCCAGGGCGGCGCGCGCGCCGTCGTCGAGCCGCGGTGTCGAGTCCCTCATGATTCGCGGCCGCTGCTACCTGCCGCGGTTGCAGAAAGAAGGCAGCCGGCAGGGCGCGTGGCATTTGATCGTCTGGGTTGATGGGGTTCCATGCTTCAGCCGCCGCTATGCTTCCGAGCGGGAGGGGGTCGCCGGCTGGAAGCAGTTCAAACGCGCAGCCTCGCCATTGGCGGGCAGAAAGGTGGGCACATGATCGCCATTCAGAAGCAACTGTCGGTCTTCCTCGATAACCGTCCAGGGGTGCTGGCGCGCACGTGCCAGGCCCTGGCCAAAGAGGGCATCAACATCCTCGCCCTCTCCATCTCCGACACGGTGGACCATGCCGTCGTCCGGCTGCTGGTGAGCGATCCGCCCAAAGCCGCCGCTCTCCTGCAGCGGCTGCACCACACCGTCCACGAAAGAGACGTCCTGCTGCTGGAGGTGCCCAACGCGCCCGGCGCCTTGGCGGGCATCGCCGAGAAGCTGGCGGGCGCGGGCATCAACATTGAGTACGCGTATTGCACGTCCGCCTCCCAAGCTGTCGGGAATCTCGTGCTGAGGACGAGCGATTTGGAAGCCACGATCGACGCCCTGGGATAATACGCCATGAAAGCCGTCCTCTTTCGCGCCCACGGCGGCCCTGAGGCGCTCGAGTACGCCGACGCGCCGGACCCGGTCCCCGGGCCGGGCGAGGTCGTCGTCCGCGTCAAGGCGTGCGCGCTCAACCACCTGGACATCTGGATCCGCCAGGGCATCCCGGCTTACAAGATCAGCTTGCCGCACATTTCCGGCTGCGACGTCGCCGGGGTCGTCGAGCGCGTCGGGCCTGACGCCGGCGATGCGCGCGTCGGAGCGCCGGTGGTCCTGGCACCCGGCCTGAGCTGTTTCCGCTGCCGCTGGTGCCACGCCGGCCTCGACAACCTGTGCGAGTCGTACGGCATCCGGGGCGCCAAAACCGACGGCGGCTATGCCCAGCTCGTCACGGCGCGGGCGCAGGATCTGCTGCCGATGCCGGAGGGGGTGTCGTTCGAACAGGCGGCGGCCTACCCGCTGGTCTTCCTCACCGCTTGGCACATGCTGATCACGCGCGCGGCGCTGCGGCCGGGCGACACCGTCCTCGTCCACGCGGCCGGCAGCGGGGTCGGGCACGCCGCCATCCAGATCGCCAAGCTCGCCGGCGCCTCGGCGGTCTACACCACCGTCGGCAGCGACGCCAAATCCGCCAAGGCCAAAGCGCTGGGCGCCGATGCCGTCATCGTCCACCAGCGCGAGGACGTGGTTGCGCGCGTGCAGGAGCTCACCGGCGGGCAGGGCGTGGATGTCGTCGTCGAGCATATCGGCCCGGCCACGTGGGAGGGCAGCGTGAAATCCCTCAAGAAGTACGGGCGGCTGGTCACCTGCGGCTCCACCGCCGGCCCCAGCGCCCCGCTGGATTTTCGCTACGTTTTTTCCCGCCAGTTGACCATCCTGGGTTCGATGATGGGCACGCGCAGCGAGCTGCTGGCCGTGACCCAGCTCGTTGGGCAGCGCCGCCTCACCCCCGTGGTGGACACCGTCTTCCCGCTGCGCGACGCGCGCGCCGCCCAGGAGCGGATGCTCGCCCGGGACGTCTTTGGCAAGCTCGTGCTGCAACCCTAATTGCGGAGGATCGCATGGCACTCACCGGCAAGCGTGTCGCCATTCTGGTGGAAGACCTCTACCAGGACCAGGAAGTCTGGTATCCGTATTTCCGGCTGATCGAGGCGGGTGTCGAGGCGCTGGTGGTGGGCACCAACAAGAAAGAGTTCAAATCCAAGCACGGCTATCCGATCACCGCCAACGTCACCGTGGACAAAGTCTCCTCCAAGCAGTTCGACGCGCTGATCGTCCCCGGCGGCTACGCCCCCGACATCCTGCGCCGCTATCCGGAGGTGATCACGCTGGTCAAAGAGATGGACCGCGAGGGCAAACTCATCGGCGCCATCTGCCACGCCGGCTGGGTGCTCTGCTCGGCCGACGTGCTGCGCGGCAAAACCGCCACCTGCTTCTTCGCCATCAAAGACGACCTCGTCAACGCTGGGGCCACCTACGTGGACCGCGACGTCGTCCGCGATCGCAACCTCATCACCTCCCGCAAGCCCGAAGACCTCCCCGCCTTCATGCGCACCTTCCTCGCTGCTCTTGCTGAATAGCTTTTCCTTCCCTGACAGGAGCGGTGTGGGAGTGTTGGAGCGGCACGTTCGAAATTTCGAGCGGGCATGGTGTCCCGCCGCAGGCGGGACGAGCGAGAAATTTCGCCGAGCGCAGCGAGCCACCCCGGCCCGTCAGGCAATCCTCGCGCCGGGGAGCAAGCGGTGCCGCTCCAACACTCCCACACCGCGACGCAACGTATTTGACAAGTTTAGTAGGGTATCATACACTGGCGTCACTCCCATGAAATTGTCCACCCGCTCCACCTACGGCCTGCGCGCCCTCGTCGAGCTCGGTCTCGGCGCCGGCGGCGTGCCGTTGTCCGCCTCGGTCATCGCCAAGCAGCAAAGCCTCTCCACCGCCTACCTGGAACAACTGTTGCATCGCCTCAAGTTGCGCGGCCTGGTGTTGAGCATCCGCGGCCCCAAGGGCGGCTACCTGCTCGCCAAAAAACCGCAGCATCTGACGATCGCGGAAGTCGTGCATGTGCTCGACGGGACGCCGCCCGCAAAAAACGGCAACGGCAAGAGCAAAGACACCCCCCGCCATGCCCAGCGCATCGCCCTGGCGGTGTTCCACTGCGTGCATGAGCGGCTGCTGAAGTCCCTGGATGAGGTGACGTTGAAGGATTTATGCGATGAGGTGCGCGAGCAGGACGGCGAAGCGCTCGACCACCGGTATGTGTTCCATATCTGACGTGAATGACCAAGCAGGCATTACGAACGTCGTTGTTACGACGGCTACAACAGCAGAAGGAGAACGAACGCCTTCGGAAGAGCGCACATGTGCGACGGAGACTGGCTCGTGTCGGAGCATTTCGGCGGGCGAAGACGGTGTGTTGTTACGTCGCCTTGCCGTATGAAGTCGAGACGCGGCGGTTAATGACACAGATGCTGGAGACAGGCAAGCGCGTGGTGGTGCCGTTGGTGCGGGGAACGCGCCTCGTGCTCTCGGAGCTGCGGGATCTGGACACAGATCTCGCGCCGGGGGCCTACGGGGTGTGGGAGCCTGTGCGCTCCGCGGTGCGCCCGGTGCCCGTGAAGGACGTGGACCTGGTGCTCGTGCCGGGGCTGGGATTCGACCGGCGCGGCCATCGCCTGGGCCACGGCCTGGGGTATTATGACCGGCTGCTCGCGCGCCTGCCCAAGACGACGGCCACCATCGGCCTGTGCTTCGATTTCCAGCAGCTTGACCGCCTGCCGACCGCTCCGCACGATCACGCGGTGCAGCGGGTGCTTGCCGCCTAGCCGCTCCGTCCTTCCGAACGTGTTGCTCGCCCCACGGGAAGGAGTAACGCGCCATGATAGGGTTGCTTTTCAGTGTATTGGCCGGGCTCGTCGGCGGGGTGGCCCTCGGGTTTGCCCTCAAAGCGGTCCTCGGCCGCCGGCAGCTTGACAGCGCCGAGCTGAAATCCAAGCAGGTCATCGAAGAGGCCGCGCGCCAGGCGGAGGCCGTCCGGAAACAGGCCCAGGTGGAGGCCAAGGACGTGCTGCACAGCGTGCGGCAGGAGTTCGAGGAGAAGACCAAGGGCCGCCGCGACGAGCTGAGCCAGCAAGAGCGCCGGCTGCACCAGCGCGAAGAGTCGCTGGACCGCAAGATCGAGGCGCTGGACCGCAAGGACAAGGAGTTGGCCGACCGCCTGCGCCAGTTCGCGGCGCGCGAGCAGGGCCTCAAGGCCAAGGAAGACGATCTCGACCGCGTGATCGCCGAGGAGAAGGAAAAGCTCAAGGCCGTCTCCGGGCTCAGCGTGGAGGAGGCCAAGCAGCGGCTGGTCGCCCAGGTGGAGCAGGAGTGCCGCTCGGAAAGCGGCATGGTGATCAAGCGCATCGAGGAGGAAACGCAGCGCGACGCCCAGGCGATCGCCAAGAAGATCATCGTGGATACGATGCAGCGCTGCGCTTCGGAGTTCACGGTGGAAACCACCACCTCCACCATCCATCTCCCGAGCGAGGAAATGAAGGGCCGCATCATCGGGCGCGAGGGCCGCAACATCAAGGCCTTCGAGCTGGCCACCGGGGTGGATCTGATCGTGGATGACACGCCGGACGTCGTGACCTTGTCGTCCTTCGACGTGATGCGGCGCGAAGTCGCCCGCATCTCGCTCCAACGGCTGATGTCGGACGGCCGCATCCACCCCGCCCGCATCGAGGAGATCGTCGAGCGGGTCAAGCGGGAAGTGGAGCAGGTGGTCGTGCAGGAAGGGGAGAAGGCCATCCAGGAGCTGGGCCTCCAGGGCATGCATCCGGAGCTGGTCAAGCTGCTCGGGCGCCTGAAGTTCCGCACCAGCTACGGGCAGAACGTGCTGATGCACCTGAAAGAATCCGCGCACCTGTGCGGCATGCTCGCGGCCGAGCTGGGCCTGAACCAGCGGCTGGCGAAGCGCTGCGCGCTGCTGCACGACATCGGCAAGGCGGTCAGCCACGAGGTGGAAGGGCCGCACGCCTTGATCGGGGCGGAGCTGGCCAAGCGCTACGGCGAGGTGCCGGAGGTGGTGCATTCCATCGAAGCGCACCATGAGGACGTGGTGGCCTCCAACATCTACGCCGTGCTCACCATCGCCGCGGATTCCATCAGCGGCTCGCGGCCCGGGGCGCGCGGCGACACGCTGGAAGCCTACGTCAAGCGGCTGCACACGCTGGAAACCATTTGCGACTCCTTCGCCGGGGTCGAAAAGGCCTACGCGATCCAGGCCGGCCGGGAAGTGCGGGTGATCGTCCAGCCCGAGCGCGTGACCGACTTGGAAGCCATCTCGCTGGCCCGCGAGATGAAGAAGAAAGTGGAAGGCTCCATCGAGTTCCCCGGCCAGATCAAGATCACCGTCGTCCGGGAAACCCGCGCCGTGGAGTACGCTCGATAACTCACATGAAGCAGACAGCAGACAGCACACAGTACACAGAAGAAGCGGTTCGCCGCTTTGTTCTGTCTGCTGTGTGCTGTTGGCTGTGTGCCGAGGAGTAATGAAGGTCCTGTTCATCGGCGACATCGTGGGCCGCCCGGGCCGGGTGGCGGTGGAGCGCTTCGTGCCGTCGTTGCGCGAGGAGCGCGGCATTGACTTCGTCGTCGCCAACTGTGAAAATGCTGCAGGTGGGGCGGGGATCACGCCGTCGGTGGCGGACGAGCTCTTCCGCGCCGGGGTGGATGCGCTCACGTCCGGCAACCACGTCTGGCGCGTGAAAGAAGGCATTGAGCTGCTCAAGCTGGATCCCCGCGTGCTGCGCCCGGCCAACTATCCCGACCGCGCGCCGGGCGCCGGGTCCGTGGTGCTGGAAACCTTGGGCGGCGTGAAAGTCGGCCTGCTCAACCTGCAGGGCCGCGTGTTCATGGACCCGGTGGTGGACTGTCCCTTCCGCACCGCGGAACGGGAAGTCCAGCGGCTGCGCCTGTCTACCTCCATCATCCTGGTGGACATGCACGGGGAGGCCACCAGCGAGAAGGTGGCGCTGGGCTGGTTCCTCGACGGCACAGTGTCCTGCATCGTCGGCACGCACACGCACATCCAGACGGCCGATGAGCGCATCTTGCCCAAAGGCACGGGATTCTTGACCGACCTGGGCATGACCGGCCCGTACGATTCAGTGATCGGCCGCGACACACAGGCGATTTTGGACCGCTTCCTCTCCGGCGTGCCGGGAAAGGCCGAGGTGGCCTCCAGCAATATCCAACTGCGCGGCGCGCTCGTGGAGATTGACCGCGCGACCGGCAAGGCGACACAGATTGAGCGCGTCGCCCTGGCGTTAAAAGAATCGGTGAAAGATGTCCGCTGAGATCGCAGCCATCACCATCCAGTCGGCCCCGGCCGCCGCGCCCCAGGCGCTGACCGTCGCGCAGGTCGTCGCCCATATCCGCGATGCCGTCGCGAGCCGGTTTCCCGCCGCGCTGTGGATTGAGGGGGAAGTGTCCAACTGCACCTACCACGCCTCCGGCCACATCTACTTCAGCCTCGTGGACGAGCAGGTCACCGACCGGTTCGGCCAGCGCCTGGTCCTGCCGTGCGCGTTCTTCCGGGGGGCCAACCAGGGGCTCAAATTCAAGATCACCGACGGGCTCAAGGTGCTCGCTCTGGGCCAGGTGATGCTCTATGAAAGCCGCGGGCAATACCAGCTTCGCGTGCTGCGGGTGGAGCCCAAAGGTGTCGGCGCGCTGCAACTGGCCTTCGACCAGCTCAAGAAGCGCCTCAGCGCCGAAGGGCTCTTCAGCGAGGAACGCAAGCGCCCCCTTCCCGCCCTCCCGAACCGCATCGGCATCATCAACTCGCGCTCCGGCTCCGCCGTCCATGACATGGTGAGCAAGCTGCGCGGGTGGTTCGACGTCGTGATCCTCGCCTGCAAAGTGCAGGGCGACGGCGCGGCCGACGACATCGCCGCCTGCCTGGACATGGCCAACACGCTCAACGTGGCGGACGTGCTCATCGTCGGGCGCGGCGGCGGCAGCGTCGAAGACCTCTGGGCGTTCAACGAAGAGCCGGTCGCGCGCGCCATTGCGCGCTCGCGCATCCCGGTCATGTCCGCCGTCGGCCATCAGGATGACTGGACCATTGCCGATTACGTGGCCGACCACCGCGCCTCCACCCCCACCGACGCCGCCAAGCTGCTGGTGAACGAGCGCCAGCAGCTCCTGGAGCGCGCCCGGCAGCTTGCCGGCGAGCTGGTGGGCGGCATGGAGCAGTACCTCGCCCTGCAGACGCATGAAGTGCAGGGCCTCACGGACCGGCTGGACCTGCTCCATCCGGCCCAGCAGCTCGCCGAGGCGCGGCGCCGGGTCGAGCAATGGCAATCCCAGTTGGTGCAGGGCATGACCTACGCGCTGGACCGCGACGAACAGCGCTTGGGCGCGCTGGCCGGGCGGCTGCAGGCCTTGAGCCCGCTCGCGGTGCTGGCGCGCGGCTACAGCATCACCTTCCGCTTGCCGGACCGGCGCGTGGTGACGGACCCCTCGGCGGTCCACGCCGGGGACCGGCTGGAAACGCAGGTGGCGCGCGGCACGATCCTCAGCGCGGTGATGGAAACCACTCACATGGAGCGAGCCTGATGTCGGCAGAGATCAAATACGAAGACGCCCTCAAGAAACTGGAGCGCCTGGTGACGGAGCTGGATAAGTCCGACCTCGACCTCGAGGCGCGCCTGAAGAAGTTCGAGGAAGGCACCAAACTGGCCCGGCTGCTGTTGAAAAAGCTGGACCAGGCGAAGAAGAAAGTGCAGATCCTGGTGAAGACCAACGTCGGCGATCCGGCGCTGGCTTCAGCGGACGACGAGTTTGGGAATGCCGAAGATGACGAATCGCCTGAAGCGTCTGACCGCGCGGGTTGACGCCGCGCTCGCCGAGGCGCTGAAGCCTCGCGACGGCGCGCCGGTCATGCTGTACGAAGCGATGGCCTATTGCGTCTCGGGCGGCGGCAAGCGGTTCCGGCCGCTGCTGTGCCTGGGCGGGTCCCTGGCCGTCGGCGGCTCGCCCGCGCAGACGCTGCCGGTGGCCTGCGCCATTGAGCTGATCCATACCTATTCATTGGTGCACGACGATTTGCCGGCGATGGACAACGCCGATGAGCGCCGCGGCCGGCCGGCCTGCCACAAACGCTTTGGCGAAGCCGAGGCGATCCTGGTGGGCGATGCGCTGCTCACGCGGTCATTTGAGCTGCTGGCGTCGTCCCGGCTGCCCAACGCGCCGGCGGTGCTGCGCGCGCTGGGCCGGGCCAGCGGCACGGAAGGCTTGATCGGCGGCCAGGTGCTAGATTTAGCACACAGCAGACAGCACACCCCGGCCCGCCGGATAGTTCTCGCGCCGGGGCGGGCAGCACACAGGGCGAAAAAGATCGAGGAGATTGCGAAGCGCAAGACCGGGGCGTTGATCCGGGCCAGCGTCGTCGCCGGCGGATTGGCCGGCGGAGCCGACCGGGCGGCGCTCAACCGCCTCTCGCGCTACGGCGAGCGGCTGGGGCTGGCGTTTCAGTTGGTGGACGACCTGCACGATCGCGACGGGGCGGTGGCCGTCGTCGGCGAGCAGCGCGTGCGGCAGCGGGCCGAACGATGCATTGCGCAAGCGATGCAGCAGGTGGAACCGTGGGGACGCCGGGCCTGGCTCCTCACCGCATTGGCGGAGTGGCTAACAAGGAACGCGAATGACACGACTGCTTGAGACCATTGACAGCCCCCAGGATTTGCGCCGGCTGGCCATGAGCCAGCTCCCGCGCGTGGCCCAGGAAGTCCGCGACGAGCTCCTACGGGTCATCTCCGGCTTGGGCGGGCACTTGGCCTCCAGCCTCGGGGCGGTCGAGCTGTGCTTGGCGCTGCACTACGTCTTTGACGCCCCCAGCGACAAGCTGATCTGGGACATGGGCTACCAGGCCTACACCCACAAGATGCTCACCGGCCGCCGCAAGATGATCCACACCCTCAAGCAGTTCAAGGGTTTGACCGGTTTCAACAACAAGGACGAAAGCCCCTACGACCTCTTCACCACCGGCCACGGCGGCACCTGCCTCTCGACGGCCATGGGCATCGCCATCGCGCGGGACCACGCCCATGCCGCGCACCAGGTGGTCGCCATCATCGGCGACGCCAGCCTGGGGGAAGGGATGGCGCTCGAGGCGCTCAACCACATCGGCCACGTCAAGCCCAACATGCTCGTCATCTTGAACGACAACAAGATGTCCATCGCCCAGCCGGTGGGGGGCCTGAGCCGCTACTTGAACCGCATCATCACCGACCCGCTCTACAACCGCATCCGCCGCAAGCTGGAGGCCGGCGTCGAGCGCCTGCCCAAAGGCGTCAAGCTCGTCAAGATGGGCCACAAAGTCGAAGAGTCGCTCAAGGGACTGCTGGTGCCGGGCCTGATTTTCGAGGAGCTGGGCTTCCGCTACGTCGGCCCGATTGACGGCCACAACCTGCCGGAGCTGATCGCCACCCTGCGCAACGTCAAGCGCCTGAAAGGCCCGATCCTGCTCCACGTGCAAACGCTCAAGGGCAAAGGCTACACGCCCGCCGAGCAAGACCCGGAGACATTCCACAAAATCGAGCCCTTCGACGTGCCCACCGGCCAGTTAAAGGGGCAGGGGGCGCGGGGCAAGGGGCCGGGGTCGAGAACGAAATCCGCGCCGTCCACCCCCCACCCTTCACCAAGTTTTACCGATGCGTTTGGCGCCGAGCTGGTGCAATTGGCGCAGACCGACGAGCGCATCATCGCCATCACCGCCGCCATGCCGGAAGGCACCGGCCTGGCCGAGTTCGGACGCCGCTTCCCGCAGCGCTACTTTGACGTCGGCATGGCCGAGCAGCATGCCATCGGCCTCGCCGCCGGCCTGGCGCGCGCCGGCTTGCGCCCGGTCTTCGGCATCTACTCCTCGTTCCTGCAGCGCGCCTATGACCAAGTGATGCATGAGATGTGCCTGCAAAAACTTCCCGTGGTGCTGGCCATTGACCGCGCCTGTCTCGTCGGGGAAGACGGCCCCACCCACCACGGCTTGTTCGACGTGGCGGCGCTTCGGGTGCTTCCGCACCTCGTGATGCTTTCGCCCAAAGATCCGGATGAGCTGCGCGCCATGCTGCGCTGGTCGCTGGATTGCGGCCGCCCGGTGGCCCTCCGCTACGCGCGCGGCGGGCCGGCCGGCGAGCCGCTGGGCCGCGGCACCCGCATTGCGCTGGGCCGGGGCGAGTTGTTGCAGCAGGGAGAGGATCTGGCGATCTTGGCCGTGGGCAGCATGGTCTACCCGGCCATGGGGGCGGCCGAGCAGCTTCGCCGCGAGGGCATCCGTGCCAGCGTCATCAACGCCCGGTTCATCAAGCCGGTGGACCGCCGGCTCATCCGCCACGCCGCCATGCAGACCGGCGCCATCGTCACCGTCGAGGAAGCGCAAATCTCCGGCGGGTTCGGCAGCGCGATCTCCGAGGCGCTGGAAAGTTTGAACCTGTCCCACGTGCCGTTCTGCCGCATCGGCCTGCCGGATGAGTTCGTCGAGCACGGCACCCGCGCGCAGCTCCTGAAGCTCTGCCAACTCGACGCCGACGGGCTCTTCCGCCGCATCAGCGCTTGGTTCCAGGCCGTGCAGAAGCCCGGCTCGCTGGCGTTGCCGTCGGAAGCCTGGCGCAGTGTGGGCGAAGCCGCCTCATGATCGCAGGCGTCCGCACGCGGTTTGCGCCAAGCCCAACCGGCACGCTCCACGTCGGCTCGGCCCGGACCGCGCTCTTCAACTGGCTCTTCGCCAAGCACCACCACGGCACCTTCATCCTCCGCATCGAGGACACCGACCAGAAGCGCTCCCAGTCCATCTTCCTCAAGGACATCCAGGAGAGCCTCGAGTATCTCGGCATCAGAGCCGATGAAGGCCCCTTTTTCCAAAGCCAACGCGCGCCCGTCTATCAGCAGGCGGTCGAGCGGCTGCTCAGCTCCGGCCACGCCATCCACCACGAAGGCGCCGTGGTCTTTCAAACGCCCCCGCAGCCCGTCAGCTTCAACGACATGCTCCACGGCACGATCACCGTGGATACCTCGCTCTTCGAGCGCCTGGTGCTCATCAAATCCGACGGCACGCCGACCTACAACTTCGCCTGCGTGGTGGACGACGCCGACATGCGCATCACCCACGTCATCCGCGGCGACGACCACATCGCCAACACACCCAAGCAGATCGAGCTCTACCAAGCGCTGGGGCTCACTCCGCCGCAGTTCGCCCACATCCCGCTCATCGTCGGCGCCGACCGCGCGCGCCTCTCCAAGCGCACCGGGGCCACCGCCGTGGCGGACTACCGGGCGGTGGGCTATCTGCCGGAAGCCTTCGTCAACTACTTGGCGCTGCTGGGCTGGTCGCCGGGCGGCAACCGCGAGCTGATGCCCCCGGATGAGATGGTCCAGTGTTTCGACCTGGCCCGCGTGCGCAAATCCGCCGCGCAGTTCGATCAGCAGAAGCTCGACTGGCTCAACGGCCAATACCTCAAGCGCGCCTCGGCGGAGCGGTTGGCCGTGCTGTTCGAGGAGCGGCTGCGCAGCCACGGGCTGCTCTCCAATCACGTGGACCGCGCCTGGCTGGCGCGGATCGCCGCCCTCCTGAAAGACCGCATGAAGACGCTGCAGGACCTGGAAGAGGAGCACACCTTCTTCTTCGTCGAGATGCCGCAGTATCAGGAAGAGGCGGTGGCGCAATTCCTCCGCAAGCCGGGCATCGCGCAATTTCTCGGCCAGCTCAAAGAGCGCCTCGCCGGCCTCTCCACGTTCGACACCCAGGCGGTTGAAGCCGCCACCCGCGGCCTGATCGCCGAGCGGCAGTTGCAGCCCAAAGAGGCCATCCACCCGGTTCGCGTGGCCCTCACCGGCCGCCAAGTCAGCCCGCCGCTCTTCGAAACCATGTCCATTCTGGGCAGGGAACGGGTGCTCAACCGCCTGGACCACGCCGCCACCACGCTGGCCGCCTAGCGATGCAAGAACGCCGCACCCATATCCGCGTGACCACCCCGGTGCTGATCGAGTTCCCGCACCCGGTGACGATGAAAACGGAGCGCAGCTTCACCTACGACGTCAGCGAAGGCGGCTTGCGGTTTCCCACCGAGGTCAAGCTGCCCATCGGCCGCGACCTGCCGATGACGCTCTCGCTGCCGTTCCAGAACTCCACCTTCCATGCCGTCGCCGAGGTGATGTGGGTGCGCGAGATCGCCCGCATCGGCGCCACGCAGTATGAGATCGGCGTGCGCTTCCGCTGGCTCGAGGACCCCGACCGCCAGCGCCTCAGCCACCACCTACGCGCCATCTCCGGGGTGTGATAGAATAAAGGCTGTCCTTTTTCCTTCCGTTTTCACTGCCCTGTCGGCTAATGGTAGGCCACGAGACTCTGGATCTCGGCGTCGTGGTTCGAATCCACGCGGGGCAGCCATCTTTGATAAAGAGGCGTTCCTTTATGGGGCGCCTCCTTTTTTATGATTTCCATGCCGTAAAATCGAAAACGAGGTGCTCATATGGATCCAGAACTTAAGGGCATTTTAGAATTTCTGGAGAAACACGAAATTCGAGCAACCTATCAAGCGGTGGGCGAGGCGATTAGCGTTTCGGCTCGTGCTGTGGGGGCGATGCTGGGAGAACGCAATCCCAAGGCTTCCTGGGTCGTAGCTAGCAATACAGGAAAGCCGACTGGTTATAAGTCTGAAGAAGAGCATCCAACTCTATATAAAAACCCTCGGATTATCCGGACTGGTTCTGACTTAATGCAGTATATGAATTTTGAGGGCGCTCAAGTAATACTGCCCAGCTGATTGGGCTGGCGTATTGAAGAAATCAGCTGAACCTGGTTCTATTTTTTCTAGATGAAACTCCCTAGCTCAATTCCATTAGAAACTTTTGACCCCACAGCATTTATAGCAGATGAATCTATTCCTCAAGAAGTTTGTAATTTTGTCCTTGCGCTTGCTCTTGCTTACAACGACATCAAGGATGTAACAGAAGTGCATTTGCGTTTAAAAGAGCAACGTCCTCTAGGCGTGTTTCAAAAGCGGGTTGATTTTGGTATGCACGGAGGCCGCACAGTGCATTTAATACGTTATCAGATTGGGCTTGTTCACGAGCTTTGTGAGCTTATTCGAAATAATGAGCGCATTATCAGTCACCCATTGCTTCAAGCTATTATTAGCCAGATGCCTAAAAAATCTCGAATAGCCTGGCAATCGTTGGTAGATACCGCAACTGGAAAACTACGTGTAGGACCTCTGGCACAGGCTGTAATTAGAATTCGCCAAAAAGTAGTGTTTCACTATGATACTGAGGAAATTTTCAATGGATACAAACGCCATTTTTTAAATGGCGCCGTAGCTAAAGAGCTGGCCTATATATCGCGGGGAAGCACAATGGCTGAATCTCGATTTTACTTTGCAGATGCTGCTGCTGAAAGCTACCTATCTGCTCGAGCAGACCAAAGACAAGCGACAGAACTTGCTCAAAGTATCATCGGAGCTATGAAAGATGCGAATTTTGCGATCAGGCATCTAGTGAATGGTTTTATCCAAAAACGTTTTGGGTACACACTAGTCAGTTGAGGAGAAACAGAAAACGTGCCCAATAATACCGCCTCACCAATGGGCCGGGGTAATTGGAACGCCTCCCGCTTTTTCATGAGATCACGAAAAAGTCTTAATAGTCCTTGGGTTGCCACGCCTCTGATTTATGTCGGACTTTCATTTTTGTGGCAAAAAGTTCGACCAGGGTGGCACGAGAGATCCGACTTGTTCAAAGGCGCAGCGCTTGGCGTCATTGTCTCTGCCACTGCGGGTTTTGCGGTCTATCTGCTGACGCAGTATTTTGACCGTCGTGTGAAGCGCTATAATGCCCTTTGCCATCTTGAGTTAACTTTGAATCACTTGTTAACCAATTTGAGCGATAACCAGTTGCAGCTTAAAAAGTCGATCGATAGCGATAATCCAACCCTGCTTTTCCCGGCGCGACTAACTCTATCTGAGCCAGATATTAGAGAAATTGGCAGAGTTAAGTTGAAGAACAAGCTGCTAAATACTTTGATTGATTGTGAAAAATATAGTCACGATTTGGAAGCAGTGATAGCGATTTCCGAACGTAATATTCAGATGAACAAAGAACTTTATCTTCACCGATCATCGGATCCGCAGTATATTCAGCAAATTCTGAAAGACATTCATCGTCAATCCAAGGCACAGTTGAAAGAGCTGCATGGATTTGGCGATCTAGTAAACGAATCCATCAAAGATACCTTGGTTGATGTGCGGTTCTTTGCCCAGATAGACCGGCCAGCGTTCGTTGGTCTCGCCCCATATTACGGCAAAAGTGAACTTGAAGACTGGCGGGTTAGGGACCTAAAGAAACTTGAGACAGAAATGGCTCAGACCGCGACTGAAGATGAAGCACGTAGGAAAACTACGTAAAATCGGTGCCGTCCTAAATAGTACCGCCTAGCTCAGGAAGCCGGAGGCGTTCCAAATAGCGCCGTCTACTATATAAGTAAAGGAAACGGCTAGTCCGTCCATGGAAGCTGGAAAGCCGGAAGAAAGCCGGAGGCGTCCCAAATAGTACCGCCTAGCTCAGTGCGTTGCGGGAGGGTCGTTCGCTTGACGGTTTTTCTTCATCGTATGGAGTGCGGCTCGGACGTAGCGCTTGACCGCCGTCTTGCTGGCGGCTGATCGCCACTCACCTCGCTCCACAGACTTCAGAAGCTCGCGTTCCTCAGGATTCAGTCGCGCCATTTCTCGTTCCTCTTTTGTTCAAGTTTCTCACGTTACGTGTCTTTTATCACATCCTTATGGGAGAGCCAGGAAAGGGGAAGTTGGGACGGTTCCAATGTTCAGTTAATCTGCTGTGCGCAGTTTGATCAGGTCGAGTTGCTGAATAGGGACGACGGAGACGTGTGTGTTGAGATCGTAAGGTGTGGGGCCGGGATAGACCACCCAGAGGTGTGAGAGGGACAATTCTTCCACGGCCGCGTGCATGGTTTTGGTCAGTGTGGGGGCATCGCTGTACTTGGCTTCAAGGCCCCATCGTTTTCCTTGATGCTGAAACACGAGATCAAGTTCCGCCCCCGTGTGCACCGCCCAAAAGAATACGTCCTGCTCCCGCAGTCCCAGGCGCTGGATCGCTTGTTCCAGCGCAAACCCTTCCCAGGACGCTCCAAGTTGCGGGTGGCCCAGGAGATCCCCGCGATCCTTGAGGGAGAGCAGGGCGTGCAGCAATCCGGAATCTCGGAAGTAGAGCTTGGGCCGTTTCACCAGCCGCTTGTGCGTATTATAGAACCAGGGCGCCACCTGCCGAATTACAAACGTGCCCGCCAGGATATCCAAATAACGCTTGGCCGTCACATCTGAAATGGACAGGCTCCGGCCGATTTCCGTGGCGTTGAAAATCTGCCCATGATAGTGGGCCAGCATCATCCAGAACCGCCGCAGGGTCTGAGGCGGAATGCGGATGCCAAGGTTGGGGACATCCCGTTCTAAAAAGGTGGTGATGAAGTCCTGCCGCCATTGAAAGGACCCGTCCGCGCTGGAGGCGAGATAGGATCGAGGAAACCCCCCTCGGATCCATAGCTGCTCCGTAGCCTTGGGCGGCAGCATATCAAGTGAAAAGCCTCCCAGCTCGAGGTAGCTGATGCGTCCTGCCAGCGATTCGGAGCTTTGCGCGAGCAAGTCTCGGGAGGCGCTGCCGAGGATGAGGTATTTGGTGGTCGGGTGTTTGTCCACCAGCACCCGCAACACCGGAAACAGCTCCGGCCGGCGCTGCACTTCGTCAATAATCACTAGCCCGTGAAGCCCCTCCAGCGCTAACATGGGTTGATCCAGCTTCGCGAGGTCCCGCGGGTCTTCCAGATCGAATCGGTGGACGGGATTGGCGTGTTCGCGGCGGGAGAATTGCTGAGCCAGCGTGGTCTTGCCGCACTGCCGGGGTCCCAGAATGGCGACGACCGGGGTTTCCTTCAGCCGTGTCGCAAGGAGATGCAGTTCTTTCGTGCGAGGGATGTCCATAGCAAAGAAAGTATACCATGAAATATCAAAGTCATATATCGGAATTTCATGGTTTGCGGAAGCCGAAGGCGTTCCTCCATGGAACGCCGATTCTCTAGAAGGGAGGGCCGGAAGATGAGACAGAGCGGAATAGCCAGCGCGCTGGTCGGCGTGGTGCTGGCGGCGGGGACGGTCTTTGCCGCGTCAACCGAGGGGAAGGGCGGCCTGCTGCCGATGGGCAGCCCGGCTCCGGCGTTTCGTCTGCCGGATGTCGTGTCCGGCCGCACCGTGTCGCTGGAGGACTTCGCCGGCCGCACAGGGCTGCTGATCATGGTCGCCTGCCGCCACTGTCCCTACGTGCAGCACGTGCGGGAGGGCATGGCGACGCTGGCTCGGGACTACGAAGGGCAAGACGTCGGGATCATCGCGATCAGCGCCAATGATCCGGCCGGCTACTCAGAGGACGCGCCGGAGAGCCTGAAAGAGATGGCGGTGGAATCGGAGTTCATCTTCCCGCTGCTCTTCGACGAGACGCAGGAGACAGCCAAGGCCCTGACCGCCGTGGCGACACCGGACTTTTTCCTCTTCGGCCGGGAGCGGCGGTTGGTGTATCGCGGCCAATTTGATGGCAGCCGCCCCGGCAACGACACGCCGGTGACAGGGCAGGACGTGCGCGCCGCCCTGGATGCGCTGCTGGCCGATCAGCCGATTCCGGAGCCGCAGCACGCCGCCTTCGGCTGCTCCATCAAGTGGAAGCCCGGCAACGCGCCGGCGTATTAGCACCCCACCAAGCCCACATAACCTGGCCCCTTGACAGGCCGATAATAGGTGTATATACTCCTTTTACAGCATGGCAACGACCAAACGGGGAATCGCAAAACAGGAGTGCCTCTGTGCCTGCACGTGCCTGCGGAAGGCGGCGCGGGCGGTGACCCAGCTCTATGACGAGGCGTTTCGCCCGCTCGGCTACCGGGCGACCCAGGTGGGCATTCTGACCGCGCTGGCGCAGACCGGGCCGGTGACGCTCAGCGCCTTGGCCGAGCAGACCGTGACCGACCGTACGACACTGACCCGGAACCTGCGCCTCTTGGAGCGCAAGGGGCTGGTGCGCGCCGAGGCGGGCGCCGACCGGCGGGAACGGCGGATCGGCGTCACCGCGCACGGCCGGGACGTGGTCAAGGCCGCCTACCCCGCCTGGTCCGCCGTGCAGCGGCGGATGATCGTCCGGCTGGGGAAAGCGCAGTTTACGCGGATGATGCAGGATTTATCGAAGATGGTGGCGGCAGCGCGGGTGTGCTGCTGAATTTTTTTCGGGCGATATGTGTATCTACACGAGGAGGCAGTGATGGCAGTAGCGGAGCAGGCCGGGGTCGTGACCCCCGGCGAACTGGTGCAACAGTTGCGCTGGCGGTACGCGACGAAGAAATTCGATCCGGCTCGAAAGATTCCCGCGGATCGCTGGGACGCGCTGGAGCAGGCGCTGGTGCTGAGCCCCTCATCATTCGGGTTGCAGCCGTGGAAATTCATCGTGGTGACCGATCCGGCCGTGCGCGAGCGGCTGCGGCCGGCGTCCTGGAACCAGCCGCAGATTACGGACGCATCGCATGTGGTGGTGTTTGCCCACCGGAAGGATGTGAGCGTGGCCGACGTCGAACGGTATGTGCGGCACATCGCGGCGGTGCGGGGGATCCCTGAGGAGTCCCTGGAGGGCTACAAGCAGATGATGGCGGGATTCGTCAGCCGGGCCGGCCAGGGATTGGACATCAATGCGTGGGCGGCGCGCCAGCTCTACATTGCGCTGGGAACGTTTTTGACATCCGCCGCGCTCCTGGGGATTGACGCCTGCCCGATGGAAGGCATTGATCCGAAGCAATATGATGAGATCCTGGGTTTGGACGCGGAAGGCTACCGCACGGTGGTCGTGGCCACGGCCGGGTACCGGGCGGAGGACGATGCCTACGCGACGTTGGCAAAAGTGCGCTATGCCTCGACGGAGGTCGTGGCGCACCGGTGAGGAACGCGATCAACAGAGGAGGCCGTCATGGCTGAAGAAAAGGGCATGAAGCAAGAGAAGGAGCAACGCAAGAAGCGGGGCCAGCAGCAGAAGGAGAAGGGCGCGCCAAAGGAGCAAGGTCCAGGCAAGTCCAGCTGCTGTAGTTGTTGCTAAGCTTACGAAGCTTACCGGACAGGGGCGCCTCGAACGAGGCGCCCCTGTTCTTTTCCTGATCATGGTAGGATACAGCTGGCACCGGCGGGCCGGCCGTCATGCGGAAGCCGCGCGCCACCTATTCACCGGTACACGGAAGGGAGGCAGCTATGGCTGCTTGATCAATACGCGATGCATCGGGATGCCCCTCCAGGGTGCGAGAATGAGGTTCGCGTTCGCGTGGTGATTGAGAGCCGGTTCGCGATCCTGATGATCTTGTACCATTTGCCGAACGTCGCGGAAGCCTATCGCCAGTTCGCGCAGCGCATCGCCATTGAGCTTGACTGTAACGATGACCCCTGCGCCGCTCCACCCCCTCCAACAACCACCGGGGGCCACTAACAACGTGAGAAGGAGTCACATCATGCCGGAACAGCTGCCATGCGGGTTTGACGGGGTGAGATCGTTTAAGGCCGGCGGGGAGGGATACGGTCGGACGCGACAGCAGGCTTTTGACAATGCTTGGGCCCAGGCTTCCCTGCAGATTGACTTGCAGGTGGCGAACCTCAAATGTCCAGAGCCATGTCCAGGAGGAGCGGTGGCAGATCCTGAGGAGCCCGATCATAATTGTGACCTAGCGCCTCGCTATCACGCTATCCCTGACTCGGCAGGGTACCGATGCACCTTGACGCTCTGCCGGGTGGTGCGGTTTACCTGCGCCGCGCCGCCTCCCCCGCCGACTCCAACGGACAAGAGCGCCGCTCGGAACGAACCTCACCGAGGATAACACCAGGGAAACCGGAGACGTTCCAAACAGTATTGTCGTCACAAGGCCGTGGCGGCCTGACATCACAGGAGGCAGGGAAGATGAAGCGCGTGGTACGAGGGGTGGTGGCAGTATGGCTGCTCACGAGTCCGGTGGTCGTGTGGGCCCAGGAGGCGCATGAGCATGACCATGCACACGAGATGGGTGTGCAGGAGATCACCATCAAAGGGGAGCTGGTGGACTCGCTCTGCTATGTCGCGATGAATGCGAAGGGGGCCGGGCACAAGCAGTGCGCCATTGACTGCGCGAAGGCCGGCATTCCGATCAGCATCGTGGAAGACGGCACGGGCAAGCTGTACACCGTGCTGCCCAAGCAAGACAAAACCGGCTATCCCGAGAGCGTGATCGCTCGCCTGGGTGATGCAGTGACCCTGAAAGGCGATCTGTATGAGGCGGGCGGGAATCGGTACGTTGCCGTCGAGTCGGTCGAGTAAGAGCCATGTTTCCCGGGGCGCAGCACCTGCAGAATATCCATCCGTTGATCGTGCACTTTCCGATCGCGTTTCTGATGGGTGCTGCGCTCCTATATGTTGCCGCGTGGTTGTTGAAGCGCGAGCGCCTCGCGCACTCGGCGTGTGTGGTGCTGGTGCTGGGAGCCTTGTCCCTGTCGGTGGCTGTGGCAACCGGCCTCTACGCCGAGCAGGGGGTGATGCTGGCCCTCTCGGTTCGTGACCGGCTGCTTGAGCCGCATGAGCGTGCGATGCTGGCGACCTCCGCGATCTGTGCGGTGCTGACCGCCTGGGCCGTACTGGCCCGGCCCTTTCCAACGAAAGGGCGGTGGCTCTTTCTATCCCTGTTGCTCGTGATGGTCGGCGTGATGGCGGTGGGAGCCGATTTCGGCGGGCGGATGGTGTATGACTACAACGCCGGCGGCACCGCGTGCCGCCAACCCATCCCCTTTGCCAAATAAGGCAGGCAGCGGGAAGAGCGGCGCCTCTCCCGCGAAGCGCCTGTACGCCGTCTTTGGTACAATGGCCGGGGTATACTTCTCGTATGAAACCTCGACGGAGCGTGCTGCTGGGAGTGGCGCTGATCGGAAGCATGTCGGTGGCGTGCGCTGAGACGGAGCCTGAGATGCGGAAGGAGCAAGCCATCTTTGCCGCCGGCTGTTTCTGGGGAGTTGAAGCGGCGTTCCGGCAGGTGAAGGGCGTCACCAATACCGCCGTCGGCTATACCGGCGGCCATACCCCCAACCCCACCTACGAGCAAGTCTGCAGCCATGCCACCGGCCATGCCGAGGCGGTGGAAGTGGACTACGATCCCGCGCAGGTGTCCTACGAGGAGCTGCTGGACGTCTTCTGGAGCATCCACAACCCGACGACGCTGAACCGGCAGGGCCCGGACGTAGGCGACCAGTACCGCTCGGCGATCTTCTACCACACGCCGGAGCAGCACGCGCTCGCGGAGGCGTCGAAGGAGCGCCTGCAGCGCAGCGGCCGCTATGACGACCCGGTGGTCACCGAAATCACGCAGGCCCCCGCCTTCTACCGGGCCGAAGAGTACCACCAGCGCTATTTCGAAAAGAACGGCGGCGGACAATGCCACATCCCTATCGGACGCTGATTGCATGCGCCGGCATCTTGCTGATGTTCGGGTGTCCCGCATCCGCTAAATCGGAGGACCAATCCATGACGCCCACGCCGCTATCCTCAGGGCCCGATCCGGAGCAATGCCCCCTCCCCGTGAGCGAGGAGGAGTTCAAGAAGCGCCTCAGCCAGGAGCAGTATTACGTGATGCGCGAAGGCGGCACCGAGCGCCCCTTCGCCAACGCCTATTGGAACAACAAGCACCCCGGCTTGTACGTGGACCCGGTGAGCGGGGAAGCGCTCTTTGCCTCGACCGACAAGTTCGACTCGCGCACCGGCTGGCCCAGCTTCACCCGCCCGGTGAAGCCGGACGCGGTGCTGGAGCACTCCGACACCGGCCATGGGATGACGCGCACCGAGGTCCGCGCCAAGCGGTCCGGTTCGCACCTGGGGCATGTCTTCGACGACGGCCCGGGTCCCACCGGCTTGCGCTACTGCATCAATTCCGCCGCCTTGAAATTCATCCCGCTGGAGGAGTTGGAGAAGGAAGGCTACGGCCGATACCGTTCGCTGTTCGAGGTGCCGCATTAAGACGCCGGCCTGGGTGGTCTACCTGCTGCAGTGCGCGCACGGCTACTGCTACACCGGCGTGACCACCGACGTCGCCCGCCGTTACCGGGAGCATCGCAACGGCACCGGCGGCCGCTTCACCCGCGCCAACCCGCCGCTAAAACTGCTCTACACGGAAGCCTGCCGGTCTGAACGCGACGCCAAGCGGCGGGAAGCCGAGATCAAGCGCTGGCCTCGCCGGAAGAAAGCCGCGCTCTGGAGGTCAACTGTGAGGACTCGAAACTGATGAGCGAGCCGAAGAACGTGCAGATCGTGCAGCAGATCTATGCCGCGTTCGGGCGGGGGGACATTCCGTCGGTCCTGGCGGCGCTGTCGGATGACATCGAGTGGCAGGTGACCGGGCCGGCCGAGGTGGCCTATGCGGGCGCGCGGCGCGGCAGACCGCAGGTGCTTGAGTTTTTCACGGCGCTGGGGCAGACCGTGGACGTCGAACGCTTCGAGCCGCAGCAGTTCATCGCGCAGGAGGACACGGTCGTCGTCCTCGGGGTGGAGCGGCTGAAGATCAAAGCCACCGGGCGCGCGGCGGAGAATTCCTGGGTCATGGTTTTTACGCTGCGCGAGGGACGGGTCGTGCGCTTCCGTGAATACGACGATACGGCCTCCGTCGCCGCCGCGTTTCGCCGCTGAGGACGATGCGCCGCCTCGCGCGCAGTCTCAGCCTGGGAGTGGCGCTGCTCGGGCTTGGCGCCCCGGTGCTGGCGGGGACGATTGACACCACGGCGCTCGAAGGAGCCTGGCCCAAGCAGCGGGTCCGCAACTATGAAGTCTGGCGCTACATGGTGCGGTGGCGGGAGCGGGCGTCCTCGCGGGAGGGCATCTTTGCCGGGGCGGAGTTCACGGCCCCCGCCGTGCCGGCGTCGGTCTGGGACGTGTCGGAGGACTACACCGACCTGGGGCGCATGACGCCGGGGATCGAGTCAGTCACGGTGCTGGAGCAGAGCCCCACCCGGCAGGTCGTGCAGACCGACATCAAAGTGCTCTGGAAGACGCTGCGCTTGACGTTCGAGATCGAGCAAGACCCTCCGCGCGCCATCCGGTTTCGGCTGATCAATGACGCCATCGGGGAATACCTCGGCGTGTGCCGGTTTTCGCCCCATGAGCAGGGCACCGCGGTGGAGATGGCCACCTGGCTGCGCCCGGCCATCAAGATCGCTCCAGGGCTGATCTTGCTGGGCCAGCGGATCGTCATGCTGCGCGGCATCCGGCAGTTCTTGAAGGCTTGCGAGGAGGCGGCTGCCCTTGACAAAGCCGGCCCCGCCGGTATACTACCTCGGTAATACCCTCACGCAGAATCCAACGCCAATCACTATGGAGGTGAATGACATGCGCCAGTGGCTTATTCGAGGGATGATGGCGGTCAGTATGCTCGGAGCGTGCAGCGGGCCGGTGTCCGCCGCGGAAGACGCCCCCCGGGCGCTGCCGACCCTGTTGATCAAAGGCGAGGTGGTGTCCGTGGATGTCAGCGACCCGAACGCTTCCTTGCTCAAGGTGAAGGACCGCTACGGGTTCGAAACCCCGATCTACCTCACCTCCACCACCAAGATTTCGCAAGGCGACCAGGCGCTGACCGCGTCCGGCGTCCAGCAAGGCTCCACCGTCGAGGTGGAGTACAACTTCGACGTCAACACGGCCAAGCGGCACGCGGTTGCGGTGAAGGTCACCGCCGCCGTCGCAGCCCCGGCCGCCGCGGCTGAGCCGGCGACGTCTCAAGCGCAAGCCGGCGTGTCCGTGGAAACCGCAGCCCCGGTTGCCGAGGCTGCGCCTGAGCCGGCAGCCTCCGGAACGGAACCAGCCGCTTCTTCGGACGCTTCGGCTCCGGCTTCCGACGCCACCACGCAGGAACCGACCGCGCCCTGAGGTTGACTTCTTGAACGGCAACTCGCACGGCGGCATCATGTTGGTGCCGCCGTGTGTGTTTGTCCGGACACCCACATGACCGCATTCGCCTACCGTAAACCCATCCGCGGCTCCCTCATCTGGTGGTTGAGGGTGCTGGGCATGATCGCCCTGGTCGTGCTCTTGTTCCGGCTGCCGAAGTCCCGGGACCTGGAGCTGACCCACGTGGATTTGCGCTGGCTGGGCTGGTGCATGCTGCTGACGTTCCTCCAACTATTGCTGGAAGCCGCGGTGTGGCGTCGGCTCCTGGCCGCCCAGCACATCCACTACCCCTATCCCAAAACGATCCTCTCCTATCTGGCGAGCCAGTATCTCGGGCTGGTGACGCCGGGCCATGTGGGGGAGTTCCTGGGCGCGGCGTACATCTCCTCCGATACCGGCATTACCATGGGGTACGCGCTCTCCAGCGTTGTGATGAAGAAGGTCCTCACCTGGGTGACGGTGGTGAGTTTCGGGCTCTGGGGGCTGCCGCTGCTGACCTCGGTGCCGCTGCTGCACGGGATCAAGAACGTCGCGTGGGGCGCGGCGATCGTGGTGGTGGTGCTGTCGTTGGCGGTTGTGGTGTGGGGGATCTCGCTGCGGCGCTTGGCCAAGAAATGGCGCAAGCTCTCGCCGTGGCAGGTGGACATGACCGAGCTGCGCTCAGGCCTGCGCCACCTGTGCTCCATCAAGCTGGCGTGGCCGCTGGTGCTGGCGGCTGCGGCCTTCAGCCTGCTGTTTCTTCAGGTGGATGCGCTGCTGCGGTCGCTGGGGATCGTCGTGCCGCTGCTGCTGATCGCCAAGATCGTGGCGCTCAGCCGCATCGCGGCGCGCATCGTCCCGCTGTCGCTGGCCGGGTTCGGGTCAAAAGACGCCGCGCTGATCCTGCTGCTGGCGCAGTCCGGGCTGACGGTGTCCGTCGGCATCACCGTGACGGCGCTGATGTTCGTCTGCGTCTACCTGCCCACGCTGCTCTTGAGCGGATTGTGCTGGTGGATCAAGCCGCTGATGGTGCGTCGCGCTCAAGCAGCCAGCTCGCCAGGTAGCGGGTGGCCGGAAGCTGCAGAATCCACGGGTGGTCGGAAGCCTGCGTCCACTGGTCGCAAACGGTAAGCCGCACGTCGTCGTCTCCCGCCGCGATCCGCACGATCTCTTCCAGGTCTCTCAGCAGGTGATACGTGCACACGCTGAGCAGCATCCGTCCCTCGGGTGCCAGCGCGCGCAACCCCTGGACCAGCAGATGGTGCAGCGCCCGCCGCCCTTGCTGCGTGGCGGCCTTGCTCTTCGCCAGGGCCGGGGGATCCAGCACCACCCAATCGTAGCGTGAGGGGCCCTTCGCCTGGGCGTCCAGCCAGTAAAACGCGTTGCCCGCGACAAACTCCATCCGGTCCGCGACACCGTTGAGCTTGGCGTTCTCCTTCGCCAGCTCGACAAACGGCTCCTGCTGCTCGACGCACACCACCCGCGCCCCGCGCGTGGCCGCCGCAATGCCCATGGAGCCGGTGTAGCTAAAGGTATCCAGCACCCGGTGGTTCGGCTCCACGGCCTGACGGAGCTTCTGCCGGGTGAGGCGCTGGTCCAGGTAAAAGCCGGTCTTGAGTCCATGGTGCGGATCCACCCAGAACTGCCAAGGCTCCTCCCGGATCAAGATGCGCTCTGGAACGGCGCCGCGCAGCACGCCCGCGGTCGGGGCCAGCCCCTCTTCCTGGCGGAATTCCTTGTCGCTGCGCTCCAGAATGCCGGACGGTTGGAGCTGCTCGTGCAGGAGGTCCACCATGAGGTCGCGCAGCCGCTCCATGCCTGCGGTGCGGATCTGGATGACGAGAGCGGTGCCATATTGGTCCGCGATCAGCCCGGGCAGGCCGTCCGCTTCGCTGAAGACCAGCCGCTTGGCGTCGGTGCCGGTGATCCGGGCGCGCTTCGCGACGGCGCGCGCCAGCCGCCGAGCCAGCCAGGCGCGGTCAATCGTATCGCCCGAGGTCGTCGTGAAAACGCGCAGGGGGATGTGCGATGCCGGGTTGAACGCGCAGGTCGCCGCGAATCCGCCGCGGTCGGTGACGGCCTCGACCAGCTCGCCGGCCGGTAGGCCCTCCGGGGCGCGGACAATCTCGTCCCGGAAAATCCACCCGTCATGGTGGCGGACGCGCTTGGCCGCGTGAGGCTGAATGACCACCTGGGGCAAGGCCATGGGAGACGAGGGACGCGGGCGCTACTGGCTCAGCCGGGCGATGTGGAAGGCCGCCCACAGCGCCGCCAGGGCCAGCATTTCGGAGAAGAGAAACGGGCGCTCGACCCACCCTCCGGTGAGGAGCGACAAGCCGTCAATCGCCAGCGCGGCATAGGCCGCCAGCAGGCCTGCCAGGGCCAGGCGGATGGGCAATGAGGTCAGCCGGCGCCATAGCACGGCGCAGAGGCCGAACACGCCCGCGACAAACACCGTGTCGGCGAGGATGAGCGGTCCCAGCCCGAACCACCCGAGCGTGGGGCGGAGTCCGATGAGCGGATCGCTCACCAGTTGAATGCGTCCGAAGAGTAACACCAGCAGGAACACGCCGAAAAACGGCGCATACCAGCGCAGCAGGAGGCGCGGGGTCACGGCCGGATGGCGCACCAGTTGGTCCAGCGCCACCAGTGTGGGAAAGGTCAGTCCGATGGTGCTGCCGAACCAGAACCGGTGGAGCCAGAAGGAGTTCGGCGGGGTCAGCAACAGGGCCAGCGACGTCATGCACAGGTAGCGGAGGATCATCAGCATGCCGCAGCCGAGGAGCATCCAGCGCAGCCATCGCGGCGAGACCGCGAGGTACGCGCTCATGGCCAGCACCGCCAGTCCCGCAGCCAGCCCGAGGCAAAACAGGTACCAGCCGCCGGCCGGGGACATGGCGATGATCATGCGGAACTTACCGGGAAACCGCCATGGCCGGGACGCCGAGGCGCCGGCTCATCCACGCGTACGCGGCGAAGAGCGATCCGGTATAGATCAGGTCGGCCACCAGCGCGTTGCGGTAGAACGGCACGGCCGCGGCGTAACAGGACCACAGGCCCTCGAGGGTCTTGGGATACATGGCGCCGTGGCTGCCGACCAGCCACACCCCGAAGTTGGTCAGGAGGAAAAACATCGTCGAGCCGATCAGTGACGCCCGCACGATGCGCCCCGGCCGCGGCTCGCGGCGGACCCACCAGCCCAGCACGGCCGTCAGCGCGACACCGGCCCACGTGAAGAGGATCACGTCGTGGAAGCCGATCAGCGCGTCGCTGATGGCGATGCTGGCCAGGGGCACGATGAGCGACCAGCGTTTGGGCAGCGCCGTGCCGCCGAACAGGGCGATGGCGCTCAGGAGCGTCACGTTCGGCGGATGGGGCAGCGCGCGCGCCGTGATGGCGGCCGCCATCAGCGCCCAGGCGAGGTGCCGCTGCGCGCGCAGGGAATCGGATGAAGAGTGCATGTGGTCCTCCTGTGGTTAAAACTTCGTGCGGATGCCGGCCACGACGTGCAGCGGCGGCATCGGGTTTTCGCCCGCCCCGCTCAAATCCGTGGCGTTGCTGGACTGAAACGACACGTATTCCTCATTCGTCACGTTGTAGAACGTCAGGAACGCGCGGCCCCAAGAGCGCTCGTAGGCCAGCGTCAAATTCAACACGCCGTAGTTATCCGCCTTCGGCAGCGCGTTGTTGAAATCGTTGATCAGGTAAAAATCGTTCACGAGCTGCCAATCCAGGTCCACCCACCATCCGGGCAGGGGAGACACCCCCACACCGGCGCTGAGCTGTTGCGCCGGGGTGCCGGGAATCCGGTTGCCGTCAAAGGCGCCTTTGTGGAACGAGGCGTCCACCACCGTGTAGCTGGTGTAGCCGCGCGCGTGTGCCGACGAGGCTCTGACGCTCATCTCGGCGCCGAGGCGGCGCGTGTCGTAATTTTGGTTTTGGAAAGCCACCCGGTTGAAGAGAATTTCGTCCTGGGTCTTCAGGTAGAAGCCTGTGATCCCCGCCTCAACCGGCCCCGGCGTGATGCGCGTGCCGACTTCATAAGTATCGGCCTGTTGGGGCCTTAAGTCAACATTGCCGGCAAACTGCGCCACCTGGGCGGAGAAATCGTCCACGCTGGGCGCCTTGAACGGGCGGCTGTAGGACGCAAACACGTCCCAGACCCCCGGCAGCACGGCATACCGCGTGCCGACTTTCGGGCTGAATCCCTCGAAGCGCAGCGTGCCTTCAAACGCCGGAAAGCTCATGGCTTCCGTGTACCGGAACCGGTCATAACGCAGTCCGCTGACCAGCGACAGGCGCTGGTTCAGCGTCGTCGTGTTCTCGGCGTAGAGGCCGTACCCGCTCCGGTTGGACTCATCCGCCGGGCCGAAGGGCGAGCCGCGGGTGCCGATGGTGGCTTTGTCGTCGGTCAGCTCGATGCCGCTGATCACGGTGCTGCGGAGCGCGTCATCGCCCCACTCGTAGTTGCCCCGCAGGCTCAGGCCGCGCGAGGGCGCGAGCGTGAAGAGCCCGGACATCAGCGAATCCACGTTCCGGTTGCGCCAGAAGACATTGGCCGCGCCGGAAAGCCCCTCCCAGGGGCCCAGGATCAGGTCGGCGGAGACCTGGTCCGTCTGGTCGTCGAAGATCCCCACGCGGCTCATGTCGGCCTGCCGGCGGCGGTATTCGGCTTGAGCCGGGGTCAGCCCGCCGGGAAACGCGGTGGTGTCTTCGCTGTGCAGCACGTGGAGCTGCAGCGTGGCCGCCGGGTGCATCTCGATGCCGAGGTGGGAGGTGACCGTGGTATTGCGGGATTGGGAGAACTCGCGGTAGCCGGTCAGGAGCCGGCGATGATAGCTGGTGCCGTAGGTGAAGCGGTCCGACCGGCCGCGCGCCGCCAGGTGGTACTGCTGCCAGCCGAACGAGCCGAATTCCACGCCCTGCTCGGTCTCCAGCGGTGTGTCGCTGCTCTGCTTGGTGAGGATGTTGATGACGCCGGCGAAGGCGCCTTCGCCGTACATCATGCCGCCGCCGCCCCGGACGATTTCAATCCGCTCGATATCTTCGACGGGGATGGACTGCCAGTGGACTTCGTCGCCGCTGATGCGGTTCTGGCGCACGCCGTCCACCAGCACGAGCACGTTGCTGCGCGAGCTGTTGACCACCCCGCGCAGGTTGACCGAGCCGTCGGCGCCGAGGCCGAAGCCGGTGGTGCTGAGGACGGTGACGCCTTCCACTTTCTGCAAGGCGTCTTCCACGGTCGCGACACCCGAGCCTTCCAGCTCCTTCGAGGTGAGCACCGTCACGTTGGCCGGCACGGTGCGCTCGTCCGTCATCAGGCCGGGGATGCGCCGCGGTGTCATGAGGCGGCGGGTTGGTTCCGCGGACTCCGCGTTGGCGAGTGCTGCCGGCGCCGCCATCACCAGTGCGATTGCCACCCCGGCTCGTGCCCAGATGTTGCCCATCAGATCCTCCATGTCCCGAGTCGCGCGGGACGTGAGCGGCGCGAGGGGAGGGCAACAAAAAACCCCGACGAAGTATCGTCGGGGATACAGTCCCAGTTTCCTTGGACCCTCGACTCGCGCCGCGAAGCGTTGGGAAGAACGCTTGGCTTCGTGCCAAGCGTTTCGATGTCGGGTAGGTCTTCTGGCTCTCCCCATCCTAGCGCCTTCCCATCCCAAAACTTGCGGGACAGTGGCTATCAGCTAGGACCGTGTCGCGGGGATCACAGCGGCGGGTCCGCGCCTGAATTCCACAGGCTTCCCTGTTACCTCCACCCTTAGGCGGAGACCCCAAGCATCGGTCAAATTATGGGAGTCAGCCTAGCTTGCGCCGTCACACTTGTCAAGCCAAGAAAAGCAAGAAAAGTGTCAGACACTTTTTGTGCGGGGAAAATGTCGAAAAGTGTCAGACACTTTTCACTGCTGGCCCATGCAGATCGGGCAGTCGGTGGCCAGCGGGGGAGGAGGATTCTTCGATTGCTTTGGCGTCCAGAACGTGAGCAGCTCGCCCAGGCCGCGGCCGGTGCGGGTCATCGCGGCGACGACGCCTTTGCCGACACCGGTCGCCAGGTTGCCGCCGGCTTTGACCTCGGCGGCGGGCTGGAGGATCAGCTCCGTCCAGCCGAAGGCGGTGTTCGAGGCGCCTCGCACCAGCAGGAGCCCGGCTTTTTCCGGGTAGGGCACATCCGCTTGATTCACGCGGTGGCAGATGGGGCAGATGACCGTGCGGGTTTGCGTAGGAGCGGGGGGTGTCGGGCTCTGCGCGGATTCGGCGGCCTCTCCCGACGAGGCGCCGCTCAGCCCCAGACAGCTTCCGACGACCGCAAGAGCAATCACGTGCCGCAGTGTCCGCATGGAAGCCTTATTATACCAGACGGTGCCGCAATTGACAGCCCTGGGACCTCATGCTAGCATTCTCTGACCCAATTCACCGTCGGGAGGACGCATGAGTTCGCCGTCGAATCCGCCACCCCCAGCCAACGGGCTGGTCGAAATGGAAGTGAGCAAGATCCGCATTGACGAGCGGCGGGGGGAGCAGGTCATCGTGCTGAAGGAGCGCAACGGCAGCCGCATGCTGCCGATCATCATCGGCATTTCCGAGGTGACGGCCATCAAAATGAAGATCAGCGGCATCCAGCCGCCGCGCCCGCTCACGCATGACCTGCTGCGGGACACCATCACCACGCTCAAGGCGAAACTGACGCGCGTGATCATCAACAAGCTGGAATTCAACACGTTCTTCGCCAGCCTGGTTCTCCAGACCAAGGAAGGGGCGGCGGCGGAAGTGGATGCGCGTCCGTCGGATTCGATTGCGCTGGCCCTGCGGTCGGATGCGCCGATCTTCGTGGCGGAAGACGTCCTGAATCAAGTCGCGTCCAGCTACGGCCTCTAGTTTTTCCTGCCAGGATTGATTGAAGGAGCCCGCATGAAACTCTATTTGGTTCGTCATGCCCAGACGCTGTGGAACCGGGACAACCGGCTCCAAGGGTATTCGGATACGCCGCTGAGCCCGGCCGGTGTGGCGCAGGCCGCTTCGGTGGGCGCCTATTTTGCCCGGCAGCCGATCGCCGCGCTCTACACCAGCCACTTGCCGCGCACCATCCGCACGGCGGAGCCGATCGCGCGCGCCCTCGGCTGCGCGCCGCAGGCTGAGCCGGCGCTGGGCGAAATCGGGCTGGGGGACTGGGAGGGGCTGACCCCGGAGGAAATCAATACCCGCTACGCCGGCGCGTTCGAGCGGTGGCGCAGCACGCCCTCCACGACGGTGATCCCCGGCGGAGAGCCGCTGGCGGCATTCCGCGAGCGTGTGCGAAAGGGCATTGAGCGCATCATGGCGCGCCACCAAAGCGGCCCGGTGGTCGTGGTGACGCACGGCGGAGTGATTTCCGCGCTGCTGGCCGATTGGCTGGAGGCCAGCTACGATCACCTCTTGCGGCGGCTGGTCTTGGATAACGGGGGGATTTCCGCGCTCAACATCCGCGCGCTGCCGCCGGACGTGTTGTGGGTGAATGCCACCCACCACTTGCCGGTGACGGTCGCGAGCGTGGGGCAGATCGCGTCCGGCGCGGAGTCGCCGCAGGCGGCGTCCTCCAGCGCCGGGTAACTCGACACTATCTCCGCTTCTTCTGTGCGCTCTTGGCCGGTTTGCGCGCCGGTTTGCGGGCGGCGGGTGTGCGCTTGGCTGGGGCGCGCTTGGCGGCGGGTTTTTTCTTCGCGGTTTTCTTCGATGTTGTGGCCGGTTGCGCGGCTCCAGCCTTCTTGGCCACGTGCAGGCCGAACACTCCCACCTTCGGGTTCACCAACCGGGCATAGTCGGCATAGCGCAGGCTGATCGTGTCCGTGTGGCTTCCCCCGTTGCAGACAATCTCTTCCGCCTCGGCCAGGGCGGCGTCCACCACGGTCGGCACGCGATAGAGGTTGCCGAAGGGCGGCATGGCGCCTACTTCCGCGTCGGGGAACGCCTGTTTGATGTCCGCTTCGCTGGCTAGCTTCACGCGTGCGGCCTTGAGGAGTTGCTTCAGCTTGGCGAAATCCACCAGGTGGGTGGCGGGCAGCACGGCCAGGCAGAGGCCGGCGTTGGTCTTGATCACCACGCACTTGGCTAATTTCCGGCCCGGCACGTGCTGGGCGGCGGCCAGCTCTTGCGCCGTGTAGGCGACGGCATGTTTGTGGGCGGTATACGAAATGCGCTGCTGGTCCAAGTACGATTTGAGAGCCGCTGAGATCGACATGCCGTTCCTCCGGGCTGATCAGGTTGCGCCGCCGAACACCACGTTGTGGCCTATCCTAATCGAACGGCCGACGGTTGACAAGTCTTCCCGGCCCGGCGTAACATGACCGCCACTCACATGACCCAGCGCCCATGACCCAAGCTCAAGCGGACGCCAGCCTGTGCGGCATGATTCCCGAGGAGACCGAGCCTCGGTTTTTTGCCCAGCACCTTTGCGCCTACGAGTTTGCCCGTCCGCATCTGCTCGGCAAGCGGGTCTTGGAAGTGGGGTTTGGGGAAGGATATGGCAGCCATTGGATGGCGGACCTGGCCCGCGAGGTCGTGGGCATTGACATCGTGGCCGGCAACGTGCCCCGCGCGCAAGCCCGCTACCAGCGCCCGAACCTGCAGTTCCGCCATATGGATGCCACAGCCTTGGACTTTCCCTCCGGCTCCTTCGACGTCGTCTGCTCGTTCCAGGTCATCGAGCACGTGCCGGAGCCGCAGCTCCTGGCCTATCTGCGGGAGATCTTCCGCGTCTTGACACCGCAGGGCGTCTTCTGCGTGTCGACCCTCAACCTGGCCAACAGCATGAAGCCGGGCCGGCCGTACCAGAAGCTGATCTATCACGAAAAAGAGTTCACCGGGCCGGAGCTTGACGCGCTGCTGCGGCAGGTGTTTCCCTCGGTGGACATGCGCGGGCTCTTCCTCAGCCCCATGCAGCGCGTCGTCCAGCGGTTCAAGCGGTGGGGGCTGCACCGCCTGGGCCCGCCCCAGTGGAACCCCATTGCGCGGGCTTACCACCAGGCGTCTACACGGGACTTCGTGGTACGGCCTTGCGTGACCCGCTCCAGCCTCGACCTCTTCGCCCTCTGCCGCAAGGCGTGATCACTCGATCCCGAGGATCTGCTCCACCCGGGCCACCCGGTCTTCCAGCGTCGTCGGAGTCTTGCGTTTGGACGGCGTGGGAGTGTGCGCCGCAATCACGGCCTGCACCGCAGCCTCATCCGCATCCTCCGGCAGCGTGAGCAGCACTTTCGATCCGTTGCTCTCGACTTGCAGCGTGGGGTTCGTGAATTTTCCATCCGCCCGCTTTGTCCCCTGCCACTGAGGGAAGCGCGCCAGCAGTTCTTCATGGAGCTGGCCGACCTCGATCGTCCCGCGCGGCACGTCTTTCGATTTGGCCCATGCCGTCGTCGAGCCTATCCCGCTGGCAATCACCACCCAGATCAGCGCGCGCATGCGTGTCTCCTCTCTCATGGAACTTTCACCATGGTGAACGACGGGCTGAACGGGCCGCTGGCATTGATGTTCCGCGCGGCGCCGGAATCCTGGTAGACGAACAGCTCCACGTAATCGTTCACCGCCAGGGTATAGTGCGCCACGATGAACATCTGCCCGCTGACCGCGCTGCCCGGCAGGTTCATGCTGGCCACATCCGTGGCGCCGTTCACGCGGACGGTGAGGTTGCGCACGCCGCCCGCGTAGCCCGCCCAGTTGACGTTGCCGAGGATCAAGTACTTGCCGGCGGTCTTGGCGACCAGCCGGGTGGCGCTCGTCGCCGTGCTGTGCAGATCCCCGGTATCGTAGACTTCGCTGTCGAACGGCAACGCCAGCTCCGTGTTGTTCGGGACCGAGACCGCATTGCTGTTGTACGCGCGCACCGACACATCCGCGGCGGAGCCGGCCAGGCGTTCGGCGGTTTCCGCGCGCAGCGCCAGCGGCACGGCCGTGATCCGCTGCCGCGGGCTCAGCTCGGCTTCCGCGCCCACCTGCAGCGACAGCCAGGACGGCGCGCTCCAGTCGGTGGTGAAGGGCGCCACCTGCCCCAGCAGCACGCTGAATTGGCCGGAGCTGATCGGCACGCTGGTCTGGGTTTCTTCCCAAATTTTCGTGCCTGCGGTTTCCGCGTCGTACAGCCGGAACGTCAGCGTGTACGGACCTTCCAGCGGCACGCCGTTGGCATCCAGAGCCTGTCCTTGGTAGCGGATCAGCTTGGGGATGTCGCCAGAAGCAAGCGCTGGCAGCAGACAGCTGACAGCACACAGCATACAGAACGATCTAAACCAATACCTGGAACCCCTAACCATGACGCACCTCCCGTGTGACGTGCACTTTCAGGCCGTTGAGCATCTTGCCTACCTCTTCGACAAGGATTGCGGCCTCCGGCTTGCTTGAATCGAGATAACCAAGGTCTTTCGTCAGAAGATAGTAGTACTTCAACTCGTCGAGAGAACCATGCGCAATGCTGAGAAATTGCAAGAATTCATGCTTACTCCGTCGCTGATGACCTTCCGTGATATTCGCTGCTACTGAAACAGCCGCGCGCCTCATCTGTTGGAGCAGGCCATACCGTTCTTCTTTGGGGAGCTGTTGGGTTAGTTGATATGTGTGCATAACCAACTCATGCGCTTTCTGCCAAACTAACAACTTTTGGAACGTCCTCATGTGTTGCTGAGCTTTTCTGTTTGCTGTGTGCTGTCTGCTGTGTGCTATTGAGGAACGACGGGTTTGCGGAGCACGAATATCTGCCGCTGCGCGACGGCGTCTCCTCCCAAACCATCTCGCGCTCGAATCTCCAATGTATGCGGTCCTGCCTGTCCTGAGGTGGGCTGCCACGCATAGGACGCGTTGCTGCTCCACTCCATCAGCACGCCGCCGTCCAGCCGGACTTGATACTGGATCGGGTCCTGCTGCTGATCTGACGCGATGATGGAAATGGCGGTCGGATCATTCGCATACAGCTTTTCGCCTTGAGCCGGCGCTATGGACATGATGGCCGGCGCCGTGCCTCGCATGACGCTGAGAGTGCGCGTCGCGTGCAGATCGTTCGGGCTGGTTGCGACGATGGTCAGCGTGTTCGCACCTGCGGCCAAAGGCACGTCTGCCTGAAACGCCGTCCCGGTTTGCGCGGCGCGGACACCGTTGACGTCCACCGTGGTCAGGTGATCGTCCACCGTGCCGCTGACGGTGAGCGGCGTCAGGTTCGTGACGGCCGGCGCCGTGACGGTGATGACCGGCGCCAGGTTGTCCACGACGATGGTCCGGGTCACCTGGGCGCTGACGTGTCCCATCGCGTCTTGAGTCACGATGGTCAAGACGTTGTCGCCTTCCTGCAGCGCCACCGACGCGCTCCAGGTGGTCAGCGCATCCGCGGGAACCCGCTCCACACCGTTGATCCACACGGCTGTGCCCGGCGTCTTCGTGCCGCTCACCGTGTGGCTGTTGCCGCTTGCCAGCTCCGGCATGCTAGCCAGGGTCGGGCGCGCCGGCGGCAGGGTGCACAGGCGCACCGTCACCTGCCGGGTGGTGTGGTTGCCGGCGGCATCGGTGGCGACTGCAGTGATCAGGTTGGAGCCTTCCCGCAGGCGGATGCCCGGCGCTTGAAACGCCGTGCCGGTAAGCGTGGCGGCGATGCCGTTGACCGTCACGGAGCTGTTCGCTTCACTCACCGTGCCGGTCACTGTCACCAGTTGGCTGCCGCCCAGCGGGGCGGATGAAGCCGCCGACGCCCCCGTCTGCACCGTGAGGGCGGCCTGCGCCATCCGCCCGCCGATGGGCTCCCCGAGCGCGACGATCACCCGCATCGGATTGCCGGAGCCGGCCGTGCCGCCTCCGGACACCACCTGCTC
>JACPRA010000027.1 GCA_016190215.1 Candidatus Omnitrophota bacterium
CCCGTGCCCCTTGCCCCTTCACGGGGATTTACGTTAGTAGAGCTGCTGGTGGCCATGACCATCCTGGTGATTGTCGTGACTTCCTCCATGCTGATTTTCCGGGGGGTGACCCGCGCGTGGCGGACCGGACAGCTGCGGACGGAGCGCTATCAGCAAGCCCGGCTGTTGTTTGATCTCTTCGCCCGGGAAATCAGCTCCTGCGCCGTCAATACCCAGTATCCGCTGGTGGGGCGCAAAGCCGGGGCCGGCGCGGCGATCAAATCCGGCAGCGAGCAGGATGAGCTCTTTTTTGTGGCCACGCTGCCGGGCCGGGGCGGGTTGGTGGAGCGCGGCTATTGGGTGAACGCCGTGGGCCAGCTCATCTGCCATGACGATGAGCCGGCCGACGGCGACTTTATCGCCACGGGGCGGGATGAAGTGTGCGGCACCGATATCCAGGGTTTTGACGTGAGCTATTTCACCGGGTCCGAATGGGTGGGGCAATGGGACAGCCGCCCGACGGGGTTGCAGGCCGGCCAACTGCCCAGGGCATTGCAGGTCACCGTGCTGATCGGCCGCGAACACCCCGAATCATTCGACATCATCATCGCGGTTCCCACCAGCAGCTAGTGATGGTGAAGGGTCAAGGGTCAAGGGTGAGGGGGTGTGGATGCAAGGCCAACCCCTGCCCCCTGCCCCCTGCCCAATTATCCTTTCACCCTTCACCCTTCACCCTTCACCGCGCCGAGCGGGGCATCGCCCTCCTCGTCGTGGTCAGCATCCTCACCGTCGTGGCCATCCTCGGCGTCTCCTTCGTGTTTTCCATGTACCTGGAAACCCACGCGTACCGGCAGTTTTCCGCGACGGTGCGGGCCCGGTATGTCGCGGAGGCCGGCATCAGCCATGGCCGCGCCGTGCTGGCGGAAGACCGCGCCGCGTCTTCGCTGGATAATCTGCAGGAGTTGTGGGTGACGGCCCTGGCCGGCGCCGAAGCGGATGTGGACGGCGATGGCCAGGCGGAATCCAAGTGGAACCTGCTCGCGAGCGCGGACGAGGCCGTGGCGGGCCGGTATGCCGTCCTCATCCAGGATGAGGCGGGCAAAGTGCACATCAATACCGCCTTGGCCGATCCGCACGCCTCCGGGGTGGATGCGGCCAGCCTGACCCTGGCCTTGAGCCGTGCCGGTGTCGCGAACGCGGGGGCGGTCGCGGCGGCCGTGGAAGCCGCGCGCTACGGCCCCGACGGCCAGCCGGGCCTCGCCCTGATTGATGACGACCGGGACGGCGCCCTGGACGAGCCGGACGAATATCAGGCGCTTGCGCTGCGCGGAGACGACCGCCGGTTTGAGACCGTGGAAGAGCTGCTGGGATTGGGGGGGCTGGATGCCGCCGGGCTGCGGAAGCTCTCCGACGCGGCCACCACCTATAGCTGGGACGCCAACGTCACCATGCAAGGAGCCGCGCGGTTTGATTTGAACACGGCCATCGCGGATGAGCTGCTGGCGGTCTTGCTGGATACCGGGGTGGACAACCCCTGGCAGGTGGCGGCGAACATGGCGGATTATGCCGATCCGGACTTGGCGATCTCGCGCGTAAGCAAAATGACGGTCCACTATACGGTGCCCAACCAAGGCCCCCAAGGCGCGTGGGGGTGGCAGGCGGAGCCGGTGGCGCATTACGAAACCACCACACCGGGAGAGACGCTGATCTGGCAGCTCTCCGTGCCCTCCGGCACGTTCCGCGTGCTGGTGCACGGGCTGCCGGGCGTGCTGGTGGGCGATGTGGAGATCCAGGGGGAGCGCAAGGCCGGGGTTGTCTCCGGAGAATCCTTCGGCACGCTGCAGCTCAGCGGCGCGATCACCGTCACGGTCACCGGTGCCGCAGCACAGGGCACGCGCTGCGCGTTCCAGGGGATCGAGCTGGTGGTGCCGGACGACACCCCCGGGTATGCCCGCGTGCCCATCCGGGGGATCGAAGCGGTCCGCGTGAACGAAGTGATGGTGGCCCCGACCAAGGAGCTGCCGATCACCAGCGCGGTGTTCGACAGCCAAGTCTCCGAATGGGCGTGTCCGGTGGGGTCGTCGAACTGCTCGAATAGCGGGACCGGGCAGGGACGGTGGACCTGGACGGACCCGACCGTGCCGCCGGGCAGCTACTATGTCCGAGTCTTTGGAACGGAGGCCGGCCAGACGGTGGGAGAGGCGCGAGTGGGCACGACGACCACCCTGCTGACGCACGGGGGGCGGCATCCGGCCACCCTCACCGTGGGGGACGACCACAAAATCATCCTGGCTATTGGCAAGACAGCCGCGGATGGGACATACTTTTTCCAGAAGGCCATCTTGTCTCTGGAGCCTGACGCCGAATACGTCGAGCTGATCAACCTCAGCGAGGAGGAGATTGACGTCAGCGGATGGGTGATTGAGGGGGAGGCGACGCACGGCCGACAGGGCCGGTTCCCGGAGGGAACCGTGGTGCCCTCGCGCGGCCTGATGGTCGCCGCCGTGGATGCGGAGGATGCGCAAGGCGGGGTCGCGGGCAACCAGATCAGCGCGCGCGCGGCCTGGCAGGTGCCGGACGCTGTTCCCATCGCCCAATTGGAGTTTCCCGGAGGTGAGGTGACGCCGGACATGGATTGGCTCGGGGTGGATGTCGGGGGCGAGAGCCCGACGCTGATCTTGCGGGCCGGCGAATGGGTGGTGGATGAAGTGGAGCTGCCGCTGCCGCTGCCGACCTCGAGCGGGTTTCAGAGCTTGGAGAAAGGCGATCCCAGTGAAATTCACGATGAAGACGCGGACGGCCTGGATGAAGCGTGGTACCCGGCCTTGCAGCTCTATACGCCCGGCGCGCCCAATAATAACGAGGGGCTGCAGGAGCTGCAGGATCTCCAATTGGTGACGCACGATCCCGCGACGGACGTGGCGGTCGTGAACCGGGCGTTGTCGTCGGTCGGGGAGCTGGCCGGATTGCCTACCGGAACGGCGTGGCAGACGTTGACGAGCCAGGACCTGGCGAAAATGGCGGACCGGTTTACGGTAGAGGGCATCCGGTTGGAGCCGGAAGGGCACGTGCTCGAGGGCAGCGACAGTTGGCATGAAACGCTCGACGGCTATGAAACGACGTTCAAAGGCTCGATCGCGACGTGGCAATGGACGGATGTGCCGGACGGCTACTACCGGCTGAGCCTGATCGGCTGGAGCGGGGAGCAGTTGAGCGTGCGGTGGCAGGAGGCGGACGGCGCGTACACGGAATGGATTCCCAGCCGGTGGACCGATGAACAGGGGCGGATCGTCGTCGGGCAAGCGGCGGTCGGCGTCGGCGGGGCGCCGGCTCGGACCCTGACCTTGCAGGCGCGATGCGACTCCACCAGCGGCGTGTGCCATGTCAACCATCTCTGGCTGGATCCGCGGCCAATCCTGGTGGGCATGATCAATGTCAATACGGCGTCCCGGGATGTGCTGCTCGCCTTGCCCGGCATGACCGAGACGGCGGTGGACCGCGTGATCGCCGGGCGCCCGTATGGCAACCAGGACGGCAGGTGGCGCGGCATCGGCGATCTCCTGATGGGATCGGTCTTAGGCGAGACGGAAGCGGACCGGCTGGAGCGGTTTCGGCAGATCGCGCATCTGCTCACCGTCCGTTCCAACGTCTTTCGCGTGATGAGCTTGGGAGAGTCGTTGCAGGCCGACCAGCCTGTGGGGATCCAGCGGATCCAGGCGGTGATTCAGCGCTAACACAGTGACGGGTGATAAGAGAAGTGATGGATGATAGATGATGGGTGAAGAGCACAACGAGATGCGCATGGTGCGACAACCACATCATATTCCTTTCACGGTGTTGCTGATGGTGTCACTCATCACCCATCACTCATCACCCATCACCGTAGAAGCGGCGGTGACGAAAAGCGACAAATACCAAATGGCGGTCAGCTCCATCAGCGAAGGTGGCGGGGGGAAGCTCACCAGCTCGAGCTTCGGGGCTCGCGGTGGACTGGGGGAAACCTTCGCGGGAGCCAAGGCCTCCTCCACCACGGTGACCACCCAGGCCGGCTTTATCGCCTCCGCGTTTCCCGGGCGGCGTCAATCGCCGGTGGACCAATTGGTCATGACGGTCCTCTACGCGAAAACCGATCCCCTCGGCTCCCAGATTCCGCCGGAGACCTGGCAGCGCGATGCCGACCCGATCTTCATTTGGGAGCCCCCCACCCTCGGCTTGGATTTGGCCGGGTACAGCTACGCGGTGGACGACGCGCCGGATGACGTGGTGGACACCGCGGGGACGTCCTGGAACGTCGCCACCGATCCGCAGCGTCTCCTGGCGGACGGCCAGCGCACG
The DNA here is from genome assembly GCA_016190215.1 of Candidatus Omnitrophota bacterium. GTDB lineage: Bacteria > Omnitrophota > Gorgyraeia > Aquiviventales > Aquiviventaceae > JACPRA01. Next base: position 4,315 of record JACPRA010000027.1, read on the forward strand.
TTTTGGGTGAAGGCGCTGAGCACGTCCGGGCGCGCTGGTCCGCCGATTTCCTTCGGGGTGTGGGTGGACACCGCGCCGCCGGTGATCGGCAGTTACGCGCCGGCTCCGGGCCTGCTGCTGAACACGCTCGCCCCGACCGTGACGGCCGCCATCTCCGACGCCCTCAGCGGGGTCGAGGCCGAGGGGGTGACGTTGTCGGTCAACGGTGTGTCGGTGCCGGTGGAGTGGGATAGCGCCACGGGCCAGTTGACGGTGTCGGGCCGCACCATCTTGAGCGAAGGGTCCAACCGGTTCCAGGTGGAGGCGACCGACCGTGTCGGCAACGTGCAAACACCGGTCGTCTGGAGCGTGCGCGCGGATGTGACGCCGCCCAGCGGTTCCGTGCTGATCAACGGCGGCGCGCAGACGACCACCAGCGCGTACGTGACCCTCAACCTCTCCGGCACGGATGCCCTCGCCGGCATCTCGCACGTCCTGATCAGCAACGACGCGGTGACGGGCTATGTCCAGGAACCGTATGCCGCGGTCCGGGACCTGTGGCGGCTGAACGCGGTGCGCGGAGAACAGACCGTGTATGTGAAGTTTGTGGATACGGCCGGCAACGTCTCCGAGCCGGTGGAAGACCAGATTGTGTTGGAGCTCTCGGCGCCGGAGACGATCATCGTCAGCGGTCCGGCGGGCATCACGCCGGCGTCAACGGCCAAGTTTACGTTCAGCTGCCCGGGCGGGAACTGCGTCTTCTCGTACGCGTTCGACCATGATGCGTGGTCGGAGTGGAGCACGGAGAGCTCCGTGACCAGCCCGCCGCTCGGGCCCGGCAACCATTACTTCAAAGTGAAAGCGGGCAAGGAAACCAACGGCATCGCCGATATCCAGGCGGATGAGGAAGACCCCACGCCGGCCGAGCGGACGTGGATTGTCGGGGTAGAGCCGCCGGTCATCCTGGTGCCGCAAGGCCCGCCGATCAAGCTCTGGCGGATCGAGTAGCACTATTTTGTGAAGCGTATCTCGTGACATCTCCTTGTCGCGCTTCACGCTTCACGAGATACGCTTCACAATATCTAGACGAAGTTGACGTCCTCGGGTAAACGCGGTACAACGCTGCAATGATCATGTTCTCCAACCGCATGGCCGTGCCGTGAGCATTGGCCTTGAGATCGGCCCCTCCAGCGTCCGCGCCGTCCGGCTGGCGCGCCAGGGCAGCGCCATCCAGGTCGTCGGATTGGCCCACGCCGCGTGGTCCGGCTCCGCAGACGAATTGATCAGCGTCCTGAAGCACGTGCGGCGCACCCTGCCGATCCGCGCGCCGGTCGTGCTGGGCGTGCCCAGCGCCGCCGCGATCGTCACGACCGTCTCCCCGCTGCTCGTCAGCCGCCGCCGCGCCGCCGCCGGGCTGGCATTCGAGTTGCAGCAGCAACTGCCCTACGACGTGGCGCAGGCCGCGTGGTCCGCCGAGTGGCTCAACGGCGGGGGCGGGCAGCATCCCGGCCTGGCGCCAGCGGTGGTGTCCGCCATGAAGCAGGACCTGCTTGCCGAGCGGCTTCGGCTGTGCCAGCGCGCCGGGATCGCGGTGCGCTCGGTGCAGGTGACGGCGATCGCCGCCGCCAATGTGTGGCTGCAGGAGCATCGCACGCGCGCTTTGCCGCGCGGCATCCTCGTCATGGTGGATCAGGGGGCGATCGAATGGATCATCGTCGCCCCGCAGAGCCTGCAGGTGTTTTCCGCGCTGGCGCCGGCGGCATCCGGCCCGCCCGGCGCCGGCGGCGAACCCGCATGGGCGGAGGCTTTGCAGGCCTCCTGGGAAGGCGTGCAGACGGCGCTGGGATCGGCCGAGGCCGGAGAGCCGGCCGCGCCCGACGCCGCGGGCGCGAAAACCGTGTGGATCCTCAGCTCGCCGGTGCCTCCCGCGTTGCTCATGGAACGGCTGCGGTGCGTGTGCGCCGGCTACACGATTGATGTGGTGGATCCGGCGCGTGCGGGCATCCGGGCATTTGATCTGGCACAGCATGCCGATGCGACCGCGGCGATGGGGTTGGCCCTGCACGGGGCCGGCCTGGGGCGGCTGCCCACCAACCTGCTCGGGCGGATGCAGCGCGCCCAACGCAACCGGCAGATCGCCCAGGCGGGGTGGGCGGTGGCGATCCTGGGCGCGATGCTGGCGGCCGGACTGACCGCGCGTGGCATGATGACGATTGTTCGCGCCAAGGAAGACCGGCTGGGACAATTGGCCGGCCAAGAACGGGTGTATCAGCAATCCCGCCAAGAAGTCCGGACCATGCTGCAGCGCCATCAGCGATTGGAGGCGAGGCTGCAGCAGCTCGAGGCGCTCTCGAGCCGCCGGCGGATTGTCTCGGATGCCGTGCGCCAGGTGGTGGCGGCGTTACCCGAAGATGCGTGGCTGACGAAGCTGGAATTTACGAAATCCGAAGCGCTGGAGGGGGTGTTGGAAGGCCACGCGCGCTCCTTCCAAAGCGTGACCCGGCTGATCGAGCAGCTCAAGAGCGCGGGATCGTGGGCGGTCGTCAAACCGCTGGCCACGACGGTCAGCACGGATGCCGCCACCGGCAACGAGCTGATTGATTTTACCGTGCAGATGCAATCGGTCCCGACGCTGGAGCCTCCGAAGAAGCCGACGATCGGCCGCAGCCCCTCCCGCGCCCCCGCCGCCGCGCCGGCGGCGCGCTCGCGGCCCGGCGTCCGGCCTGCGCCGCGCCCCTCCCGTCCCGCCGCGACCCCGGAGCAGCCGTGATGGCCTCCGACGCCCCTCGCCGTCCGGCGTCCTGGTCATGGGGGATCGCCATCCTCGCGGTCTTGGGGGCCATCGGCGGCTGGACCGCCTGGCGGCTGCAGTTGCATGGGGTGGACGAGGCCATCACCCGCAAACGCGCCGCGCTGAAACAGCTGCAGTTGAAAGGCGTGCCGCCGGATCCGGAGGTGGTGGAATATCTCCAGAGCCGCGGACTCGTGTTCGGCACCCAATATGAGGACCAGCTGGCCCGGCTCGCGCCGTCGCTGCCGGCGCCCGAGGGCCACACCAACGCGCAATTGTATTTCCAGGAGCGCGTGCATGACGTGCAGCAGACGTTGGAGCATCTGGCCACCGCGCAGGGCATGGAGCTGCCGGCGGTGCTCGGGCTGCCCAAGGAGCTGCCGCCGGTGGATGCCGTGCCGAGGTTTCTCGCGCAACTGGGACTGATTGAAGACACCGCCACGCTGCTCTCCGCCGTGGACGGCATCGCGCTGGTGCGCTCGTTTAAAGTGGAGGACCCGCAACCCGTGCCCCCGGCCGCCACCGAAGGCGCCGAGCTGTTTCTGTCGGCGGTGCCGGTGCGGATCCGCCTGACCTGCTCGCTCCGGGCGGTCAGCCGGCTGCTGGGGGCGCTGGATCGGGCCGTCCCGCTCATGGATCTCCTGGCGGTCCGGATTGTGACAGTCCCTCCGGCGGTTGAGGATCCCGAAGCCCCGCCGGCCGCGGCGGTGCTGGATGCGGAGATCGTGGTGGCTCGCTATCAGGTGACGGCCCCGGAGACAGAGCCGGCGGCGGAGGAGGCGCCGGCGGCGCCGGCGAGCCGCAGCAAACGTCCAGCCTCATGATTCCCTCACGATATGTTCGGTGCTTGATTGACGAGTTACGAGTGGATAGACTCCTGCACAGTGGGCGTGCTTTTTGTGACCTCCACTTGTCACTTGTCACCTGTCACCTGTCACTCCGGCAGGTGGGGGGATGAATCGGTCTCCCTGGGGCGTGGTTGTGTTGTCGCTCGTCTTGGCCGCGATGGCGTGGGCCAGTTGGCAATGGGAGTCGCGGCTGCCCCGGCAGGTTGCCTCGAGATCCCCCAACGCCGGCGAGTCGTTGCGGCTGGCGCTGAAGCAGTTTCCGCTGCCCACCCCGGCCGCGCCTGCGGACGAGGTGCCCGCGACGGAATGGGAAGGGGTCGTCAAAGCCAACCCGTTTTCGGCGGAGCGCTGGAAGACGCCGGAGGACATCCTCGAGGGTTCCGGGGTGCCCGCCGCTCCGCCGCCGCCGGCCCGGCCGGTCTTTGTCTATAAAGGCCGCATTCTCATGGGGAGCGCCCAGCGCGCGATTTTGGAAGAATCCGTCAGCAAGAAAACACATTTTCTTCAAGTCGGACAAGAGGTTGCAGGGTTCAAAGTGCTTGACATCTCCGAAACGCAAGTGGTACTATTGGAAACCTCAACCCAGCATGAGGTTGTGGTCTTTGTTGCGGCAAAACCTCAAAGTGCGCCCTAACGCGCGATGGCTGGAGTGAGCGGGGAGATTCACCATAGTGAACCGGCGGCGTCCGCTTATTATTCTCGCGCTCAGCGCAGGGGTGTGGGTCTACGCGAGCAGCCTGCGCGCGTGGTCTGAGCCCCTCCACTTGCTTCGCCAGTCCTCCGAGCCCGAAGAGCTCCAGCTCTTGCGCGGCAGTCAGAACGACAACGAGCCCTCGTCCTCCACAGCGTCTTCCCAATCCCAATCGCTTGACTCGATTACCAATCAAGTGATCGCCGAGAAAGCGGCGCAGCGCGCGCAGGATCGGACCCAGCGCCAGCGCGCGCAGATGCGCGAGGCAGCGACGCGCATCGCGGTGCAAGTGGCCCAGGAAAAAGCGCGCCAGTTGGAACTCGCAGCGCGCGAAGCGCAGCGCCAATTGGCGCTGGCCCGGGAGCGCCAGCTCAAGTTCCTCTACAGCCAAGCGTTGTCGCTCTACCGCCGGGGCGCCTACCAGGACGCCATCGAACAGCTCCAGCAGATGGCGTTGCTGGATCCCGCCCATCCACTCGTCAAGGCCGCCCAGCACCTGATGACGCAAGCGGAGGCCAAGCGGCTGGAGCAGCGCGGCCGCGCCCATGCGGCCCTGCCGCCCCAGCGCAAGGCCGCGCCGGCGGTGTCCGATCTGGAGCGGCTGCTGACCGAGAAGCGCATCGAGCAGGATACGTTGATGAAATACGCCAAGACCGCGATGAAAGAGCAGCGCCACGACATGGCGATGGAGCTGGCCTATCGGGTGCTCCATGGCGACCCGGAAAACCGGGCGGCGCAGCAGCTCGTGCATGAGGCCCAGCTGGCCAAGCTGAAAGATGACGACCAGACGCTGAAGCGGTCCGTAGAGCTGGATGAGGCCGAAATGATGAACGACGTGTTGGAGCGGGAGCTGTTGACGCCGCCGGCCGCCTCGCCGCGCGGCATCGTGCCGGCCGCGCACGTCACCAGCGCGGCGGCGGAGCTCTCCGGACGGTTCACGCAGCCGATCAGCTGCGAGTTCCAGGACGTGCCGCTGGGCGACGTGCTCGATTTTCTGGGCGATGCCGCCAACGTCAGTCTCATCCCCTCGCCCCGGCTGGATTTGAAGGGCACGTTGGTGTCGCTCAAGGCCGACCGGCTGCCGTTTGAGCTGGCTTTGAAGTATCTCGCCAAGAGCGAAGGGCTGGCGTACCGCCAGGAAGACAGCGTCATCCTGATCTCCACGGAGGAAGAGCTGGCCAACGAGCCGCTGGAGACGCGCGTCTTTTTCCTGCGGGCCGGCCTCGGCCCGTTTGCGCTGGAGACCGCGGCCGTGGACTCCTCCGCTCCGCTGAAAATGGAATCCATCAAGGGCTTGATTGAGCAGACCATCACGCAGCCCTCCGGCGGCAAGCTGGTGATTGACGAGCGCAGCGGGTCGGTCATTATCACCAATACGGCGGAAAACCTGCGCAAAGTGGAGCGGCTGCTCAGCCGCATTGACACCACGCCGATCCAGGTGCTGATCGAATCCCGGTTCATCGAGCTGACCCTGACGGATTTGCAGCAGATGGGATTTGAATCCGTTCTGACCGGCGACTATCCCCTCAGCAAAGCCAAGACGAACACCCAAGGGGTGGAGGGTTTGGCAAACGAGCAGATCATCGGCAAGGGCGGCGGGTTTAAGTTTCCCGCGCTGGCTCGCGAGAGTGAAAGCCTGAACATCACCTTGCAGGGCGTGCTCACCGGCTTTCAGTTCGAATCGGTGCTGCACCTGCTGGAGGAAAACCAGAAGAGCAAGACCCTCTCCGCGCCCCGCGTGACGACGCTCAATCACCAGCCGGCCTCCATTAAAGTGGTGGATGAGTTCCGCTATCCGACGCGGTATGAGCTCTCCCTCGTGCAGTTCGACGCCAACGGCGACGGCGATTTCGACGATGCGGGCGAGGCGGAGTTCGTCAACGTGCCCCAGGACTTTCAAAAGCGCGACGTCGGCATCCTGCTGAACGTCACACCCAGCGTCGGGGACGATTTGAAGACCGTGACCTTGGTGCTGGCCCCGGAGGTCAGCTCCTTCAGCCAGTTCCGCGATTTGGGCGGGGGTGTCACCGTGCCGGAGTTCACCTCCAGCCAATTGACCACCAGCGTCGTGATCCAGGACGGCGAAACCGTCGTGCTCGGCGGCTTGATCAAAGACAGCCGTTCCGAGCAGCTCACCAAGGTGCCGCTGCTGGGCGATCTGCCCCTCGTCGGCGGCCTCTTCCGCCAGACGGAAGAATCCCAAACCCGCAAGAACCTCCTCATTTTTGTGACGGCGCGGATCCTGGCTCCGCGCGGCCCCACGATTTAGCCCATGCGTCGCCTGTATGCCGGCGTGGGATGCCTCCTGGTTCTCCTCTGCTGCGCCGCTCCGACGCAGGCCGCCACGACGCTGGTGTCGGAACGCCTGCAGCAGCCGCTGACCGCCAAGCTCCGGGAAGTGGATTTTGAATCCGCGATGAACTTCCTGGCGGAGGCGGCCGGCATCACGATCGTCCTCTCCCCCAAAGCCAAAGAGGTGGCCCAGCCGATCTCGGTGCATCTGGTGGAGATCCCCTTGCAGCGGGCGCTGGATTACCTGGTCAAAGGGCAGAATCTCGTCTACCGTGTTGAGGACACGGCGATTTTTGTCTCAACCCTCGATGAGATGGAAGCCGAGCCGCTGGAAACGCGCATCTTCCCTCTGAAGCGAGGCATGGGCCTCTTTGCGGATTTCGAGCCGATCCAGGACACGCGGGACAGCGTCGCCCTGCAGTCGGTGGGGCTGCGCAAGCTGCGGACCATCAAGGACGTGCTGGAGCAGACCATCCCGCAGGTGGAATCCAGCTCGTTCCTGCTGGATGAGCGCACCGGCGCCTTGATCGTGACCCATGTGCCGTTCTACCTGGGGAAGACCGAGGAGCTGCTGCTCGCGCTGGACGTGCTGCCGCTGGAGGTCCGCATCGAGGCGCGGTTCGTCGAATTGACCGTGACGAACACGGACGAGTGGTCCCTCGACGCGCAGCTCACCGGCAATGCGGCGCTGATCACGGGCGTTGACCGCGACGGCACGACAAAGAGCCCGGCGATCCAGCTCTCCTCCGTTGGCACGGATCTGCGCCGGGGCACGAAGATTGATTTCACGGATTTTTCACGCTCCGGCGAAGCGCTCAACTTGACCCTGCAGGGCGTGCTGACCGGCACGCAGTATTCCTCCGTGCTGCACGCGCTGTCGGAAACCAAGAAAGCCAAGACCCTCTCGTCGCCGCAGGTGACGACCCTGAACAACCAAACGGCCACCATCAAGGTGGTGACCGAGTTCGTCTACGCCTCCCGCTATGAGGCCTCGGTGAAGCGGGAAGACTTGAACGGGGACGGCAAGTTCGATGCGACGGTCAACGGCGTGCGGGAGACGCGGTTCGTCAACGTGCCGCAAGATTTCGTGACGAAGGATTTGGGCATCCTCCTGAACGTGACGCCGAGCATCGGGCATGACCTGCGGACCGTGACGCTGGCCTTGAAGCCGGAAGTGAGCGAGAAGAAGACCGACGACACCTTCGCCGGCGAGATCAAGCTGCCGCGGTTCACCTCCCGCTACCTGACCAGCAGTGTCGTGATCGAGGACGGCGAAACCGTCGTGCTGGGCGGGCTGATGAAAGACACCACCACCAACGTGCTGACCAAGGTCCCCCTGCTCAGCAGCATCCCGGTCATCGGCAAAGCGTTTCAGAAGCGCTCGAGCGCGGTGGAGCGGTCCAATCTCGTCATCTTCGTGACGGCGCACGTCGTCAAGCCCAGCCCGCAATTGGCGCAGTCGTCCCCGGACCGATGAGCGCCGGTAAAACGCGCATTGCCGAGGTGGCCCGGGCGGCCAAGGTGTCCACGACGACGGTGTCCCGCGTCCTCAACAACGTGCCGACGGTGGATGAGGCCAACCGGCGGCGCGTGTTGGCGGCCATCAAGCGGCTGCGCTACCGTCCGAACGCCAATGCCCAGCGCTTGGCCGCCGGCCGCAACAACACGATGGCCCTCGTCATCCCGCGGTTTGCGGACATGTTCCGCTCCTTCCACGTCATGGAGATGCTCAAGGGGGTTGGGACGGCTGCCGACCGCCTCCATGTGGATTTGCTGCTGCATGTGACGGATGGGCGCGGGTTCCCCAATGTGGGCGCGGCGGCGGGCATCCTGTTCGCGGACATTGACGGCAATGAAGAGCAGCTCGACTGGGCGCTGCAGCAGGGCATCCCCTCGATCGTCATGTATCAGTTCCTCGAGGATTTACCGGTCAGTTGCGTCGCCGTGGACAACCGGGCGGCCGTGGAGAATGTGGTGGCCTATCTGGTGAAGCTGGGGCATCGCGAGATTGCGACGATCACCGGGCACCTGCGCACGTCCATCGGCATCGAGCGGTTGGATGGCTATCTGAAGGCCATGCAAGCCCGCCAGCTCGAGGTCAAGCCGCACTACGTCCAGCATGGCGATTACACCGGCGCGTCCGCGCGGCCGCTGGCCAAACGGCTCCTGGCGCATGAGGATCGCCCGACCGCCGTGGTGGCGGCGAGCGATGAGATGGCCGTCGCGGTCATTGACACCGCGATGGAGATGGGATTGCGGGTCCCGGAGGACCTGTCGGTCGTCGGATTCGATGACAGCCCGATCGCGAAATTCTCCAAAGTGCCGCTGACGACCGTGTGGCAGCCGATGAGCGATGTCGCGGAACGATCGGTCGAGATTTTGCGCGGGAGACTCTCCGGGTCGTCGCGTCGTCCGGTCAAAGAGCGATTGGGCACCCGGCTGGTGGAACGGCAATCCTGCCGCCAGACCTGGCTCGATCCATCCTAACGTTGCGTAGAGGAGGTTGGTGATGACGTGGTCGCTGGAACGTCCGATTCGGGTCGCGGTCTTGGGAGCCGGCGGGCTCGGGCGCGCGGCATGCCGGCTGATCAGCGCCAAGCGCGAGCTGCAACTGACGGCCATCTGCGACAGCAAGAGCGCCCTGGCCTCGCCTGAGGGTTTGGACAGCCGCTCGCTCGGCGCGGGAGCCGGCGAGCTGGGAGCGAGCCGGTGCGACGACCCCATCGGCGCCGTGCTGGGGCACGCGGCCTGGTTTGACGCGCTGCTGGTCACGCTGCCCAACATGCCCAACGAATTCATTCCGGGCGTGGTGGGCCGAGCTATCGACGCCGCGCCCGGCGTCGTGTGCGTAGACGTGCTCAAGCGGACCCGGGCGGTCGAGCTGATGTACGAGCTCGAGGCCGGCGCCAAGCGGACGCAGAGCGTGGTCCTCACCGGCTGCGGCGCAACCCCCGGGCTCCTCAGCGCGGCCGCGGTCTTGGCGGCGCAATCGTTTATCGAAGTCGAGCGGGTGGATATTTGGTGGGGGGTCGGCATCGCCAATTGGGAGGCCTACAAAGCCACGATTCGGGAAGACATCGCGCACTTGCCGGGCTACACGGTGGAGCGCGCCAAGGCCATGACCGACGCCGACGTGGACGCCTTGCTGGAACGGACGAACGGGCTGTTGGAGCTGCGCCACATGGAGCATGCCGACGATGTGCTGCTGGAGCGGGTGGGCGTGGTCCAGTCGCAGGATCAAGTCGAGGTCGGCGGCGTGATGGACACGCGCCATCCCAAGAAACCCGTCTCCACCACGATGACGTTGACCGGCATTACCCTGGACGGCAAGCGCGCGTCGCATCGGTTTATCCTCGGCGATGACACCACCATGGCCGCCAACGTGCTTGGCCCCGCGCTCGGTTATCTGAAGCGGGGCATCTGGATGAAGCAGCACGGCCTCTGCGGGGTGTTCGGTTCGACCGAGTTCCTGCCGATGGTCGTGCGCTAACCCCGTCCACCTCCCCTGGTGCGCGGTTCATGACGCCGCCCTCCGCGCTGCCGGAGCTGCTGGCCCTCTTGGAGCAGGAGGTGCGGCAGCTGCAGTCGCGCCGGCTCCTCAGAACGCTGACCACCGTGGAGGCCTGCGACGGCCCCCATCTCACCATCGGCGGCCGCGCCCTCGTGGCGTGGTGCACCAACGACTACCTCGGGCTGTCCTGCCATCCGCGCGTCATTGAGGCTGCCTGCGACGCGGCGCGCTGCTGGGGCGTGGGGGCGCGCGCCTCGCGATTACTGGCCGGCTCCACAGCGGTGCATGCCGCGCTGGAGCGCCATCTCGCATCGTTCTTCCGTGCGCAGGACGCCATCGTGTTTCCCACCGGATACCTGGCGAACGTGGGGGCGCTCTCCGCGCTCGCGGGACCTGCGGATGTGGTGGTGGCCGACCGGCTCTGCCACGCGAGCCTGATTGATGCGTGCCGGGCCTCGGGTGCCGTGTTGCGCGTGTTCCGCCATCAGGATGCCGGACACCTCGCGTCCGTCCTGGCCCGATACCCCTCGGCCCGCCGCCGGTTCATCGTGACGGAGGGTATCTTCAGCATGGAAGGCGATGCCGCGCCGCTGCGGGAGCTCGTTGAGGCGGCGGAGCGCCATCAGGCGGTCGTGTATCTCGATGATGCGCACGGCGCGTTCGCCGTCGGGCCCACCGGGCGCGGCAGCCCGGAACACGCCGGGGTGCCGCACGATCGCGTGATCTACATGGGGACGCTGGGCAAGGCGTTGGGATGCCAGGGCGGATTTGTGGTCGGGCCGACACCGCTGGTCTCCGTGCTGCGCACGCGGGCGCGGACCTTCATCTACACCACGGCGCTGGCGGTGCCGGTGGCGGCCGCGGCCGACGCGGCGCTGTCGGTGGTGGAGCAGGACCCCTCGGCGCGGGAGCGCCTCACCCGCAACGTCCTCGATGTGCGGGCGCGCCTGGCGGCGGCGGCCCTGCCGGTGTTGCCGCAGGGCAGCCATATCGTGCCGGTTCGATTGGGCTCGACCGAGCGGGCCTGCCGCGTGGCCCAGGCATTGGTCGAGCGCGGCCTCTATGCGCCGGCGATTCGTCCTCCCACGGTGCCGCAGGGCACCGCGCGGCTGCGGATCAGCATCAGCGCGCTGCATGCGCCGGGCGATGTGGCGCGCTTGGCCGACGTCCTCCAGGCGTGCCTAAGGGAAGATCCTTGATGGGCAATCAATGATGGGGCAAGGGGCAGGAGACAAGGGGCAAGGGTTGTTGAACGTCCCCCGCCCATGCCCCTCCCATCACAAAGAGCTGGGCGACTCTGGGAGCGCCCGGGAGTCATGGTGAGAGGCGCTCTAAGACCCCGGGGGCTCTTCATCACCGGCACGGACACTGGAGTCGGGAAGACCGTCGTGGCCGCGGGGATTGCCGCCGTCTGCCGGCGCTCCGGCGTTGACGTCGGCGTGATGAAACCGCTGGCGACCGGCGTGCCGCGCTCGGGCGTGTCAGCGGATACCCGGTGGCTGGCGCGCGCCAGCGGCACGGCCGACGCTGCGCGCCTCATCACCCCCGTGACGTACCGCGACCCGTTGGCCCCCTATGCGGCGGCCTGCCTGAGCCGGTCTCCCGTGTCGTGGGATCGCCTGCGGCGCGCCTGCGAGGAGATGATCCGGCGCCATGAGTTCACGATCGTGGAAGGCATCGGCGGCCTGCTCGTTCCGCTGACCCGCCGCCGGACGGTGCTGGATCTGATCTGCGCGCTGCAGTTGCCCGTGGTGGTGGTGGCGCGGCTGCGCTTGGGCACGCTCAATCACACGGCGTTGACGGTGGAGCGGGCCAGGGCAGCGGGCGCGACCGTCGCCGGCGTGCTCCTCAACAGCTCCGACCCTCCCTCGCGCCGCGCCGCGGACCGGCTGGCCGAACGGACGAACCCGCAGATGCTGCGGGAGCTGCTGCCCGTCCCGGTCCTCGGTATCCTGCCGTACCACCGGGCATTGTCCGGCTCCAGAGTGCCGCCGGAAGCCGCACTGAGGCGGCTCGCCCACCACCTAAACCGCCCCTGGCTCACTAGCCTGATTCAGCGACCCCGGTAGCGCATCAATTTTCCGCCGCTCTCCCCCCATTACAACCATTCAACGGGTGACGCGAAGTGGGGGCCCCCGCCGTCCCGGCGGGGTCACGAAGCGGCAGGACCCGTTGAATGGTTGCTCCCTATCTCCAAATCCATTGACATCAATCGAATAGCTATGGTAGAGTCAGCCGATTCTCACCCCCATCATGAGGAGGCCGTAACCCGCATGACGCGTTCCGGACGAGCTGTGGTGATCTTGTTGGCCGCGGTGGCCGTCTTGGCCATCGGGGTTGCCGGGGTAGCCATGATGTTCCAGATGAAGGAACGCGATCTTCGCATGGCGAAGGAGCGTGAATTGCTGCTGGTCCAATCCGAAAATCAGGACCTGACGCAGCAGTTGGCCCAGGTGAAAACGGCCAAGGCGAAAGCCGAGCAAGATTTGGTCAAAGCCACGAGCCAGCTCGAGCAAGTCGTCCAGCAGCTCGCCGAGGAGCGCACCGCCAAAGACACGCTCGCCAAGTCGGTTGACGACCGGCAGCGCGAGATTGACCGCCTCACGAAAGATCTCGACCAAGTCCGCACCGAGAAAACCACGCTGAGCGACCAGCTGGCGGCGCTGAAGAACCAGCAGCAGGGCCTCCAGGAGCAGCTGTCGAAGGCGCAAGAAGCCAAGGAGGCCTTGGCGGCCAAGATTGAAGCCAGGGCCGGCTCCGACGAACCCACCGTCGAGCTCGACAAAGTCGTCGTGGCCAATCCCTCCGCGTCCGCGCCGTTTGCCTCCTCGTCGTCTTCCTCGCCCGCGCAGGCCGTGTCCGCATTGCAGGGCCAGGTGCTGGTCGTGAACCGGGAATACGATTTCATCGTCTTCAACCTCGGCAAGAACCAAGGACTCCAGATCGGCCAGGAGTTCCAAGTCATCCGCGGGCAGGAAGTGCTCGGGCGCGTGAAGGTGGAGAAAGTGTACGATGAGCTCTCCGCCGCCGCGCTCTTGCCTGACGCGAAAGAAGACTCGATCCGCGAAGGCGACGTCGTTCGCCCGATTTAATCGTTCCTCCTGCGCCGGTCCCGGCGCGGGTCGTACCGACCGCCCTCCAGGAGATTCATTGCGCGCATGGATGCCTTCCTGCGTCAGTCTTCGACCCTTACCGGCACGCTGACCGTCCCGCCGGATAAAGCCATTACGCATCGGGCGCTGTTGTTGGCCTCCGTGCTGGAGGGTGTGACCGAGGTGGCTCCGTGGTCCGCCGCCGACGATTGCCGGCGGACGCTGGAGATGGTGGAAGGGCTGGGGGTGGGTGTGGAGCGGGTCGGTGGTGTGGTGCGCGTGACCGGGCGCGGCCTCCAGGGGTTGCGAGCACCCGCCGCGGATCTCTGGTGCGGAGAATCCGGCACGACCATGCGGCTGAGCTGCGGCCTGCTGGCCGGCCAGCCCTTCCGCGCCCGTCTGACCGCCAGCCCGTCCTTATGCCGCCGGCCCATGCGCCGCGTGGCGGAGCCGCTGACCCGGATGGGGGCTGAGATCCAGGGGACAGGGACGGCGCTGGACCTCCACCCGCCGCTGAGCATCCACGGCCGCCGCCCCCTGACCGCGATCACCTACCGGCCGCCGGTCGCCTCCGCTCAAGTCAAATCCGCCGTGTTGCTTGCCGGTCTCTGGGCCGATGGGCCGACCACGGTGGACGAGCTAGCCCCGACCCGCGACCATACCGAGCGGCTGCTCGCCCATCTCGGGGTGCCGGTGACGCGGCGCGACTTGAGCGTGACCATAGCACCCGTCACTCGCCCGCTGCCCTCGCCGGGCCGGTTGACCATTCCCGGCGATCCCTCCAGTGCTGCTTTTCTCATCGTGGCGGCCGCGATCGTGCCGGATGCTCGCCTCGTGCTGCGGGACATCGGATTGAATCCGACCCGCATGCATTTTCTCCAGGTGCTGCAACGCATGGGCGCGTCGGTGGAGTGGAAAGTGGAGGAGGACGGATGGGAGCCGCGCGGCACGATCACGGTGACGTCCAGCCGCCTGACGGGTGTGACAGTGCCGGCGCGGGAGATCCCGCTCGTGATTGACGAGCTGCCGATCCTGATGGCGGCCGCCTGTGCCGCCGATGGCGTCACGATGTTTGAAGAGGTCGGTGAGCTCAAGGTCAAGGAAACTGACCGGCAGCATTCGATGGCGGAGGGGTTGTCGCGCTTGGGCGCGTCGGTCACGGCGCACGGCCGCTCGGGCATCGCGGTGGCCTCCTCGCGCCTGAGGGGCGCGGTGGTGGAGAGCTACGGAGACCACCGCACCGCGATGAGCCTGGCGGTGGCCGGCCTGTTGGCTGAAGGGGAGACCCGCATCCGCGGGGCGGAGTGCGTGTCGAAATCGTTCGGCGATTTCTTTGAGGTATTGGCGTCGGTGGCCGCCCCCGGCGCCGTCCGCTGTGAAGTTGACAAGCCTTAGCGCCTTTGTTACGATGCCCGTAGATACCCTCCCGCTATGAGACGCCTTTTCAACGCGATCCGCCGGTTTTTCAAAGGCCTCACCAACTCTTTTTTTGCCAGCATGTCCAATGATCTCGCCATTGACCTGGGCACGGCCACCACGCTGGTGTTCGTGAAAGGGCGGGGTATTGTGCTGTGCGAGCCCTCGGTCGTGGCGATCCAGCGTGGGTCCAGCAAGGTACTGGCGGTGGGGGAAGAGGCCAAGCGGATGATCGGCCGCACGCCTGGCAACATTTCCGCCATCCGCCCCATGAAGGACGGCGTGATCGCGGATTTCGAGGTGACCGAGGCGATGCTGCGGTACTTCATCAAGAAGGTGCAGTCGCGCAAACTCAATAAGCCGCTCGTGGTGGTGGCGATCCCCTCCGGCATCACCGAGGTGGAAAAGCGGGCCGTGCGCGATTCCGCGCTGCGCGCGGGAGCCCGGGAAGTCTACCTCGTGGAAGAGCCCAAGGCGGCGGCCATCGGTGTCGGGCTGCCCATCCATGAGCCGGGCGGCAACATGATTATCGATATCGGCGGCGGCACCACCGAAATGGCGGTCATCTCGCTGGACGGTGTCGTGATCTCGAAATCCATACGGATCGCCGGCGATGAGCTGGATCAAGCGATCGTCGAGCATCTGCGCAAGACCTTCAACTTGATGATCGGGGAGCGCACGGCCGAGGAAATCAAAATCCGCGTGGGCTCCGCCTATCCGCTGGAGCAGGAGCTGACGATGGACGTCCGCGGCCGCGACTTGGGCGGCGGGTTGCCCAAAACCGTCACGATCACCTCAGAAGAAATCCGCGAAGCGCTCTCGGAGCCGGTCCGCATCATCGTCGAGTCGGCCCGGGCGACCCTGGAAAAAACCCCGCCGGAGTTGGCGGCGGACCTCATTGACCGGGGCATCGTGCTCGCCGGCGGCAGCTCGCAGTTGCGCGGATTGGACCGGCTGCTGGCGGAAGAGACCGGCTTGCCCGTGCACGTGGCCGACAGTCCGGTGACGGCGGTGGCCTTAGGGGTCGGCAAAGGCCTCGAAGACATCCGGTATCTGCGCAGCAGAATCGCCATCTCCAACGGCTCAGAACTCTAACACCCCGTCCTTCTGGGGCCTGTCTCGCAACCAGGCACCGCATCCGTGCGTCGTCTGACAGTCCGCCTGCTTTCTCTCAGCCTTCTCCTTGCGCTTCTCAGCGCAGCTCCTGTTCGCCGTGCCGCCCTCCACGTGTTCCGGTTCCCCCTTGAAATCGTGCAGGGCGCCATCCGAATCGGCTGGTGGCTGCCCCAGCTGCCGCGCGTGAGCGCCGAGCACGGCGCGCTGCGGCGGCAGTTGGCCGCCGATCAATTGGAATTGGCTCGCCTGCGGGAAGCGCTCCGTCATGCCTCCGCCACCGCGGCGCTGACGTCCTCCGAGCTGCCGGGCGCCCTGGTCGGCAGCGTTATGGGGCGGACGCTGCTGCCGACCCAGCAGAGCATCTTGATCAACCGCGGGGAGCGGGACGGGGTCAAGGCCGGCAGCCTCCTGATGAGCTCCGAGGGGTTGGTGGGCCGGGTGATCGAAACGACTCCCGCGACCAGCCTCGGCCTGCTGGTGACGGATTCCGACAGCCGCGTGGCCGCCTTGACGGAGCGGACGCGCGAAACCGGATTGCTCGTCGGCATGGCCGGGTCGTGGTGCCAGTTCATCTATGTGGATCCGGAAGCCGATATCGTCGTTGGAGATCGCGTCGTGACGGCCGGGCTGGATGGCGCGTTTCCCAAGGGGTTGCCGGTGGGGACCGTGGACCAGGTGGTCCGGCACGGGGGCGGGACGTCGCTCTCCGTTCGGGTGCGCCCGGCGGCCATGCTGCGCCGGATCGAAGAAGTGCTGATTATTCCGCCAGGATGAGCCGCGTGCTGCTCGTGGGAATGGCGGTCTTCCTGCAGGTGGCCCTGGGCGGCGTGCTGAGCTCCCCGTGGTGGATGCCGGATGTGGTGCTGATCGTCCTCGCCCTCGTCGCCATGGAGGCCGCCGATCCGCCGTGGGGCGCCTTGGCGGCGGCGGCGGCCGGGGCCGTCCTCGCCAGCGCGCGGGATTGGCTGCCCGTCGGCGCCGTCTATGCCGCTGCGGGAGCGGTGATCTGGTGGCTCGCGCACCGGTGGGATTTGGAAGCGGCCTCGCACCGGCTGCTCGTCATGGCCCTCGCGGAGGGCGGGATCCTGGCCTGCTGGCTGGCGGTGGAGCTGGCCGCCGGGCGCGTGGAAGGGAATCGCCTCGGGGGGTGGATCGCGCTGCTGGGATGGGTCGCTGTCAGAGTGGCGATGACGACCGGCGCGGCCTGGGGCGTCCTCCGTCTCCGGTCCCGGTTTGCTAGCTGAGCGCGCGCGGGATGCCCTCTCGTCTGATTTGGTTCCGGCGCGTCCTGGTGGCCGCGTTGGCATGCCTGGTGTTTCGGCTCGCCGGGCTGCAGTTGTGGGAGGGGGCTCGCTATCGCGCGCTGGCGGAGCGTAACCGGGTGCGGGTGGTGCCGGAGCCGGCCCCGCGCGGCCGGATCGTGGATCGCCACGGGCGTCTGTTGGCGGCGACGCGGCCGATCTTCCGCGTCGCGGCGATTCCGCAAGAGTTTTCCAGCGAGACGCGATGGCGGTGGCGGGAGTCGGCCCAGCGCGCTGGCACGGTGTCCCGGGCCGAGGCCTTCGCCCGCCTGAGTCCCTTCGTGGGCGTGCCCCCCGCAGAGCTGGAGCAGCGGTTTCGGGCCCAGCGCACCCTCCCCTTTGTTCCCGCCACGATCGTGCCGGAGGTGACCAAGCTGCAGGCGTTGCAGATCGCCGAAGCGCATCTGGAGCTGCCGGGCATCGTGGTGGAGCCCGTACCCGTCCGCGACTACCCGCTGGGCTCCGCTGCGGCCCATCTCATCGGCTATGTCGGCCAGCCGACGGAGGAGGCGTTTCCGGTCCTGAAGCAGTACGGGGTGCGCCCCACCGATGCCGTCGGGCGGTCGGGAATCGAGAAAGAATTCGAGGCCTATCTCCGCGGCCGCTCCGGCGGGTCTGTCATCGAGGTGGATCATCGGGCGCGGCAAGTCCGGTTGCTGGGCCGCCGCGAGGCGGAAGCCGGACAGACTGTCGCGCTGACCGTTGATGCGCAGCTCTGCTCGCTGATTGCGCGCCGGTTCGGGGATCAGCCCGGGGCGGCGGTCGTCGTGCAGCCCTCGACGGGAGAAGTGCTGGCCCTGGTGAGCGTGCCGGATTTTGACCCGGGCCTCTTTGTCCGGCAGGATCGCCGGGAACTGCAGCGCGTCCTCACGGACCCGCAGTCTCCGCTGCTGGATCGCGCGACGATGGGACAATACACGCCCGGCTCCATCATCAAGCTGCTGACGGCGGCCATTGCGCTGCAGCAGCATCTCGTCACGCCGGCGACGCCGCTGCCGTGCCTCGGCTATGTCCAGATCGGCGACCGGCGCTTCCATTGCTGGAATCGCGATGGGCATGGCCCGGTGACGCTGCGCGAGGCCCTCACGGTGTCCTGCAACAGCTATTTTCTGGAGGTCGGACACCGGCTGGGGCTGGAGCGGCTTCGCGCCGGATTTCAGCGCGCCGGGTTGGGGCGGCGGACCGGCTGGGTCTTGGGCGATCAGCCCGGGCATCTTCCCCCGCCAAGCCGGCGGCTCACCGAAGGAGAGGCCACGCTGCTGGCCATCGGGCAGGGAGAAATCCTGCTCACGCCGCTGCAGGCGGCCGTCATGGTCGGCGCCGTCGCCAACGGCGGGTGGCTCATGCGGCCCTGGGTGGTCAAGCAAATCGGCGAGCGCGCGATTGAGCCGTCCGCCGGCGTCTCGCTGGGGTGGCCGCGCGAGACGTTCGATCGCTTGCGGGAGGGCATGGTGGCGGTGGTGAACGCTCCGCACGGCACCGGCGCGCACGCCCACAGCGATCAGGTGCGCATTGCGGGGAAAACCGGCACGGCACAAACCCACGTGCCGGGCCGGCCCAACGGCTGGTTCGTGGGATTTTGTCCCGTGGACCATCCGGTGGTGGCGCTGGCCGTGGTGGCGGAGCACGGCGGCTCCGGAGGCGAGCTGCCCTCGCTGATCGGCAAGGCGGTCTGTGAATACGTGGCGGCCCATCCCGAGGCTGTCTCGTCGCCCGAGGAGGCCGGCGCGTCATGAGGAAGATACCGTGGGACATGCCGCTGCTGCTGGCCGCGGGGGCGTTGAGCTGCATCAGCCTGATCGCGTTGGCCTCCGCCGCGGCCACGCTGAATCCGTCCTTGGTCTGGCGGCAGGCCGTGTGGGTGGGAGTGGGGATGGGAGTAGCCTGGCTGATGGCCTCTGTGCCGTATCCCAAGTGGCTCGATCTGGCGCCGGTCTGGTACGCGGGCGCGGTGGGGCTGCTGGTCATCGTCTTCATCGCCGGCACCATGAAGCTGGGCGCGACCCGCTGGCTGACGATCGTGGGATTCAGCCTGCAGCCGTCGGAATGCGCCAAGCTGGCCGTGGCGTTCCTCTTGGCCCGATCACTCGGCCATCGGAGCGCGCCATTGTCCTGGCGGGACCTCGCCGGCTCCGCCCTGGTCGCCGGGCTGCCTGCGGTGCTGATTTTTCTCCAGCCGGATTTGGGCTCCAGCTCTATCCTGCTGGCCATGTGGCTGGGGGTCGTGTGGGTGGCCGGCATCGCGCCGAAGCAACTGCTGCTGTTGGGAATCGCGGCGGCGGCCGTGACGCCGATCGGCTGGCATGCGCTGAAGGAATTTCAACGCCTGCGCCTGCTGGCGTTCATCAACCCGCATGCGGATCCCCTGGGGGCGGGCTACACCATCATTCAATCGCAGATCGCCATCGGTTCCGGAGGGTTCTGGGGCCGGGGGTGGCTCTCCGGGACGCAGAGCCAGCTTAATTTCTTGCCCGAGCGCCACGCGGATTTCCTTTTCTCGGTCATCGGGGAAGAGTGGGGGTGGTGGGGAGCGGTCCTCGTCGTGGCTTGCATCGGATGCGTGATCTGGCGGGCGCTGGCGATCGCCCTGCGCAACTCGGAATCCCAGGGCCGGTTGCTGGCGGCGGCGCTGGTCTCTTGGCTGGGGTATCAGGCCGTCATCAATATCGCCATGGTCATGGGCATGGTGCCGGTGGTGGGTATTCCGTTGCCGTTCGTCAGCTACGGGGGGTCGGCCATGGTCATGACGTGGACCGCCGTCGGCCTCTTGCAAAGTATCCACCGCTTTGGGACTCGCTTCTGAACAACTGTGACAAGTGACAGGTGACATGTCACATGTAACCTGTAACATGTGACATATGTCACTTTGCACCATTGAGGAAAGGTGCCTTGATGCGCGGCGAGCGCGTATGATATAGTTCAGACAGAGACGATCGACGAACGGGCAAACCTCCGCCACACATCGTGGCGGACCCGCCGAGGGTGTAGGGGCGGGCGCCGCAAGGCAGGGACGCAAAGCTTCTGACCCCGCGCGCGCGGGGTAGCAGGGCTGCCGAATGGCACACGTGGACCCGCACGCCCTGGCACCAGGGCGTGCAATTTTTTTGAGGGGGAGCAGGCGCATGAACGGACCGCATCTTCGGGCGCACCGGGTCATTGCCTCCTTAAACCGCGAGCAGGTGGACGCCTTGGATAAGGTCGGCAAGGATGCCCTCTTTTCCGCCGGGGTGAAGCTCTCCCGCACGCACATCATCTCCGTCTTGGTCAACGTGCTCCAACGGCTCCACGTCAGCGGCAACGGGGTTCGGACCCCGGACGAGCTGGAGCAGCGGATTCTAGGCCGGGTCACGAAAGGTCGAGGAGGAAAGCCCCATGGCTGAAACGCGGGAACCCCGGCGGCTGGGCGTCGTGCCCCAGGGCATTCGTTTGGACGTGCTGTGCGCGTTTTTGCTGATGTCGGTGGTGCCGCTGGTGGTGTTGCTGCTGGTCGCCGGCTGGTTTGCGTTTCCAAGCGTTCGGGAGTTCTACCACTTGGAGCAGTGGTTTCCGCTGATCGCGAGCCCCTCGGAGGCCACATGGTGGCTGCTGAGCATCCTGACGCTGACGATGGCCATTTCGCTGCTGGGCAGCGCTTACCTGGCCGTGAAGATCATCACGCCGGTCATTCATTTGAGCCATCACGCCAAATCGCTGGCCGCCGGCGATTATGACGCGCGAATGACCGATGACGCCCGCACCGGCGAGCTGGGCGATCTCAGCGCCGCCTTGAAGAAGCTGACGTCGCAGATCCGCACGAATATGGTCGAGCTCAAGCAGCTGGGCGATCGCACCACCCAGATGAACTTTGAGATCAACACGCGCATGGTAATGCTCTCCGGCCTGCTGCAGATCGGCGAGCTGATCGGCGGTGGGGCGGGGTTGGACATCGTGCTGGACCTGGTGGTGGAGAAGCTGGCCTTGCTGGATCCCCAAGGGTTCAGCTTCCTGTCCTTGCAGCCGGTGGAAGGCTTGCCCGTGACCTTGCGGCGCAGCCACAACGTGGATCTGGGCCGCCTGACGATCCCGCCGCCGAAGCCGGCCACGGTCACGATCGACGCCGGGCATCGCCCGAGCGCCGGCCTGGAGCCGCTCTGGAAGCAGTTGGACGGGGCCAATGTGGTGTTACAGCCGGTGTTCGTCCGCGGCAAGCCGGTCGGGATGCTGGGGGTGGGCAATCGGTATCCGGAGTTCGCTTGGACGCAGGAGTCTGTGGACTTGGCCGGGATCTTCGCGAAGCAGATTTCCATTGCGCTGGAGAACGATTTGCTGTTGCGCAAGACCAAGCTGCTGGCCATCCATGATGAGCTGACCGGCGCGTATAACGAAACCTATGTCCGGCAGCGGCTGACGGAAGAGCTTAAGCGCGCCCTCTTGTACCAGCGCCCCTGCGCGCTGGCGATGTTCGCGATCCCCGGCTTGGCGGACTATCGGCGGCGCGCCGGCGAGCCGCAGAGCGAGCAAGTGCTGAAGCAGGCCGTGCGGATCATCCAGGAATCCGTGACGGACATTGACCGGGTCGGCCGGTTCGGCGGCAACGAGATCGCGGTGCTGCTGCCGGAGCGGAGCAAGCGCCAGGCCTTGGAGGTGGCGGAGGCCGTGCGCCGGCGCGCCAACGCGTCGTTGGCGGAGCTCGCCGCCGGCGATGCGCTGGCCCTGGTCAGCAGTGTCGTCGAAAATCCACTGGATGGCGTGACGGCGGATGAGCTGATCACCAAGGCCTCCGCGGCCCTCTCGAAGGCGTCTCCAACACAAGGACACGGCGCATGAGCGTTTCCGCCCGACCCACCATGGAACACCTGCTGCGGCTGATGGTGGAGCAGGGGGCCACGGATTTGCATCTGACCGCCAATGCCCCGCCGCACCTGCGGCTGGACGAACAGCTGGTGGCGACGGACCACGGCGTGCTCAAAGGCGAGGACGTGCGCGAGCTGGCGCACAGCTTGTTGTCGCCCGACAAAGCGGAACGGCTGGAGCGGTGGAAAGAGCTGGATTTCGCGTTTTCCATCGAGGGGCTGGCGCGGTTCCGCGCCAACTATTTCTTCCAGCAGGGCTATATCGGGGTGGCGATCCGCATGCTGCCGTTTCGCATCCAAGGCTTCGAGGAGCTGGGCCTGCCTGCCAAGGTCTTGACGGAGTGGTGCAATAAGCCCAAGGGGCTGGTCCTCATCACCGGGTCCACCGGCTCGGGTAAAACCACGACCCTCGCGGCCATGGTGGACTACTTGAACAACACCAAGCCCTACCACATCGTCACCATCGAAGACCCGGTGGAGTATGTGCATACCGGCAAGCGCGCGATCGTGGACCAGCGGGAAGTCGGCGCGGATACGCAGTCCTTCGCGCAGGCCTTGAAGCACTCGCTCCGCCAGGATCCGGACGTCATCCTGATCGGAGAGATGCGGGACCTGGAAACCATTGAGACGGCGCTCATCATGGCGGAAACCGGCCATCTGGTCTTGGCGACCCTCCATACGTCCGACGCCGTGCAGACGGTCAACCGGATCGTGGACGTGTTCCCGTCCCATCAGCAAAACCAGGTGCGCAGCCAGCTGTCGCTGGAGCTGTTGGGCGTGCTCTCCCAACAGTTGATCCCCAAATCCAGCGGCCGGGGGCGCGTGCTGGCCGTGGAAGTGCTGCTGGCCAATCATGCCGTGCGGTCGCTGGTGCGGGAGCAGAAAGTCCACCAGCTCTATTCCGTGATCCAGACGGCCCAGAAAGACGGCATGAAGACGATGAACCAGTCCTTATATGAGCTGTATCTCAACCGGGTCATTACGCTGGAGGAGGCGTTGGCGCGGTCCACGGACCCCGACGACCTCTTGCGGCTGACGAAACGCTGAGCCCGAGCGGATTACAGGACGGAGCGGCATGGCCAAGCGCATCATCACAAAGCGGATCGGCGACATCCTGCTGGAGCGGGGAATCGTCAACCGCCAGGAGCTGGAGCAGGCCTTGGCGCAGCAAAAGGAGCGCGGGGGCCTGTTGGGCCAAGTGCTGGTGGAGATGGGGGCGGTCACGGAAGAGGAGGTCGCCCTGGCGCTGACGGCCCAGTACGGTTTTCCCTATCTGCCGCTGGAGAGCTATGAGATTGACGACGCGATTGCCCGCTTGGTGCCGGAACAGGTGGCCCGGCAATACGTGCTGATTCCGATTGATCAGATCGGGAATGCCTTGTCCGTGGCCATGGCGGATCCCTCCAACCTCCAGGCCGTGGAAGACATCGAGCTGCTCACCAGCTGTATCGTGCAGACGTTTGTCAGCACGCCCTCGGACATCCGCAAGGCGATCGGCCGCTGCTATCCCTCCGCGTCCGCCGGTCCCGCGCCGGCGTCCGGGCCCTCACCCAGCGAGCCGCGGCCATGATGAGCTTCAAGGACCGCATGATGGAGGCCCTCGTGGGGAACCACGTGTTGACGCGCGAGCAGATCGAAGCCGCCCTGAAATTTCAACAGACCAGCGGCGGCAGCCTGCAGAAGGTGCTGGTCGAGCGCGGGTTCATCACGGAGAGCGCCTTGCTCTCCGCCATCAGCCAGGGGCTGGGCATCCCGCAGATTCGGCTGGCGCGCATGAAGATCGACCCGACGCTCAAAACGCTGCTTTCCAGGGAAATCGCCAAGCAGTACCAGCTGATCCCGATCGCCTGCATGGGGCAGACCCTGACGGTGGCGATGGCCGATCCGCTGAACATTTTTGCGCTCGATACCTTGACGACCATGACGGGCTTGTCCATCAATCCGCTCCTGGCGACCGCCGGGGACATCCAGGAAGCCATTGACGTGTACTACGGCACCGGGGTCGAGGAAACATTGCGGCAGATGGTCCGGGAGACGCGGCCCGTCGCGCCGGACCGCGCGCCGGCTCGTCCGCCCCGCCCGGAGGAGCCGCCGAAGAAATCCGCCCGGCCGGCGGGCTTGACCCAAGAGCCTCCCGTCGTGCGGATGACCGATATGCTGTTGGCGAAGGCGGTGCAGCTGCGCGCGTCGGATTTATTGATCGAGCCGCTGGAGCATGCCTTCCGCGTGCGCTATCGCGTGGACGGCGTGCTGCAGGAAGGCGAGGCGCCGCCCCGGCAGTTCCAGCAGGCCGTGGTCTCCCGGATCAAGATCCTGGCGGAATTGAACATTGCCGAGCGCCGCCTGCCGCAGGATGGTCATTTCAACGCGCTCATGGACGGCCGCCCGGTGGACTTCCGCGTGTCCGTGCTGCCCGCGACGTTCGGAGAGCGGGTGGTGCTGCGGATTTTGGATAAGCGGCAGGTCAAGCTGGATCTGAGGACCCTCGGATTCCACCCGGATGATTTGAGCATGCTGCAGCGTCTGGCTCAGCAGCCGCACGGGTTGGTGCTGTGCACCGGGCCCACCGGCTCGGGCAAAACCACGACCTTGTATTCCCTGCTGACGACGGTGGATCGCCCCGAGAAAAACCTCGTCACGGTGGAGGACCCCGTCGAATTCCAGTTGGAAGGCGTCAACCAGGTCACGGCCCGCGCCGACATCGGCTTGACGTTCGCCGCGGCGCTGCGGTCCATCCTCCGCCAGGATCCGGATGTCATCATGGTGGGAGAGATCCGTGACGCCGAAACCGCGGACATGGCCGTCAAGGCCGCCTTGACCGGGCACTTGGTGCTCAGCACCCTCCACACGAACAGCGCCGCCGGCACCGTCGTGCGGCTGGTCAATATGGGCGTGGAGCCCTTCCTGCTGAACTCGTCGCTCCTGGCGGTTATTGGGCAGCGGCTTGTCCGGCGCATCTGCTCTTCGTGCCAGAAGGCCTATCGTCCGCCGGAGGCCCTTGCCAAAAAATTCGGCCTGGTGGATGCCCGCGGGCGCGTCGTGGAGCTGGTCAAGGGGGAAGGCTGCGGGGCGTGCTTTCAATCCGGCTACCGGGGGCGGGAGGTGATCGCGGAGGTGCTGACGATCGTGCCCCCGATGCGCGAGCTGATCCTGCACCGTCCCCAGGAGCGCGAGCTGGAAGAGAGCGCCCGCCAGTCCGGCATGCGGACCTTGCGCGAGCACGGCCTGCAGAAAGCGATCGCGCACCTGACGTCGTTGGATGAGGTCATCCGCACCACGGTCGGCGAATCGGTGGAGCTGGGGAGTGCCGCGCCATGAGCAGCATGCAAACCCGTCTCGTTGACGTCTTGATTGCCAAGGGATTGGCCAGCCGGGAACAGCTGGTTGCGCTCCAAACCGAGGCGCGCAGCGGCAAGCGGTTCGGACAGCTGCTGATTCAGCAGGGCATCCTGACCGCGGAGACGCTCGTCGGGCTGCTCTCGCAGGAGCTGGGGGTGCCCAGCTTATCGCTGTCCAAATATCGGTTGGATCCGAAAGTGGCGGGGTTGATTCCGGAGCGGGTGGCCCGCCAATACACGATGATCCCGATTTCCCAGTTCGGCCAGCGGCTCGTGGTGGCCATGGCCGACCCGGTGGACTTGTTCGCCCTGGAAGACGTGAAAGCCCTCACGCACTATGCGGTGGATCCCGTGCTGGCCAAGGCCTCGGAAATCGAGCAGGCCATCGAGCAGAGCTATGGCGGCATGCGGGCCAGTTTTCCATCAACGCCTCCGGCGGCGGACGCCGGCGGGGGCGAGGACAAGGACGGCGGCGCCCTCCAGAGCGGGGAATTGGAGAGCGCGGTCCAGCTCCTCCTGGCCGAGGATGCCAGCGACGCCCCGGCCGTCAAGGTGATCAACCTGATGCTGCTCGAGGCCCTGCGCCAGCGGGCCTCCGACATCCACCTCGAGCCGGCGTCCGACGCCGTGCGCGTGCGCTACCGGGTTGATGGGCGCCTGGCGGAAGCCCACCGGTTGCCGAAGCGGGCGCAAAGCACGGTGCTCACCCGCCTAAAAATCATGGCGGGGCTGGACATTACCGAATCGCGCTTGCCGCAGGATGGGCGGTTTAAAGTCCGGCTGGATGTGCGGGAGGTGGATTTCCGCGTCTCGGTGCTGCCGGTGGTGCACGGCAACAAAATCGTCTTGCGCGCGCTGGATAAGAGCAGCCTCGCCGCGGGGTTGGAGCAATTAGGGTTTTCCCCGCGATCGGTCGCCCCCCTCAAAGACGCCGTGGCGCGGCCCCACGGCATGATCTTGGTGACCGGACCCACCGGCTCCGGCAAATCCACGACGCTGTATTCCATGCTGCAGCAGCTCAACCTGCCCACGCGCAACATCATCACCATCGAGGACCCGGTGGAGTATCAGCTCAACGGCGCCACCCAGGTCCAGGACAACCCGGAGATCGGGCTGACCTTCGCGTCCGGGTTGCGGTCCATCCTGCGGCAGAATCCCGACATCGTGATGATCGGGGAAATCCGCGACTTTGAAACCGCCGACATCGCCATGAAGGCCAGCCTGACCGGCCACCTGGTGTTGTCCACCCTGCATACCAACGACGCGCCCTCGTCCGTGACCCGGTTGGTGGACATGGGGGTGGAGCCCTTCCTCATCGCCTCCAGCCTCACCGTGATCGAGGCGCAGCGGCTGGTGCGCAAGCTCTGCGCGAAGTGCCGGCAGCCCATCGAGCCGCCCCGGGCGCTCCTGGAACAGTTGGCGTTCAGCCCGCCGCCGGGGAGCGCGTTCTACCGCGCCGTCGGCTGCCCCAGCTGCAACGGGATGGGCTACCGCGGGCGGATGGGGCTGATCGAGGTCTGCCCGGTGGATGAAGGGTTGCGCGAGCGGATCGTCTCCCAGGCCCACGCCGGGGAGTTGAAAGCGTATGCGCGCGCCCACCTGGGCATGGTGACGTTGCAGGAGGATGGGATCGCCAAAGCCGCCGCCGGCTTGACGACGCTGGAAGAAATCCTGCAGGCGACGTCGGAGCTGTGAGGCCCCCGCCATGCCGACCTTTGCGTACGTCGTCAAAGACAAAGCGGGCCGGACGCACAACGGCATGCTGGAGACCCCCTCCCGCCAATCCCTTATCGAGTTGTTGTGGAAGCAGGATTTCGTCGTGCTTTCGATCGAAGAGCGGCAGGCCGCCCGGCGGATGGCGGCGTGGTCCGCCCCCCGCGTGCCCGCGCAGCACCTCGTCATCTTTGCGAGGCAGTTGGCCACCATGGTGGCCAGCGGCATCCCCATCCTCGGCGCGCTGGACATCCTGCAATCGCAACTGGAGGACCGGGGGTTCCGCCAGGTGCTCAAGCAGATCCAGCGCGATGTCGAAAGCGGCAGCAGCCTGTCGGAGAGCCTGGCCAAGTATCCGCGCATTTTCTCCGATCTCTTTGTCAACATGATCAAGGCCGGCGAGTCCTCCGGCCGCCTGGATGAAATCCTCGACCGGCTCGCCGGCTATATCGAGAAAACCGACGGGCTGCGCCGGAAGGTCAGCACGAGCATGTTTTACCCGATCCTGGTGTCGGTCCTGGCCGCGGGGATCACCGGGTTTCTGGTCATCGTCGTGGTGCCGAAATTCCGCGAAATTTTCACCTCCCTCGGCGGGCAGTTGCCGCTGCCCACCCAGTTGCTGTTGAACGCCAGCGATTACCTGCGCCGGTATTTCCTGGCCTATGTGGCCGTGGGCGTCCTGGCGGTGTTTGCGGGGCGCGCGCTCCTCGGCACGAAGCCGGGCCGGTTGTGGTTTGATCGGATGAAGCTCAAGTTTCCGGTGTTCGGGCCGTTGCTGCAAAAGGTGGCGATCGCCCGCTTCGCCCGTACGTTGGCGACGCTGGTGCGCTCCGGCGTGCCCATCCTGGCGGCGTTGGAGATCGTGGCCAGGACCGCCGGCAATGCGGCCATTGAGCGGGCGGTCATGAAGGCGCGGACCAGCATTCGCGAGGGGGTGAACATCGCCGATCCGCTGACCCAAAGCGGCATGTTTCCCCCTATGGTGACGCGGATGATCGCCGTGGGGGAGAAGACCGGCGAACTGGAAAAAATGCTCTCCAAGATCGCGGAATTTTATGAGAGCGAAGTGGATGCCATGGTCTCCGCGCTGACGAGCCTGATTGAGCCGATCGTCATCGCCGTCCTGGGGGTGATCATCGGCGGGATCGTGGTCGCGCTGTTCCTGCCGATTTTCAAGATCTCGCAACTGGTCACCGGATAAGGGGCAAGGAAATCTTGACGTTTCTTTGGCGATGTATGTATAGTAAAGGTTGGACTTGTAACTTCTTGTGCGGCAGGGGGTTTTTGGCGCGGCTTTATTCATCATCAAGGAGGGAGTCCACCATGGGCACCAGGCATCGGCGGGGGTTTACGCTCGTTGAAATCATGATCGTGGTTGCCATTATCGCGTTGCTGGCGGCTATTGCGATTCCGAACGTGCTGCGCGGACGGACCAGCGCCAATGAGGCGGCGGTCATCGGGAATATGCGGGCGGTCAACAGCGCGCTGCAGATGTTTCAATCCGTCAACAATGTGTTCCCGACGACGTGGAACACGGAAATGTACGGGGCGGACTGCGCGGCCGCAACCGCGCCAAACCCGGATTACGGCCCGCCGTCATTCTGCGTGAACCTGGACGGCGGCGCGGCGGTGCAAGGCTACACCTACACGTACGCGGATGGCGCGGCCCCGGTCAACTCGTATACGGTGCTGGCGGTTCCGCAGACGCTCGGCACGACCGGCACGCGGTCCTTCTACACCGATCAGTCCGGGGTGCTCCGGCACTGCACCGGGACGGGCACCGTCGCCAATATCGCGGACGAATCCACGGTTGACACGGCCCCGACCGCTTGCGATTAAGTCCGAGTGCGTCATCGGTACGTTCAGCTAGCGTGGACGATCCCTCAGAACGTCTGCGTGCTCTGAGGAGAGTTGTCATGCGGCCGCGCGCGGCATTTACGATGGTGGAGCTCATCATCGGCGCCGCCATCCTCGCCATCGCCCTCTCGGCGCTGCTCGGCTCGTTCGTCGGGCAGGTGACGCTCAACGAGCACTCCCGCAACCTCACCTGGGCCGCCAACGATGCCACGCGGGTCATGGAGCAGTTGCGGGTGCAGAACATGAACCCCTGCGTCGGCGGCAGCGTGCCCTCCGGCAACCCGCCGGCCGGCTTTGGCAGTTGGGATGCGTGGCTGGACGCCCCGACGGGCGGGGGCGGCAAGAGCATTCAACCGGCCCCCGCCACGCAGGAGCTCATCGTCGTGACCTGCCGCAATCAAGCCGACACGGCCGCCTGCATTGCCACCGATGACCCGATTCGGCTGACGGTGGCGGTATGTTGGCGCCACCGCAGCCGCACGATCGGCGAATGCACGTGGGACGGCGCCGCCCTCGCGGCGAATCCCGGCGCCAGCGGCGATGCGAATGTGACGGAATCTCCCGCGATGCTCTCCACGATCATGACGTGCCGCCAATGATGCTTCGAGAGGCAAGGCCCGCCGCATCGCTAGCCCGCCCCTCCGAGGCGGGCTGCGCTCGACTGATGTTCTCGCTCGTCCCGCCTGCACGGCGGGACACCATGGCCGCTCGAACATCAGACGTGCGGCTGAGCCCTTGCCTCTCTCAGAGGAGAAAAAAATCACAGTCTGATTCTCGAGGATTTACATTAGTGGAGCTGTTCATCGCGGTGGCGATTTTCTCCGGCATCATCGGGGCGGTGTTCGTGAGCTTCCTTATCGGGCAGCGCTCCTTCCGCTCCTCGGAGGCGTTCATTCAAGTCCAGCAAGAAGCGCGCCGGGCGTTGGACAACATGGTGAAGGAGCTGCGCGAAGCCGGAGGGACCATCACCGGCCCGCCCACCGAGCTGCGGTTTCAGGTCGCGCTGGGATATAATCTGCCGCCGCCGTGCCCGGTGAACGATGTGTGTTGGGGCGCCACCGACAGCAGCGGGACGGACCAGCCGAACTGGAGTATCCGCTATCGCCTCACCGGCGCGCAGCTGCGGCGCGAGGTGCTCGACACGGCTGGAGCCACCCGCGCCTCGAGCGTGCTCGGCAATGATGTCAGCCAGTTGACGTTTGCGTATATTGGTGGTAATACGCAACTAGTCACCATTGATCTTCAGGTGCAGCAGGTTTCATCGCAACTTCCCGGGGGCAGCATGAGCACCGGCACGACACCCTTGCGCACGCAGGTCCGATTACGGAATCCGTCATAGTCTGCATGCCTGCGTCATCGTCCTCTCTCCTTCAGTCGGGCTGGAGCCTGCTCTCCCGGTTGGCGACCGTGTCGCCGAAAGAGCCCAAGCTCACCATCGGGCTCGACGTGGGGACCTCGTCCATCAAGACTGTGGCGCTCGGCCAGCGCCGCCTGGGCCCGCGGCCGGTGCTGGGGCAGCACGTGCTGGAGCTGGGATCCGGCAGCGAGGTGCATCTACCGCAGGCCATCCAGCGGGCGGTGGCGGCGCTGCGGGTGCCGACGAAAGCGGTCAGCGTGTCGGTCAGCGGCCAGTGGGTGATCATGCGGGTGATCGAGATGCCGGTGATGAAGCCGGACGAGCTGGCCCTGGCGCTCCCCATTGAGGCGCAGCGTTACGTGCCGTTTCGGATTGAAGAGGTGATCGTCGACGGCACCATCCTCGGCCCGGCCGACGGCAACAAGATCTGGGTGGTGTTGGTCGCCTGCAAACGGGACCTGGTGGAGCGCCGGGTCGGGTGGGTCCGCCAGGCCGGCCTGGAGCCGGTGGTGGTGGATGTGGATGCCCTGGCCGTGGCGAACGCCGTGTGCGCCGGCGCCGACAACGGGTCCTCGACGGCAACCCGGGCCGTCATCAACGTCGGCACGCAGTGGACCAACCTGGCGGTCATCAAGAGCGGCAATCCGTATTTGATCCGCGACATTCCCTGGGGCATCGAAAAGCTCAGCCGCCGCGTGGCTGAGCAAACCGGCCTGGAAGAGCGTGCCGTCATCGGGCATCTGAAGCAATCCGAGGCCGTGCCGCCTGCGGTGCAGGAAGCCGTGGCGATCATGTGCGAGTCGCTTACCACGGAACTGCAGCTCTCCTTTGATTTCTTCGAAAACCACTTCGGCCCGCCGCCTCAGCAACTGTTGGTGACCGGCGGGGCGGGCCAGTCCGCCTCGTTCCTGGAGGCGCTCAAGCGCCATGTGTCGCTGCCGATCGTGCCGTGGACGCCGGCGGCCGGGCTCGGGGGGCAGTTCACCGTGGCCTACGGGCTGGCGTTGCGCGGAGGCGCGGCATGAGCGCGCGCCTCGTAGCTGTCAACCTCCTGCCGGAGGGGCAGCGCAAACCCGTCACAAGTTCGCTTGAGCAGTTTCATCGGTCGCCGCTGGCGTGGTTGATCGGGGGCGGGCTGGTCGGGGTGGCGTTGGTGTTGTTCGTCATGTTGCGCGTCTATCAAGCCCAGACGGCGCAGGTGGCCGCGCAGCTGCAAACCCTGGACCAGCAGAAGCTGGTCGTGTTTCAGTTGAAGGACTCCCTGCAGGCCCTGCGCGCGCAGCAGCAGGCGTACCAGCAGGTCCAGCAGGATCGCAGCGATTGGGCCCACCACCTCAACACGATTTCCGATCAGGTGCCGGATGGGGTGTGGTTCAGCGATTTGACGCTGGATCCGGTCCGCGGGTTGGTGATTGAGGGCTCGGCGATCAGCGAGGGCGGGGAAGAGATGGTGCGGATCGGCCGGTTCGTCCAGGAGTTGAAAGCCGATCCCCGGTTCGCGCAGTCCATCCAGGACATTCAAATTGAAGCGATCAAGCGCGGACAAGAAGGCGACATCGAGCTGGTGTTTTTCACCATTACCTGCACGCTGGCTCCGCCGCGCGCGGCCGCGGCGGCCTCCGCGACAGGCGGCGCGTGACGATGGCGGAGAAGCCGTCTCGGCGGGTGGTGGCGGGCCTGGCGATTCTTGCGGCCCTCATTGCGTGGGTGTATTATGCCTATGTGGTGCAGCCGATGGCGCAGGGCATCACGCGGCTGCGGGAGGAATTGCGGCGCGCCCGCATTCAAGCCAGCGCGATCGAGCAAGCGATCGCGCATGTGCCGGAACTGCAGCAGGAGCAGGCCGCGCTGGCCGACGACGTGGCCCGGCTGCGCGGCGCGTTGCCGAGCGAGCGTGAGCTGGCCTCGGTGATCCAGTTCATTTCCGATCTAGCCAGCCAGACGAACGTGAAAATCCAATCGGTCTTTCCTCAGCGCTCGTCCGACGAGGAGGCGGCCTCGGGTCGCCCCAGCCCCGCGTCGTCCGTAGGGCTGCTGTACCAGGAGATTCCCATCCAAATTGACGCGGTCGCCGGGTTTCACCAATTCGGCAGCTTCCTGAGCCGGGCGGAGCATGGTCCGCACGTGCTGCGGGTCCGCAGCCTCCGCATCA
Organism: Candidatus Omnitrophota bacterium; assembly: GCA_016190215.1. Classification (GTDB taxonomy): domain Bacteria; phylum Omnitrophota; class Gorgyraeia; order Aquiviventales; family Aquiviventaceae; genus JACPRA01. The sequence goes on from JACPRA010000027.1 coordinate 36,601, forward strand.
GCGGCAATCCCCGCGAGCCCCGCCGGCAGACGATCAAGCTCGTCATGATGACCTATGTGACGCCGGGCGCGCCGGTCGGCGCGGCAGCGCCTGAACCGCGCGCGGTGCCGTGATCCGGCCATGTCCAGCCTCTCCTCGATGCACCAGATCATCGTGCCGATGTTGGGACTGCTGATCCTCGCGGGAGCCAGCGGCGCCGACCCGCAAGAGCACCCTACCTATGATGCCAAACGCCGCCGCGACCCCTTCACTCCCTTGGTGCGGGAGGGCCGGTTGGTCGGGGCGTCGTCAGCAGACGCGTCCGCGGCGGTGATCGTCTCCTCCTCCACGTTGGTCTTGGCGGGCATCCTCTGGGACCCCGCCGGCCGCTCCGTGGCGTTGGTCAACGAGACCGAAGTGAAGGTCGGCGACCTCATTGGAGAGTACCGGGTGATCGAGATCCGTCCCGATGCCGTGGTCTTGGACCGCGACGGGAAACAGCACGTGTTGCACATGACCTATGAGGGGTCCAGCAAGGGACACAGCCAGCCGGAGACATCGGCAGCGACAGGAGGGGAAGGCCCGTGAGGAGACAACGCTGGTGGATCGGAGCCCTGCTCGGCTGCTGCCTCGTGGCCCCAAGCCTGCTGCGGGCGCAAGAGGACGTGGAGGTCTCGCCCGAGGCTGAGACGCGCGAGGACGCGGCCGGCGCCGCGTCCGAATCGCCAGCATCCGCGGCGGCGGTTGCTGCCGCCCCGGTGTCGGCGCCGAGCGAGGCCGGATTGATCACGCTGGATTTCAAGGACGCCGACATCCGCCAGGTCTTGCGGGTGCTCTCGCTGAAGAGCGGGGTGGATATCGTCGCCAGCCCGGATGTGGAAAGCCTCGTCTCCATCAAGCTGACCAACGTGCCCTGGGAGCAGGCGCTGGACATCATCCTGCGGACGTACGGCTTCGCCTACGAGCGCAAAGACAAGGTCATCCGGGTGATGACGCAGGAAGCCGTGGAGCAGGAGGCCCTTGCCACGGAAGTGTTCCCGCTGAACTATGCCAAGGCCGCCGACGTGTCCAAAGTGATCGAAGAGATGCTCTCAGAGCGGGGCAAAGCGAAATTCGACGAGCGAACCAATACGCTCATCGTGACAGATCTGCCCTCCAACCTGTTTCAGTTGCGGAGCGTGATCACGCGCTTGGATCAGGCGACGGCGCAAGTCCACATCGAATCGCGCTTCGTCGAGACGCGCCTGACGCGGGATGAAAACCTGGGGTTTGATTGGAGCGATTCCATGAGCATGACGTGGACGCTGCCCCAGGTGACCGGCACGATCCCGCTGCCGCGGCGCCTGCAATCGGTCAGCGCGGCGGCGGACGGCGCGGTCACGCTGGGGACCTTGAATCCGGGCAGCCTGAACACGGTGATCAACGTCTTAAAATCGCGCGTGGAGACGCGGGTGATCTCCAATCCCACCATCGTGACCTTGGACAACAAAGAAGCCAGCGTCCAGGTGGGCACGGATGTGAATATCCCGAATTTCCAGATCGACCCCTCCACCGGCCGCGCCACCGTCACCGGTTTCCAGACCCGCTCGACCGGCATTTTGTTGAAGGTGACGCCGCACATCAACCTGCAAGGGGAGATCGTCTTGGACGTGAAGCCGGAGATCACCTCGGTCGGGACGGATCGGACGTTCGCGCAGGGGATCACCTTTCCCGACTTCGACGTGCAGAAAGCGCAGACGCAAGTCCGCTTGCTCAATGGGCAGACGTTGGCGATCGGCGGGCTCAAGCGGCAGGCCGAGCGCGTGACGTTGAGCAAGGTGCCGATCTTGGGCGATGTGCCGATCCTGGGATGGTTTTTTACCAATCGGCGGGAGCAGACCCCCTCCGGCCAGGACCAGCTGGATCTGCTGATTTTCTTGACGGTGCATCTGGTGACCCAGGGTTCGCCGCAGGCGGTGGTGGCGGCCCAGCCGCCGTCGGCGCCCTAAGCGAATGCCGAAGGAGCTGCGAATGCGACACATGTCCACGCTCATGCTGGCCGCGGCCGCCGGGGCCGCGGCGACCTGGCTGGTGGCGCTGCCGACGCGCGTGACGGCGGCGTCCTCTCCCGCCGCGCGCGAGTCCAAGGCCGATCTGGCGGCGATCGATCGAAAATTAGACCAGATTGCGGATCAGCAGGTGCTGATCCTCCAGCAGCTTCAAGCGATGGCGGAAGAGCTGCGCATTATCAAGGTTCGCGCCACCCGCTAACACGCCTCCCTGAAGACATCAGCTCGCCGTTCGTGAAGCGTCTCTCGCGCTTCACGAACGGCGCTTCACCAACCCTCTTGGTAGCGATTTCCGGTACCGCTACCTTGACGCTTTTTCACGACGTATGTTATACTTCCCTTGATGCCAAACGCGTGGCCGAATTGGGTGGATGTGCTTATTGTAATTCTATTTCTCCGAGCATGTTACAGTGGTTTTAGCCGCGGCGTTGAGGCAGAAATTTTCAGTCTGATCGGGGCGGTCAGCGCCGCCGCCCTGGCCTGTAATTTCCACGGCGTGCTCACGCGGATGGTATCGCCGTGGTGGAAGTGGGACCCGGCCTCGCTGGATTTCTTCATCTTTGTCGCCATACTGCTGGTTGCGAACATCGGGTTTCGAGCGCTCTTTCAATTGGTGATCGGGTTGGTGAAATGGGGCGAGCGGTTTTCCTGGGTGGTGCAGGGCCTGGGGTTGGTCCTGGGGGGTGTGCGGGGACTGTGGTGGTCCGGCATGCTCCTGGCGTTGCTGCTGGCCACCGGGGTGCCGGGGTTGGTGTACGCGATCCAAGAGCGTTCGATGACGGGCGATCGCCTCGTGCGGACCGCGTATTCGACGCTACAGCGGGTGGCGGATTGGTATCCAGGGCGGGAACAGCGGACCTCGGTCCTGCCCTCCACCCAGTGGCGAGCGCCTGAGGCGCCGATTCCGCAGCGGACGTTTCCCTCCCGATCAGAACGCCGGCGATAAGGATGCCACTGATTCCTGAGCAGCTATTGGATGACATTCAGTCCCGGGCCGATATCGCCGAGCTGATCGGCCAATACGTGCCGCTCAAGCGCGCGGGGCGGAATTTTAAGGGGCGCTGTCCGTTTCATCAGGAACGCACCCCGTCGTTCCACGTGAATACGGACAAGCAGATCTACCACTGCTTTGGCTGCGGGGTTGGCGGCAACATCTTCAGCTTCCTGATGCAGCAGGAGCGCTTGACGTTTCCGGAAGCGGCGCAGCGGCTGGCGGAGCAGGTGGGTGTCACCCTGCCGTCCGGCGGCGATGCCGGGCGCAGCGAGCGGATGAGCGCGCTCGCGGACCTGATGGAGAAGGCGACCCAGTACTATGAGCGGATGCTGGCGCATCCGGCCATGGGCCGCGCCGCACGGGCGTATCTGGATGCGCGCGGCGTTGCCGCGGCGACGCGCCAGGCCTATCGCCTGGGCTGCGCGCCGGGCGGATGGCAGCATCTCGTTGACGCGGCCCGGCGCCGGGGCATCGGGCCGGACCAGTTGGAGACGGCGGGGCTGGCGCTGTCGGGGCCGCGCGGGTTTCGGGACCGGTTCCGCGACCGTTTGTTGTTTCCCATTCAAGACGCGCGCGGGCGGGTGCTGAGCTTCGGGGGGCGCTCGTTGGCCGACCAGGAGCCGAAGTATTTGAACGGGCCGGAGACGCCGCTCTATCACAAAGGGCAGGGCCTCTTTGGCATCGCCCAGGCCAAGGACGCGATCGCGCGCGCGAAATGCGCCGTCATCGTGGAAGGCTATTTTGATTGCGTGGTACTGTGGCAGGAGGGCGTGCAGCACGTCGTGTCGCCGTTGGGAGTGGCACTGACCCCGGAGCAAGCCCGGCTCCTGGCGCGCTACGCGGACCGGGCGGTGCTGGCGTTTGACCCGGATACCGCCGGGGAAACGGCCTCGCTGCGCGGCATTGACGTGCTGGTGGAAGCCGGGTTTCACGTGCAGGTGGCCCAGTTGCCGCCCGGGGTCGATCCGGATGAGTTCGTGCGCGCGTACGGGCGCGAGGCGATGGAACAGCTTCTGGCCAATGCGGCCGGGGTGGTGGAGTTTTTGATGGCCTGCGCGGGGAAGCGCTACCGCCTGGGCAGTGCGGATGAAAAAGTCCGCGCCGCCGAGCAGATGATCTTACCGACGGTGGCGAAGGTGCCCAATGCGATGCTGCGCGCCGAATATGTCCGCGTGCTGGCGGAGCAGTGGCAGCTGGATGAGCACGCGGTCCGGGAAGAGCTGGGCAAGGCGCAGTCCCGTCCGGCTGTCGGGCGCGCAGCGGCCGCGCCGGCGGCGCCGGCCGCCCGACCTACGCCGGGGCAAAGCGCGGAGCGATTGGTCACGGCGCTGGTGCTGGACGAGCCCTCCCGGTGGACGCAGCTCCAAGGCCGCGTGGCGTTGCAGGACCTGCAAGACGAGCGGCTGCGGCGCATCCTGGCGGTCATCGCCGAGGTGCATGGCGCCGGCGAGCGGCAGCCGAGCGCCGGGCAAGTCATGGCGCGGCTGCAGGATGAGGAAGCCGGCGCGCTGATCCCGCAACTTATTGCCCTCGCCCAGGCCGAGCCGACCAAGGACGATGCCTGGAACAAGGGGCTGAAACGATTGGAACGAGACGCCGGTCTGCGGCATCAAGAGCAGTTGCGCCAGCAGATCCGCGTGGCGCAGGAACGGGGCAACGACGCCGAGCTGATGCGCTTAATGGGCGCCTATCAATTAGTCATGAAATCTCCGACGGAAGCGGGAGTCGCGCAGCCATCGTACGCCGGGACAGGGAGGAAACCATAATGGACACCACGACGAAGCGCAAGCCGATCAGCGAGCGTCTGCAGCGGATCTTGGCCATCGGACGGGACAAGGGGCGCATTACGTACGAGGAGCTCAACCGCCTCCTGCCCGAGGACGTGGCCTCGCCTGAAGAGATTGACGAGCTGCTGACCCTGCTGGCGAAGGAGAACATCGAGATCGTGGACAAGCCGACCTCGGCCGCCTCGGCCCGGAAAGAAGCTCGCCAGGCCGCGGATCACGCCCCGGCGCACGGTTCGGCGTCATCCGCCCCGGCGGAAGAGAAAGCGGAGGCCGAGGCTGAAGAGGTGCCGGAGGCCCCCCAGATCAAGCAGCTGGACGATCCGGTCAAAATGTATCTGCGCCAAATGGGGCAGATCCCGCTGCTGACGCGCGAGCAAGAATTGGCTCTCGCCCAGAAGATCGAGGCGGCGGAGTGGGCCTTCCGCGGCCGCGTCTTGAAGCTGCCCTTTACCCGGCGCGAGCTGATGACGCTGCTGGATTCGCTCATCGAAGGCCGCCTGCCGCCTGAAGATTACGTGAAGGACGATCCCAACCTCAAGCGGGAAGAGCTGGTGGCCCTGATCATCAAGCTGCGCAAGCGGCTGCGGGCCACCCGGTCGCTGACGGGAGTGCGCAAGCTGGCGGGGGAATTCCACCTGACGATCTTGGCCATCGGCTGGATCGTCGAGCGCGCCGAGCAATTCCTGCGGGCCATCGAGACGACGGACCGGCAGCTCGTCCAGGTGAAGCGCTCCAGCCGCAACGGCGCCGCCCGGCGGCACGACTTGCTGGCCAAGCGCCGCGAGCAGCTGCGGCAGCTGGGCGGCCCGCCGGAGACGATGCGCGTTGTCTGCCGCGAGATCCGCCAGGCCGAAACCGAGTACACGCGCGCCAAGAAGGCCCTGGTGGAAGCGAACCTGCGGCTGGTCGTGAGCATTGCCAAGAAGTACACGAACCGCGGGCTGTCCTTCCTCGACCTGATCCAGGAAGGCAACATCGGGCTGATGAAGGCGGTGGAGAAGTTCGAGTATCGCCGCGGCTACAAGTTCTCCACGTATGCGACCTGGTGGATCCGCCAGGCGATCACGCGCGCCATCGCCGATCAGGCGCGCACGATCCGCATCCCGGTGCACATGACGGAGACCATCAACAAGCTTATCCGCGTCTCGCTGGCGATCGTCCAGGAAACCGGGCGGGAGCCGGCCCCGGAGGAGATCGCCAAAGCCACCGGGATCCCGGTGGACAAGGTGCGCGGCATCTTGAAGATCGCGCAGGAGCCCATCTCCCTGCAGACGCCCATCGGGGAAGACGGGGATACGCACTTCGGCGATTTCATCGAGGACAAGCGCGCGGTGTCGCCGGCCAACGCCACCGCCTACAACATGCTCAAAGAGCAGATTGAAGGCGTGCTCACCAGCCTCTCCGAGCGGGAGCGCCAGGTGCTGCTGCTGCGTTTCGGCCTGCATGACGGCTCGCCGCGCACGCTGGAGGAAGTGGGCCAGATGTTCAACGTCACCCGCGAGCGCGTGCGCCAGATCGAAGCCAAGGCGCTGCGGAAGCTGCGGCACCCCACGCGCAGCCGCCGGCTTCGCAACTTTTTGGAAGTGGCATTCTCGAGCGAAAAGGGCTACACTTTCTGAACCCCGCGCGCGTCGGCCGTTGCGCCGCGCTGCGGCGTGGTGTGATCTTCGGTGGTGTTCCCGCCAGGCGTATCCACGGGCCGGTAGCTCAGTGGTAGAGCAGGAGACTCATAATCTCTTGGTCGGACGTTCGATCCGTCCCCGGCCCATGTTGTTTCGAGGCAAGGGACGGACGGTAAGCTTGGGCGATTAGCTCAGTCGGTTAGAGCGCATGCCTCACATGCATGAGGTCAGAGGTTCGAGTCCTCTATCGCCCACGTTCTTTCACGCATAAGGTTGAGGGACTCGAAGGGAGCCGCGACTTGGTGAACGTTGGCGCGACGAATAGGAGCGCCGACCTTCCTTGGGAGCGGCGGGCGGCGACCGGAACGACCCCGATCGCAATCGGGGGAGTGCAGGCGCCGAGTCCTCTATCGCCTAGGTGATGTATTTTCTCATGGGAGACGATGGCAGACCAGATTGAGACCTTGCGGAAGCTCCAGGTCATTGACACGGAGCTCTTCCGTCTGCGCGCCGAGCAGCGGCAGAAGCCGCTCGCGCTCGAGCAGGCCAAGCAGCGCGTGACGGAAGAGCAGGCCAAAGGCCAAGCGCTCGACGCCCGGGTCAAGGCCCTGCAGATGCAGCAGAAGGAAAAAGAACTGGAGCTCTCCACCCGCGAAGGCAACGTCAAAAAATTCCAGTTGCAGCTCTTCCAGGTCAAGACGAACAAGGAATACGCGGCGATCCAGCAGGAGATCGCCCAGGCCAAAGCGGACATTTCGCTGGCCGAAGAAGGCATTTTGGCGGTATTAGAAGCGATTGACTTGGCGATGAAACAGCACAAGGCCCAGTTCGCGGCCGTGGCGAAGCAGCAGGACGCCTACCGCGCCGAAGAGGCGGTGGTAGCCAAGGAGCTCGCGGTCGTGCAGGCGCAGCTGGCGGACTATGAGCGGCAGCGCGGCGAATTGCTCCCGTTGATCCTGCCGACGGCGCTCTCAACGTATGAACGGGTGCTGGCCAATCGCGACGGCCTGGCCCTGGTGCCGCTGATCCAAGACTCTTGCGGAGGCTGCCACATGGTCCAGCCGCCGCAGGTCGTGAATGAAGTGCGGCTCAACGCCAAGCTCGTGATGTGCCAGAGCTGCAGCCGCATCCTCTGCCTGCAGGACGGGGCGTGACGTCCGCCGGCAAGTTCGCTCGAAAGCTCGCCGCAGCCGCCACGGTCTACGTTGACGGGGCCAGCCGGGGGAACCCCGGGCCCGCCGGGGCGGGGATCGTGTTCGTGGACGCCGACGGCCACCCGTTGGTGGAGCTGTCCAAGCCGCTGGGCCGGACGACCAACAACGTGGCGGAGTACCTGGCCCTCGTGCATGCCTTGCGCGAAGCGCAGGCCCAGGGGGTGCGCCGGTTGTGGGTCAACAGCGACAGCGAGCTGCTCGTCAAGCAGTTGCAGGGCGCCTATCGCGTCCGCAATGACGCGCTGCGGGTGTTGTACGAGCAGGTCCGCCATGCCGCCGCGGCCTTCGAGCAGATCAGTTTTCATCACGTGCCGCGCGAGCGCAATCGCCAGGCGGATCGGCTGGCCGGACGGGCCGCCGATCACCAGACCGGCACGCCGGATCTTTGAGAGCCGTCACGCGGGACGCTGGATGGTCGCTCTCCGCCGCCGTGCGTGGCGGAGGGAGGAAAGTCCGAGCTCCGCAGGGCAGCGTACCCCGATAACCTCGGGGCCTCTCCCGCCACAGTTCGTTGGCGGGGGGGCGGATAAGAGCCACAGAGACGAGTCCTTCGGCAAGGTGATGCCTTGCTGAGGGGGTGAAACGCGGCAATCTCTACGCGGAGCAAGGCCAAATGACCTGACGGTTGTCCGCCCAGCGTGGTGGATAACCAGCGGTAGCCCGCCGCCGGTCAGGAAGGTCGGCCGCACGAGCCCGGTCGCAAGGCCGGGCCCAGATGGATGACCATCGTCCGCCACAGTACGTTGGCGGAAACAAAACTCGGCTTACATGCGGCTCGCGCGGCGGCTCTCATTCTTTCATTGACGCTCAGAAGGGGAGGACGTATACTACCGACACCATGACCCAAACTCTCATACCGAAACAAGATCAGATCAAATCGTTTCAGCGCCATCAGACCGACACCGGATCGTCCCCCGTGCAGATTGCGCTCCTGACCCAGCGCATCAACAGCTTGGCGCAGCATTTTAAATCCCATAAGAAAGATCAGCATTCCCGTCAGGGGTTGCTGAAGATGGTCAGCCGGCGCCGGCGCCTCTTGGAATACCTCAAGCGCCACGACGAATCCCGCTACCGCAGCCTGCTTGACGCGCTGAAACTCCGCAAGTAATCCGTCCATGGCCCATCGCGTTGAAACATCCTTAGGAGCGTCTACACTCTCGCTGGAGACCGGCAAGGTCGCCAGGCAGGCGGACGGCGCCGTCATCGTGCAGCAGGGCGAAACCGTGCTGCTGGCAACCGTTGTCTTCAGCCGCACCCCGTCAGACAAGGCCATGGATATCGTCCCGCTGACGGTGGACTACCGGGAAAAAAGCTCCGCGGCCGGCCGCATCCCCGGCGGATTTTTCAAGCGCGAAGGCCGCCCCACCGAAAAAGAGATCCTGAGCGCCCGCCTCATTGATCGGCCCATTCGTCCGCTGTTTCCCAAGGGGTTCCAGCACGAAGTGCTCATCATGGTCATGGTGCTTTCCTCGGATGGCCAGTATGATCCGGATGTGCTGGCCGTCTTCGGCGCCGCGACCGCGCTGCGCTTGTCGCCGATCGCATTCCCGCATGCGCTGGCAGCGGTCCGTGTGGGGCTGGTCAACGGCCAGTGGGTGGCCAACCCGACGTACCAGCAGCTGGCGAACAGCTCGGTGGATCTGGTCGTCGAAGGGACCCGCGAAGGCATTCTCTCCATTGAAGCCGGCATGAAAGAAGTGCCGGAACAGCAAGTCAACGAAGCGGTGGTGTTCGGCTATGAGCAGGTGCTCAAGCTGCTGGATGCGCAGGATCAGCTGGTGAAAGCCGCCGGCAAGCCGAAAGAACCCAACGTGACGATCCGGCAGGCGTCTGCGGAGCTGATCGCGGCGGTCCGCAAGCGTGCCGGCGCGGCCTTGGAAAACATGCAGGGCACCGCCCGCAAAGAAGATTATCAAAGCGCGTACGACGCGCTGCTGGCGTCCTTGAAGCAAGAGCTCGCCCCGGAGGGCAGCGGCGTGGATCCCGCCATGGTGCTCCTGGCGCTACATGACGTGGAGCGCGAGCACGTGCGCCATGCCATTCTGAGCACCAAGAAGCGCATGGATGGACGGCCCTACACCCAATTCCGCGACATCACCTGCGAAGTCGGCGTGTTGCCGCGGACCCACGGCTCGAGCTTGTTCACGCGCGGCGAAACGCAAAGCTTGACCGTGACGACGCTCGGCACCAGCGATGACGAGCAGCACGTCGAAGCCCTGGAAGGCGAGAGCTACAAGCGCTTCATGCTGCACTACAACTTTCCGCCCTTCAGCGTTGGCGAGGTGCGGCGGGTGGGCAGCCCGGGTCGGCGCGAGATCGGCCACGGGGCGCTGGCGGAGCGCGCGTTGGCTCCGATGGTGCCGAGCAAGGACGAGTTTCCGTACACCATCCGCCTGGTCTCCGACATTCTGGAATCCAATGGGTCGTCCAGCATGGCCACCGTCTGCGCCGGGACCTTGGCGTTGATGGACGCCGGCGTGCCGATCAAGGCGATGGTCAGCGGGGTTGCGATGGGGTTGATCAAGGAAGCTGAGGGCACCGCGATCCTCACCGATATCTCCGGGCTGGAAGACCACCTGGGCGACATGGACTTCAAGGTCGCCGGGACCCGCCTCGGGGTGACGGCCCTGCAGGTGGACGTGAAGCTGTCGCAAGGGTTGACCACCAAGCTGGTGGCCGACATCCTGGCCCAGGCCCATCCCGCGCGCTTGCTGGTGCTGGACCTCATGGCTAAAACGCTCGACAAGCCGCGGCTGTCCACGTCCCCCTACGCGCCGCGCATCACGACCATCAAGGTGAATCCGGAGCGGATCCGCGACGTGATCGGGCCGGGCGGGCGCGTGATCCGCAAGATCGTCGAGGAAACCGGGGCCAAAATTGACATCGAAGACGACGGCACGATCGCGATCGCCTCCGCCGATTCGAAAGCCTCCGAGCGGGCGATCGAGATCATCCGCAGCCTGACGGAAGACGCCGAGGTGGGCAAGCTCTACAACGCCAAGGTCAAGCGGGTGACCAGCTTCGGCGCGTTCTGCGAATACCTCCCGGGCAAAGAAGGCCTTGTCCACATTTCCGAATTGGCGGACAAGCGCGTCGAGAAAGTGGACGACGTCGTGAAGGTGGGCGACGAATTCCGCGTGAAAGTCATCGAAATTGATGAGCAAGGGCGGATCAACTTGTCCAGAAAACGGGCGCTGGAAGGGTAAGAGTCGTGGCGCGTTCCGCCATGGCTGGTGAACGCGCGCGTCCGTTGCTTTCTCCTCTCTGGTCGGCTCGGCTCCGAAGCCTCCTCCTCGGCGCGGCCGGCTGCTTCAGCTTCTTCGCCTTCGCCTCCTATCACCCCGACGATTTAGCCGTCCTCAGTTCCACTCCCAACGTCCCCCTGCGCAATATCGGCGGCGTGGTCGGCGCCTGGCTTGCGCTGGCCGGCCGCGGCGGGTTCGGCTGGGCGGCGTTTGCCGTGCCGGCGGTGTGCGTCCTCTGGGCGATGTGGTACTGGCGCGGCCGCACGCCGCTGGTGCGCTGGCTGCCGCGGACCGTGTCGGGCCTGTGCTTCCTCACCGCGTTGGCCGCGTTGGCCGCGTTGACGAGCGCGGATGCCATCGTGCAAACGGAGGCGGGCGGCGTGATCGGCTACGCGCTCACCCGCACCGGACGCTACTATCTGGGATCGCTGGGCACCGCGTTGCTGGCCGGCTGCGTGCTGTTGTTGTCGTGGGTCTTGGTGTCGGATGAGCCGGGGCTGCCTCGCCGGTGGTTCTCGACGGTGAAGGCCTGGCTCTGGTCCCGCGTGCCCGAAGCGGCCTCAGCCGCGAAGCGGGTTCGTTCCGCGGCGGCCCCCGGGAAGGCGGCGGAGGCGCTGCGGGAGGCCTCAGCCTCCGCGTCGGCGCTGGTGCGCGCCGCCGTGTCCGCGCTGCCGGCGGCGAACGGCCGCGAGGGCGCGTCTGAAGAATCCGCCGGTCCCCGCGCCAAAGTCAGCGCCGTTGCGACTAAACCGAAAATCCTCACCGCCTCGCTTCGGTCCCGCCAGGCCGCGGGCGGGTTCCAATTGCCGCCGATGGATTTGTTGACCACGCCGCCGCCGGTCAGCGAACGGCAGATCGGCGAAGACCTCCAGGTGAATGCGCGCATTCTGGAGGAGACGCTGCGCGAGTTCGGGGTGGAGGCCAGCTGCGTGAACATTGACCGCGGCCCGGCGGTCACGCGGTATGAGCTGGCTCCGGCCCCCGGCGTCAAGCTGACCCGGATCGTCTCGCTCAGCGACGATCTCGCCCTGGTGCTGAAGGCCGTCAGCTGCCATATCGTGGCACCCATCCCCGGCAAGGGCCGCGTCGGCATTGATGTGCCCAACTCCGTCTCCACGATCGTGTATCTGAAAGAAATCATCGCCTCCCGGGTGTTCACCCAACTGAACTCACCGCTGGCGCTGGGTGTGGGCAAGGACGTCTCCGGCCAATCAATCGTGGCGGACCTGCGGGAATGTCCCCACCTCCTGGTCGCGGGTGCCACCGGCTCCGGCAAGACCGTCTGCCTGAACAGCTTTCTGACGGGGATCATGTGCCATGCCACCCCGGATGAAGTGAAGTTCCTGATGATCGACCCGAAGATGGTCGAGCTGGTCTTGTTCAATGATATCCCCCATCTGGTGGCCCCCGTCGTGACCGACGCCAAACGGGCCGGGGCGGCGTTGTCCTGGGCCGTGCAGGAAATGGAGCGGCGCTACCAGGTGCTGGCGAAAGTAGGCGTGCGCAACATTGACGGCTATAATGAGAAGGTGCTGCGCAGCAAGAACGGCTCCGCGCCCGCCGCCGAAGGCGAGGCGCCGCTGGAGCGGATGCCGTATATCGTCATCGTGATTGATGAGCTGGCGGACTTGATGATGGTCTCGTCTCAGCACGTCGAGGAGTCCATCACGCGGCTCGCGCAGCTCTCCCGGGCCGTGGGGTTGCACATCATCCTGGCCACGCAGCGGCCGTCGGTGGACGTGATCACCGGCGTCATCAAGGCGAACTTCCCGGCGCGCATCGCGTTTCAGGTGGCCTCGAAGGTGGATTCACGCACGATTCTCGACATGAACGGGGCCGACAAGCTGCTCGGGCGGGGCGATTTGCTCTTCCTGAAGCCCGGGGCCGCGAAGCCGGTCCGCGTGCAGGGATGCTACGTGACGGATGAGGAGATCGAGCGGGTGGTGGCCCATCTGAAGGCGCAGCGCGCGCCGGTGTATGATGAAGGGTTCCTCACCCAGCAGGACAAGGCGGTCGAAACGCCGCTGGGCGAAAAAGACGAGCTCTACGACATGGCCAAGAAGTTGGTCTTGGACAGCGGCCAGGCCTCCACCTCGCTGCTGCAGCGCCGATTGCGGCTCGGGTATGGCCGCGCGGCCCGGATGCTGGATTTGATGGAGCAAGAAGGGATCGTCGGCCCGCCGCAGGGCAGCCGTCCGCGTGAAGTGCTCGCCGGAGAAGCGCGCAGCCACCAGGCCGCCTCAGACTAGCCAGGGAGCCAAGGACACCATGAGCGTCGGACAGGAACTCAAGCAGGCTCGCGAGGAATTGCGGTTGGATGTCAAGGAGCTCGCCCACGCCAGCCGGATTCAGCCCTGGGTGCTTGAGGCGCTTGAGGCGGATGAGCTGCACCGCACGATGAGCCCGGTGTATGTCAAAGCGTTTCTCATGAAATACGCCAAGGCCCTGCGGTTGGATCCGGCGCCGCTGGTGGCCCGGCTGCTTCCGCCGCCGCCCGCCGCGGCCCCGGAGCCATCAGCTGCCCCGGTGTTCACGGGGGAGTCGCTCGGCACAACCTCCGCATCGTTAGCCTGGTCGTACGCCGCCTGGCGACGGCTGGGCACGCTGGCCGTAAGTGCGGCGGTGATCGCCGCCGTCGTGGTGGTGAACCCCTGGAAGTGGCTGACGCTGCGCTGGCCGCATGAAGCCGCCAGCCTCTCGGTGCGCCGCCAGCCCGGGGTGTCGGCGCCGGCGGAGATGCTGCTGCAGTTGGAGCCACATGTGCCGCTGGAGCTGACGGTGGTGGCCAAGCGGCGGACCTGGATTCTCGTGAAAGCCGACGGCAAGCTCGTCGCCCAGCGGCAGCTCACCCCCGGCACGCAGGAGCTGTGGAAAGCCAACCGGCGCTTCGAGCTGGTCCTCGGCTCGCCCTCGCATACGGACGTCCTCATCAACGGCCATTCGATCAGCCCCATGGCCATGGCCCACGACGGCCGCTTGGTGATCACGCATCAGCGCGTCCAGCCGCTGGCCAGCCGCGCGCCGACTCCCGCACCCGCGTCGTCCCCGAAGCGCAGCGCGCAATCCAAACGCTCCAGCTCGTCTCGTTGAGCGCGGGACCCAGAGGACGCATGGCCCTCGCCCGCACTGTCGCCCCTGTCCGCCGCCAGCCCACCGTCTGCCTGGTCAGCCTGGGGTGTGCCCGCACCCTGGTGGATTCCGAGCTGTATCTGGGCAAGCTGGTGCAGGCCGGCTATCGCGTGGTGGATAGCACGGACCAGGCCGACGTCGCCGTCATCAATACCTGCAGCTTCATCCAGGATTCCATCCAAGAGTCCATTGACACCATCCTGCAGACCACTGAACTGAAAGCCCAGGGCAAGCTCAAGGCCGTCATCGTGGCCGGCTGCCTGGTGCAGCGCTTCAAAGGCGATCTCATCAAGGAGCTGCCGGAAGTGGACGGCTTCGTCGGCGTGGACGGCTTCGGCGACATTGACGTGGTCGTCCAGCGCGCCATCGCGGGCAGCCCGCTGTCCGTGGTCCGCCCGCGCCCGGTGACGCTGCCGCAGGGCCAGGCCGCGCGGGTCGCCTTGACGCCGTCGCACTACGCCTACCTCAAGATTTCCGAGGGCTGCTTGAAAGGCTGCGCCTTCTGCATCATCCCCAAGATCAAAGGCCCGCTCGCCAGCCGGTCCATTGACGAGCTGGTGGAGGAGGCCACGATGCTGGTGGAGACCCGCGGCGCCACAGAGCTGGTGATCGTCGGGCAGGACACCTCCGACTATGGCGTCGACCGCTACGGCGCGCCCCGCATCGCGGACTTGCTGCGCGCCCTGGACCGCGTGCCGAGGCTGCGGTGGATGCGGCTGCTCTATTGCCATCCCCGCGGGATCAGCCCGCAGCTCGTCGAGGCGATCCGCGATCTGCCGACGATGTGTAAATACCTGGACATGGCCATCGAGCATGCCGATGACGACGTGCTGCGGCTCATGAACCGCGGCATCACGCAATCGGAGCTGCGGCGGACCATCGGCGAGTTGCGCCGCGCGGTGCCGACAATCGCCCTGCGGACGTCGGTGATCGTCGGGTTTCCCGGCGAAACCGATGCGGCGTTCGCCAACCTGCTGGCCTTTGTCACCGAGGCGCGCTTCGAGCGGCTGGGCACCTTCCGGTATTCGCCGGAGGAGGGCACGGCGGCGTTCCGCGCGCCCAACCAGGTGCCCGAGGCCGTCCGCCAAGCCCGGTATGAGCAGCTCATGCAAGTGCAGCAGGAGATCTCGCACGAGCTGACGCGCGCCCGGGTGGGGCAGACGCTCGATGTGCTCATTGATGAAGCCGATCCCTCCGACGCCGCCCTCTTCCACGGCCGCACGGCGGCGGACGCGCCGGAGGTGGACGGCTCCGTCTACGTGCGCAGCCCGCAGGTCCCGCTCGCGCCGGGACGGATCGTGCCGGTGCGCATGACGGACGCCTACGAGTACGACCTGGCCGGCGAGGCCGTCCTGTGACGACGCTCCAGCGCCTCCTGCCCAACAGCTTGACCGTCCTTCGAGTGGTTTTGACGCTCGTCATCATGGGCCTGGTGTTTGCGCCGGGCGTGGCGGCCAAAGCCTGGTGCCTGGGATTGTTCCTGGTGGCCGCGCTGACCGATTGGCTGGACGGCGCGCTGGCGCGCCGGTGGGGGCAGGTGACCCCGCTGGGCATCCTCTTGGATCCCATCGCCGATAAAGTGCTGGTGCTGGGGTTGCTGCTCGCGTTCGTGCAGTTGGAAGTGATCCGCGCCTGGATGGTGCTCGTGATCGTCCTGCGGGAATTCCTCATCACCGGCGTGCGCCTCTACGCCGCCAATCGCCACATCATCATCCCGGCCGCCCGCGAGGGCAAACATAAAACCGTCTCCCAGATGGGGACCCTCTTCGTCATCTTGGTCGTGGTGATGGTGGAGGAGATGGCGCCCGCCAGCGCGGCGCGGGCCCGGTTCTTTACCGCGCTCATTGACGGCTGCATGTGGGTCACGGTGGCTCTGACCATGTTTTCGGGCGGCAGCTTTTTTTGGCGGAATCGCGCGCTGTTGCGGAATGCCATCACTCGTTAAGCTCGCGGCGACGGCCGGCGGGCTGGGCTACAGCCCCATCGCGCCCGGGACCGTGGGCAGCGTGCTCGGTGTCGCGTTGGCCTGGGTCACGCGGGATTGGCCGGCGCCCTGGGCCCTGGGCGTATGGCTGGCGGCGTGCGCGGCCAGCATCCCGATCGCCACGCGCGCGGAACGGGCATTTGGACGGCTGGATCCCTCCGCCATCGTTCTTGACGAAGTGGTGGCGATGTGGGGTATTGGCGTGTGCTATCCCCTCAGCATCCGCAGCGGCTGGGGGATTGCCGCGGCCGCCTTCCTCCTCTTCCGCGCGTTCGATATCGTCAAGCCCCCGCCATTGCGCCGCTTGGCCCGGCTGCCGGGCGGATGGGGCGTGGTGTTCGATGACCTGGGGGCCGCCGTCTACACTGGGCTAATCCTCTGGGCCGCCGTGTCCTGGCGGTAGGAGAGCGTCCTGCGCGCGTTCGTCGCCCTTGAGCTGCCTGAAGAAACGCGCCGCGCGCTCGGCGAGGTGCAATGCCGCCTCGCGGCGTCCCAGGCGGATGTGTCGTGGGTGGCGGTTTCCAACCTCCATCTGACGTTGCGCTTCCTTGGCGAGATCACGGACGCGCAGCGCGCCGAGATTACGCAGGTGCTGGAGACGCTGGCGCGCGGCATAGCACCCTTGCGGCTGCGGTTGTCAGAGCTGGGAAGTTTTCCCAATGCGCATGCACCGCGCGTGGTGTGGGTGGGTGTGGAGGATGAGACCCGGCAATTGCCGCGCTTGGCTGCGGCGGTGGAGCAGGAATTGGCCGCGCTCGGATATAGCGCGCGCGAGGAGCGGTTTACGGCGCATGTCACGCTGGGCCGCGTGCGCTCGCCGCGCCATCGTGACGCGTTATCGCGTCAGTTGGCCGAGTTGGCGTGGACGCCGCCGGCCGCGTGCGACGTGCCCCAATTAACGTTGATGCGCAGCGTGCTCAGCTCCGCCGGGTCCAGCTATACGCCGCTGGCCCAACTGCCGTTCACCCCGCCCCTTGGGGCGGGGTTCACCGGCGCGACGACGGCGTAAGCGCGTTCGCCGCGAGCCGCAGGCCGTTCAGCGCGAGTTGCGCTGCCTGCCGTCGAATCCCCGCTCGATCTCCGTAAAAAAACTTTCGCGCCACCTGCGTGCCCTGCGGTCCGGCCCACGCCAGATAGACCAGCCCCACCGGTTTGTCCGCGGTGCCGCCGCCGGGGCCGGCGATGCCGGTGACGCTCACGCCGAACGTGCTGCCGCTCAATCGGCGCGCCCCCTCGGCCATGGCCCGTGCGACCGGCGCGCTGACCGCGCCATGGCGCGCCAGGAGTGCCGGCGCTACGCCCAGTACGTGTATTTTTGCCTGGTTGTGATAGGCGACGACGGAGAGCGTGACATACCGAGAGCTGCCGGGCACCTCTGTCAGCACGGTGGATACCAAGCCCCCGGTGCACGACTCCGCGATCGCGACCGTCGCGCGATGCCGCACCAAGCTCTCTCCCGCAACGGCCTCAAGCGATGGTTCGCCGACGGCATAGATGGCGCGTCCCAGCGCGCGATGGAGCCGGCGCTCGATGCCGTCGAGGAGCATCGCTGCGCGCCGCGCCGAGGTGCTGGTGGCGGTGAGTTGGACATCCACCATCAGCAGGTTCGGATAGAATCCCACCGAGACGCCGGGCGGAAGATGGAACCGGCGCAGCAGCCGCTGTAATTGGAGCTCCAGCACGCCGATCGTCCGGATGGTCCGGGTGGCGAGCGCACCGGCTGGGCGCAGGCGTCGCAGCCTCGGCAGCACCGACGCCTGCAGGATCGCCCGCATTTCCTGGGGCACGCCGGGCAGAGCAATCAGCCGGGTCGCACCCCGCTCCCACCACACGCCAGGCGCGGTGCCCAGGGGATTCGGCAGCGGGCGCGCCCCGCGAGGCACGAAAGCCTGGCGCGCGGCCAGGCGGCTGAGGTGGGCGCCATGCCGGCGATAGAGCCGCTGCACGTGCCGGGCGGCTTGGGAGGAGCGCACGAGCGGTTGTCCTAACGCGCGCGCCAGGGCCTGAACGGTGATGTCATCGTCGGTGGGCCCGAGGCCGCCGGTGATGAGGATGAGATCGCTGCGGTGCAGGGCCGCGGTGATGGCCTCGACGATGGCCGCCGGCTCGTCCGGCACGGCAAGATGGCGCCGGGCGGCGATGCCCAGCGCCTGCAGTTGGCGCGAGAGGTAGGCGGCGTTGGTATTGATGACGCGCCCGCTGAGCAGCTCCGATCCGATGGCAATGATTTCCGCCTGCATGACCGCCATTATAGCATTTGGGTCGTGATTTCGGTTGGCGGGTCCTGCCGCTGCGCGACCCCGCCGGGGGCGGCGGGGGCCCCCGCTCCGCGTCACCCGCCAACCGAAGTCACTTGGTTGGGAGGGGGAGAGAGGAAGAGCAGGCGCTTTGACAGGGACGGCGGGCTTCTCGTATAATAATTCAACAGATTTGCCTCACCTGTGGGCGCGCGCTCAGGCATCCGCGCGGCGGGAAGCGCCTCGAAAAGCACCTAGCAGCAGAAAGGGTTACCAATGGCGGAGCGAGAAAAAACAACCACGCACGATCGCGAGCGGGTGGAACGTCACAAAGTCTTGGAATCTACCCTCAGCCAGATTGAAAAGCAGTTCGGTAAAGGGTCCATCATGCGCCTGGGACAGAATTCCGTCGTGGACATCCCGGCGATCCCCACCGGCTCCCTCGCGCTGGATTTGGCGCTGGGCATCGGCGGCCTGCCGCGCGGGCGCGTGGTCGAGATCTTCGGGCCGGAATCCTCCGGGAAAACCACCCTGTCGCTGAGCGTCATCGTGCAAGCGCAGCGCGCCGGCGGCACCGCGGCCTTCATTGACGCGGAGCACGCTCTCGACCCCGGGTATGCCCGGACGATCGGCGTGAACTTGGACGACCTTCTCGTCTCCCAGCCGGACACCGGCGAGCAGGCGCTGGAGATCGCCGAGACCTTGGTGCGCTCCAACGCGGTGGACCTCGTGGTGGTAGACTCGGTGGCCGCCCTCGTGCCGCGCGCCGAGATCGAAGGCGAGATGGGCGACCAGTTCATGGGGCTGCAGGCGCGGCTCATGAGCCAGGCGCTGCGCAAGCTGACCGCGGTGATTTCCCGGTCCAAGACCTGCTGTGTGTTCATCAACCAGTTGCGCGAGAAGATCGGTGTCATGTTCGGCAACCCGGAAGTCACCCCCGGCGGCCGCGCGCTGAAATTCTACTCCTCGGTGCGCATTGACCTGCGGCGGATCGATTCGATCAAAGTCGGCGACCGCGCCGTGGGCAACCGCGTGCGGGCGAAGGTGGTCAAGAACAAGGTGGCCCCGCCGTTTCGCCAAGCCGAGTTCGACATCCTGTTCGACGAGGGCATCTCCAAGGCCGGCAGCTTGCTGGACGTCGGCGAGAGCGTGGGCGTCATCCAGCGGCAGGGCAGTTGGCTCTCCGCCGGCGATACCAAGCTGGGCCAGGGCCGCGAAAGCGCCCGGATGTTTTTAAGAGAAAACCCCAAGCTCATGCAGGACCTGGAGAACCGGATTCGGCAACAGGAGAAGTCGCAAGCGAAAGCAAAAGAAAAAGACAAATCCGACGCCGCAACCCCGGTGGAGGCGGAAGCATGAAGCGATGGCGGGGAGCGGCAACGCTGGCGGCGGCCCTTGGCGTAATCGGGGCCGGGGTGTTTGCGACACGGGGCGAGCTCTGGTCCGGCAGCAGCGCGATGGGGCGGGCGGTCTCGAGCGCGTCCAGCGCGCAGGCGGCGCAGAACAGCAGTGTGGCGGAATCGCTGGAGCAGTCGTTCGTGCGCATCGGCGAAGAGGTCGGCCCGGCGGTCGTGAGCATTTCCACCGAACAGATCGAGCAGGTGCAGCGGTATTTCCGGGTGCATCCGTTTTTCGGCGAAGGGCCGTTTGAGGATTTCTTCCGCGACTTCTACGGCGACAACTCGCCGCAACAGCCGCAGCGGGAGTTCAAGCGGTTCGGGCTGGGGTCCGGGGTGCTGATTGACGGCCGCGGGTTTATCCTGACGAACGAGCATGTCGTCGCCGACGCGGACAAGATCACCGTCACCCTGGCCGACGGGCGGGAGTTTTCCGGCGAGGTGAAGGGCAAGGACCTGCGCTCGGATCTCGCCGTCATCAAGATTGATGCCAAGGACCTGCCGGCCATCCCGCGCCTGGGTGATTCGGATCACGTCAAGCCGGGCCAGTGGGCGATCGCGCTGGGCAACCCGTTCGGCTTGATGGGCTATGGCGGGGCGTCGCAGCAGGTGCTGGGGCCGGAGCCGACGCTGACCGTCGGCGTGGTCAGCGCCTTGCACCGCCGCCTGCCGCGGCCCATGCAGTCGGACCGCGATTACTCGGATTTGATTCAAACCGACGCGGCCATCAACCCCGGCAACAGCGGGGGGCCGCTCCTGAACATGCAAGGAGACGTCATCGGCATCAACGTGGCCATCCTCACCAGCTCGCGCGGCTCCGAAGGGGTGGGGTTCGCGGTGCCGATCAACCGGGCCAAAGCCATTCTGGACTCGCTAATTGAGGGCCGTAAAATCCTGTACGGCTGGCTGGGCATCCAGATCCAGGACATCACCCAGGACGTGGCGGAGTACTACGGCCTGACGGACCGCGAGGGCGTGCTGATTTACCAGGTGCTGCCTGAGGGGCCGGCCCACCAAGCAGGGCTGAAAGACGGCGACATCCTCAAGAGTTTTGAGGGGAAGCCGATCCGCAGCTCCCGCGAGCTGGTGGACGTGGTCGGCCACACCAAGGTGGGGCGGCGCGTCCCGGTCGAGGTGTTGCGCGAGGGCAAGCGGATGTCGGTGAATGTGGAGATCGGGGAGCGCCCCACGGACACGGATGCCGCGGTCGGCACCAGCGAGGCCTGGCGCGGGCTGAAAGTCATGGAGCTGACCCCGCAGTTGCGCGAGCAGTTTGAGCTGCCGCAGGATCTCTCCGGGGTCGTGATCACCGAGGTGGACCCCGCCAGCCCGGCGGCCGAAGCCAATCTGCAGCCTGGCGACGTGATCAACGAGATCAACCGGATGCAGGTCAATTCAGTGCAGGAGTACCGGCACGCGATCGAGAAAGTCCAGGGCAACGCCCTGGTGCGGACCACCCGCGGGTATGTGGTGGTGAAAGCCGAGCCGTGAGCCGGCGGCGCATTCCGTACCGTGATTGTGCAGCCTGACGCCCTGCGCGTCAGTCGCTGATGATCATGAGGCGCGCCAGTGGGGGGAGCACGGATGTGCAGGCCCGAGCCTCCGCGCTGGCGCGTCGTTATCTGCGGTTCGGCGTCCGCTCCGTCGCGCAAGTTCAGACCTACCTGCGCGCTCGCGAGGTGCCCCCAGCGGTCATCGAAGCGGTGCTGGTCGAGTGCCGGCAGCGCGGCTGGGTGGATGACCGCGCGTGCGCGAAGCTGATCGCCGGCCGCTTGGCCGAGCAGGGCTACGGGGTGGCGCTCATCCGAGCGCGCCTGGCCGCGCGTGAGCTGGCGCCGGCCGCCGTAGAGGCGGCGTTGGCGCCGTTGGCCTCTGAAGGACAGGAGCTCTCGCGCGCCCGGGCCGCGGCGCGCAGCCGCGCGCGGACGGCCCGCGCCGTAGCACCGGGCGAGGCCGCGCGGCTGGCCCGGCGGCTGGCCCGTCGAGGATTTTCACCGGAGATCATTGAGCAGACCATCACCCGTCACGAATGAACAGCCACGACTTGCGAAGCCGGTTCTTGAAATTCTTTGAGCGGCACGGCCATGCCGTGCAGCCCAGCGACTCGCTGATCCCCAGCGGCGATCCGACGGTGCTGTTCACCTCCGCCGGGATGAACCAGTTCAAGGATTACTTTTTGGGGAAGCGGACGGATTTGACGCGGGCGGCCTCGTGCCAGAAATGCTTGCGCACTGGCGATCTGGACAAGGTGGGCAAGAGCCCCAGCCACCACTCGTTCTTCGAGATGCTGGGCAACTTCTCCTTCGGCGATTATTTCAAGCGCGAAGCCATCGGCTGGGCCTGGGAGTTTCTGACCAGCACCAAGGACTTCGCGGGGAACACGCGCAGCGACACTCCAGAGCTGTGCTTGAGCCTGCCGGCGTCGAAGCTGTGGGTCAGCATCTACCAGGACGACAATGAGGCGCATACGCTGTGGCGGGAGCTGGGCGTGCCGGAGGAGCGGATCAAGCGCTTCGGCCAGGCCGACAACTTCTGGCCGGCTAACGCGCCCTCCCAAGGGCCCAACGGGCCCTGCGGCCCCTGCTCGGAAATCTACTACGATGCGGACGGGCAGGTGGCCGGCCCCAGATCGCTGGAAGTCTGGAACCTGGTCTTCACGCAATATGATCGGCAGCCCGACGGCGCGTTGAAGCCGCTGCCCAAGCCGAACATTGACACCGGCATGGGCCTGGAGCGCCTCGCGCGGGTGCTGCAGCAGGTCGAGACGGATTACGAGACGGACCTGTTCGCCGGCATCGTGAACAGCGTCCGGCAATTGCCGCGCTGCGCGAAGGCCACGTCAGAGCAGGCTGCGTTTGCCGAGCGGGCCATTGCGGATCATCTGCGGGCGATCGTCTTTTTGATTGCCGACGGCGTGCGGCCCTCCAACGAGTCGCGCGGGTACGTGCTGCGGATGCTGATCCGCCGCGCCTCGCGGCTCGGGCGCGTGGCGCTGGGTGTGGATGCCGGGCCCTCGAATGTGTTTGTGGGGCGCCTGGTGGATGCGGTGCTGGCCTCGATGGCCGGCTCGCCGTACCGCCAGGAGCTGGCCGAGAAGCGCCCGGTGATCATTCAGGCCGTAGACCAGGAAGAAGCCCAATTCGTCGAAACGCTGGAGAGCGGCACGAGCCGGTTGGACGCGCTGCTGGAGACCCTCGCGGCGGGCAAAACGCGCGTGATCCCGGGCGAGGAAGCGTTCAAGCTCTATGACACCTACGGGTTTCCATTGGAACTGACCGAGGACATCGCCCAGGAGCGCGGGTTTACCGTGGAGCGCGACGGATTTGCGAACGCGCTCAAGGCGCAGCAGGAACGCTCCAGGAAAGCCTCGCAGTTCGGCGGCGATATTTTCACGCCGACGACGCTGAAGCTCGAAGGCCACGCCGGCAGCGAATTCGTGGGCTATCAATCGCTGGAAGCGGTCGGACGGATCCAGGGCATCTGGAAGCAGGACGGCTGGGTGCAAGAGGCCCGCGCCGGCGACGAGGTCGGGCTGGTGTTGGACCGCTCGCCGTTTTACGGCGAGTCCGGCGGGCAGATCGGCGATCGCGGCGTCTTGGAGCTGCTCAAGGGATCCGCCGAGGTCGTCACCGTCACCTGGGCGGATGCGCTGCTCGTGCACCACGTCAAGATCACGGCGGGTGTGTGCCGCGTCAACGAGCCGGTGAAGGCCAAGGTGGACCCGGCGCACCGGCTGAAGGTGGCGCGCAGCCACACGGCGACCCACTTGCTGCACTGGGCGCTTCGGCGCGTGCTGGGGCCGGAAGCGGTGCAGGCCGGCTCGCTGGTCGAGGCGGAGCGGCTGCGCTTTGATTTTTCCGCGCTGGGCGGGCTGCAGGAGGAGCAGCAATTGCAGGTGGAGCAGCTCGTCAACGAGCGCATCCGCTTGGCGGATGCGGTGCAAACGCAGGTGATGAAGCTGGCCGAGGCCCGGCAGCGCGGAGCCGTCGCGCTCTTCGGCGAGAAATACGGCCAAGAGGTGCGCGTCGTCTCCATCGGCGATTATTCGCAGGAGCTGTGCGGGGGCACCCACTTGCTGCACACCGGCTTCGTGGGGACGTTCAAGATCGTCTCCGAAGGCTCGGTGGCGGCCGGCACGCGCCGCATTGAGGCCATGGTGGGCGAGGCGGCCTTCCTGCGCCAGCAGCAGGAATCGCAGTGGCTGCGCCACGCCGCCGCCCAATTGAACCGCCCGGCGCACGAGGTGGCGGCCGGGCTGGATGAGCTGCTGCAGCAGATCAAAGCCTCCGAGCGGGCGGTGAAGGAAGCCAAGCTCTCCACGGCGTCGTCGCAGGCCAAGGGCTTGCTTGAGCAGGCCAAGCAAATTGATGGACTGACGTTTATCGGTGCCGCGATTGGCGGCGGCGCGGACCGGGAGCTGCTCTCCGCGCTGGCGGACGCGCTCAAGGGGTCCATGCGCGACGGTGTCGCGGTGCTGGCCTCGGCGGACTCGCGCGGCCGCGTGGCCTGGGTGATGGCGGCCACCGCCGGCGCGGTCACGCGCGGGGTGCACGCGGGCAAAGTCTTGAAAGAGGTCGCGGCCCTGACCGGCGGATCCGGCGGGGGGCGGCCGGAGTTTGCGCAAGCCGGCGGCAGCGAGCCTGGCAAAGTAGCCGAGGCGCTGGCGCGGGCGGAAGCATTGGTGCGGCAGGCCGTCGGCCGGTAGCAGGAAGGATCGCATGAAGATCATCTCCACCCATGGACAGGTCTGGCAGCGGTTGTGCGCGCGCCAGCTCGTGAGCAAGCGGCGCGTCGAAGAGCGGGTGCGCGGCATCCTCGACGACGTGCGCCAGCACGGCGATGAAGCCGTGCTGCGCTACACCCGGAAATTCGACGGCGTAAAGCTGACCCCGAAGCAGTTGCGGGTGACCGAGGCGGAAATCTCCGGCGCGTTCCAGCACATTGATCCGAACTTGACCGTGCACTTGAAGGCCGCCATCCAGAAGGTGCAGGCCTTCTACGGCAAGCTGCGCATGAAGCCGGTCCGGATCGTGGACAGCGACGGGGTGTTCCTCGGCGAGAAGTTCGATCCCATCGAGCGGGTGGGCGTCTACATCCCCGGCGGCACGGCGAGCCTGGTCTCCACCGTCTACATGACGGTGATTCCGGCCCGGCAGGCGGGGGTGCAGCACATCGCGCTGACGACGCCGCCGAGGCCTGACGGCAGTGTCGATCCAAACATCCTGGCGGTGGCCAGCCTGCTGCACGTGGACGAGGTCTACAAGCTCGGCGGCGCGCAGGCGATCGGCGCCTTCGCGTTCGGCACCAAGACCGTCCCGCGGGTGGACAAGATCGTTGGTCCCGGCAATGCCTACGTGGTGGAAGCCAAGCGGCAGGTCTTCGGCGTGGTGGACATCGAGACCATCGCCGGGCCGTCGGAGATCGCCATCATCGCGGACCGCCACGCCACTCCGCAATTCGTGCTGGCCGACTTGATGGGGGAAACCGAGCACGCCGGCGGCATCGGGTTTCTGATCACGACATCCAAGTCGCTGGCCCGGCTGGCCAAGAAGCAGATCCCCTCCGGCTATTGCATCGCGGTGAAGAACCTGGATGAGGCCGTGGACGTGGCCAACCAGTTGGCGCCCGAGCACCTGGAGCTGATGGTCGCGTCGCCCAAGAAGCTGCTCAAGCGCATCCGCCACGCGGGAGCGATCTTCCTGGGCGCCTACTCGCCGGTCACGATCGGCGATTATATCGCCGGCCCCAGCCACGTGCTGCCCACCGGCGGGGCGGCGCGCATCTTTTCCGGCATCGGGGTGGATGACTTCATCCGCAAGACGCACATCATCGGGTATACCAAAGGCGCGCTGGAGAAAGTCCGCGAGCCGGTGGAGCGGCTGACGGCGCTGGAAGGGCTGCCGTTGCACTTTGAATCCGTGCGGGTCCGCTTAAGCTGATCGGAGTCTCATGAGACGAGCCAACGTGACACGGCGCACGACCGAAACACAGATCGCCATTCGTCTGGATGTGGATCGCCCCGGCACGGCGCGGGTGGCCACCGGCCTGCCGTTTTTGGACCACATGCTGGTCCTCCTGGCCACGCACGCCGGCTGGACGCTGTCTGTGAAAGCGCAGGGCGATCTGGCGGTGGACGTGCACCACACCAATGAAGACGTCGGGCTGGTGCTGGGCCAAGCTTTGCTCAACGCCGTGGGCGACTCCCGCGGCATCCGGCGCTTCGGCTGGGCCTACGTGCCGATGGAAGACGCCCTGGCGCGCGTGGTGGTGGACATCTGCGGCCGCCCCAAGCTGGTGGTGCGGGACCAGCGCCGCCCGCGCCGGACGCTGACCAGCTCCGGCACGGCGTATCAATGGCGGGATCTCGAGCACTGCCTGGAGTCGTTCACGCGCACCGCCAAGCTGACGGCGCACGTGGACCTCTTTGCCGGCGATGATTTACACCACACGGCTGAGGCGGTGATGAAGGCGCTGGGGCGCGCGTTGCGCCAGGCCGCCGAGCGGGACGCCCGCGGCCGCCGCGTTCCATCCTCGAAGGGCATCTTGTGAAAGGGCAGGGGGCACGCCAAATAGTGGGCAGACAGCACCTAGCACACAGCACACAGAGCGATCCTTTTTATCTGTTTGCTGTGTGCTGTGTGCTGTGTGCTGCAATATGATTGTTGTCGTGGACTACGGCATGGGCAACCTGCGCAGCGTCTCCAAGGCGTTGGAGCGCGCGGGGGCCTCGGTGCGCGTCAGCGACCAGCCCAAGGATGTCGCGCGCGCAACGAAGCTCATCGTGCCCGGCGTGGGCGCGTTTGATGTGGCGATGGACGAGCTGCGCCGCCGGAAGCTGGCGGAGCCGATCACGCAGGCCATCGCCTCCGGCACGCCGTACCTGGGCATCTGCCTGGGGCTGCAGTTGCTCTTCGAGTTCAGCGAGGAAGGCAACGTCCCCGGGCTGGGCGTGCTCGACGGGCGCGTGAAGCGCTTCACGGTCCTGCCGCCGCTCAAAGTGCCGCACATGGGCTGGAACCGCGTGCGCCGCCTCCCCAGGGCCGGAGCGTGCCCGCTGCTGGCGGGGATCCCGGACGAGAGCTTCTTCTACTTCGTGCACTCCTATTACGCGGATCCGGCCGACCGGGCGATTGTCGCGTTGGAAACCGAGTACGATCATCCGTTTGCCTCCATGATGTGGCGGGAGCGGGTGTTCGCCACGCAGTTCCACCCGGAAAAGAGCCAGGCGGCGGGATTGAAGTTATTGGAGAACTTCGTGACACTCTAAATGGTGATCCTTCCCGCAATTGATCTCTTGGATGGCAAGGTCGTGCGCCTGGTGCAGGGCAAGCGCGACCAGGTGACCGTCTATTCCGACGACCCGGTGGCCGTCGCGCAGCGCTGGAAGGCGCAGGGCGCGGAGTGGCTGCACGTCGTGGATTTAAACGGCGCCTTTGAGGGCACCTACACCAACCTGGCCTGGGCCAAGCGCATCATGGAGTCCTCCGGGCTGAACATTGAGTTGAGCGGGGGCATTCGCAGCCGGGAGACGCTGGCCGAGTGCATCGGCCTCGGGGCCAAGCGCGTGGTGCTGGGCACCAAGGCGTGCGAGGACCCGCAGTTCGTCCAGGAAGCGGCGGACCGCTACGGCCATAAAATCGCGGTGGCCATTGACGCCAAGGCGGGGCAGGTGGTCGCGCGCGGCTGGACCGCGCCCACCGCGCTGTCGGCGGAGCAGCTGGCGCGCAGCATGGCCTATTTAGGGGTCGAGTGCCTCATTTGCACCGACGTTTCGCGCGACGGCATGCTGCAAGGCCCCAACACCGACTTGCTGCGCAAGGTGCTGGGCATCGGGTCCGTGAAGGTCGTCGCCTCCGGCGGAGTCGCCACGCTTGAGGATGTGCTGCGTCTGGCGGAGCTGGCCCCCCAGGGATTGACCGGCGTTATCATCGGCAAAGCCTTGTACGAAGGGGCCATTGATTTAAAGGAAGCTCTTCGCGTCGTCAGCAGACAGCACACAGCAGACAGCGAACAGTAACCCCGTGCGCAATTCTGTGTGCCGTATGCTGTGTGCTGCAGAGACATGTTAACCAAACGCATCATTCCGTGCTTGGACGTGGACGCCGGCCGCGTCGTCAAAGGCGTGCGGTTCGTCAACCTGCGCGATGCCGGCGATCCGGTGGCGACGGCGCGCGCATATGACGCCACTGGCGCGGATGAACTGGTCTTCCTCGACATCACCGCCAGCGCGCAGCAGCGCAATATCATGCTGGACGTCGTGGCCCGGACCGCTGCGGTGGTCTTCATGCCGCTGACCGTCGGCGGCGGCATCCGCGGCGTGGACGATATCCGCGCCTTGCTGAACGCCGGCGCGGATAAAGCCTCCTTGAACACCGCTGCGGTGCAGCGTCCGGAATTGATCCGCGAATCAGCCGCGCGCTTCGGCAACCAGTGCATCGTCGTGGCGATTGACGCCAAGCAAGTTCCAGCACACAGCACACAGCACACAGCACACGAGGGCATGCGGTGGGAAGTGTATACCCACGGTGGCCGCACCGCCACCGGCCAGGATGCCGTCGCGTGGGCGCGCGAGGCGGAGCGGCTCGGCGCGGGCGAGATTCTGTTGACCAGCATGGACCGCGACGGCACGAAACAGGGCTACGACGTGGAGCTCACCCGGGCCGTGGCCCAGGCGGTGACGATCCCGGTGATCGCCTCCGGCGGGGCGGGGACACCCGCGCACTTTGTCGAGGTGCTCACCACCGGCGGCGCGGATGCGGCGCTGGCAGCCTCGCTGTTCCACTTCGGCGAGCTGTCCATCGCGCAGGTGAAATCGGCGCTGGCGCACGCCGGTGTCGCCGTTCGGACTTCAACGTAGAGCGAAGGAGACGGGCATGAGCAGGCAAGGGCGATCAGCCACGTGGCGCATTGATGCCTCAAAAATGCACGAGCTGGTGAAGTTCGACAAGGACGGGTTGGTGCCGGCGGTCATTCAAGATGCCCGCTCCAAACGGGTGCTCACCTTGTGCTATTTGAACAAGGACGCGCTCGTCCGCAGTTTGGAGGAAGGGAAGGTCTACGTCTTCCGCCGCTCGCAGCAGCGCCTCATGCTGAAGGGCGAGACCTCCGGCCACATCCAGGTGATCCGCGAAGTGCGGATCGACTGCGAGGGGAAATCGCTGGTCTTCCTCGTTTTTCAGCACGTGGCGGCCTGTCACACCGGCTATGCGAGCTGCTACTTCCGGATTCTGACCACCGACGGGTTCCTGGTCATCAAAGAGCGAAAACTGTTCAAGCCGGAGGCGGTGTACCGTACGCCGTAAATGCGCCGTCGCGTCGCGTGCGTCCCCTCTTTGGCGGAATGTTCCCGCCTCGCCCGCCGGGCGAGCGTGGTGCCGGTCTGGGGCGAAATCCCGGATGATGTGGACACCCCCGTCAGCGCCTGGCTGAAGCTCGACGACGGGCGCGACAGCTTTCTGTTGGAGTCCGTCGCCGGCGGCGAGCACGTGGCGCGCTATTCGTTCGTCGGCAGCCGGCCCCACCTGGTGTTCGAGAGCCGAGGCTCGGATGTGACGCTGCGCGAGCGCGCCGCGGATGGGCGGATCTCGGTCCGAACGTTCCGCGCTCGCCCGGACGCGCTCTCCGAATTGCAGCGGCTCATGAAGCGCTTCCGCGCCGCGCCGGTGCCGGGGTTGCCGCGCTTCTTCGGCGGGTTGGTGGGCTATGCCGGCTACAACACGGTGCGGCTGTTGGAGCGCCTGCCGGCGCATCGAAACGACCCGCTGGCGGCACCCGACTTGATGTTCATGCTGGCGGACACGCTGGCGATCTTCGACCACGCGCAGCACAAGATCATTCTGGTGGCCAACGCCGTCCCAGGTGAAAGCTCGGTCGCCGCGGCGTATCGGCAGGCGGTCTCGCGCATCGAAGAGATGGCGGCACGGCTCTCGCGCCCGGCCCCAGCCCGACCCCGCGCGGCTCGCCAGCGGGGTGTGGTGGCGGTCCGCTCCAATCTGTCGAAGGCGGCGTTTACCCGGATGGTCGCGCGCGCCAAAGCCTACATCAAGGCGGGCGACATCATCCAAGTGGTGCTCTCGCAGCGGTTCGAGCGGCCGCTGCAGGCCGCCCCGGTGGACGTGTACCGCGCGCTGCGGACGCTGAACCCCTCGCCCTACATGTTCCTGCTGCGCCACGGGGGCATGAGCCTGGTGGGCGCCTCGCCGGAAATGCTGGTGCGCTGCGAGGAAGGGCAGTTGGAGACGCGGCCCATCGCCGGCACGCGCTCCCGCGGCGCAACACCGCAGGAAGAAGCGCGCCTCGTCGAGCAGTTGCGCCGCAGCCCCAAGGAGCGGGCCGAGCACCTGATGCTGGTGGACCTGGGGCGCAATGATCTGGGCCGCGTGGCCCAGGTGGGCTCGGTCGAAACGCCGGAGCTGATGGTGGTCGAAAAATATTCGCACGTGATGCACCTGGTCAGCTCGGTGACGGCCAAGCTGCGCCGGGGTCTGACCCCATTCGACGTGCTGCGGGCCACGTTCCCGGCCGGCACGGTGGCCGGCGCCCCCAAAGTCCGCGCCATGGAGATCATCGCCGAGCTGGAGCCGGACGGCCGCGGCCCGTATGCCGGCGCGGTGGGCTATGTAAGCTTTTCCGGCAACCTGGACACCTGTATTACCATCCGTACGGTGTTCATCCAAGACGGGCGCGCCTCGGTGCAGGCCGGAGCCGGCATCGTGGCGGACTCTGACGCGGGGCGCGAGTACCAGGAAACGATCCACAAAGCGCGCGGCTGCCTGGCGGCCATCGAGCGCGCCGAGGCCGGGACACGACCATGATCGTGATGATCGATAACTACGACTCCTTCACCTACAACCTCGTCCAGTATTTCGGCGAGCTGGGGGAAGAGCTGAAAGTAGTGCGCAACGACGCCATGACGGTCGCGCAGATCCGCAAGCTGCGCCCCAGCAGCATCGTGATTTCGCCCGGCCCGGGCAGCCCCAAGGATGCCGGCGTCTCCAACGCGGTGATCCGCGAGCTGGGCCCGACGACGCCGCTGCTGGGCGTGTGCCTGGGGCATCAGTGTATCGGGGAAGTGTTCGGCGGCACGGTGGTGGGGGCCAAGCGGCTGATGCACGGCAAGACCTCGCAGATCCATCACGACAATACGGGGCTCTTCCAGAAGCTGCCCAACCCGTTCGAAGCCACCCGCTACCATTCGCTCATCGTCCGCCGCGAAGACGTGCCGAAGACGTTGCGCGTCACCGCGTGGACGGCGGAGAAGGAGATCATGGGGCTGCAGCACGTGCGCTATCCCATTTACGGCGTCCAATTCCACCCGGAGTCCATCCTGACCACCGCCGGCAAATCCCTCCTCAAGAACTTCCTGACGCTGGCCAAGGCGGCCCGGCGCCGGTAACGCGCTTATGTCCGCCCTCGTGGATGCCATTGCCGCCGGGCCGCTCGACGAGGCGGCGATGACGGACGTCATGGAGCGCATGATGACCCAGGCCATGCCGCCGGAGGAAGTCGGCGCGGTCTTGCGCGCCCTGGCCGCGCGCGGGGAAACCGCCGCCGAGCTGATCGCCGGCGCGCGCGTGCTGCGCCGGCATGCGACACCCCTGCCGCTCTCCGCTCCGCTGGAGCTGGGCGACACTTGCGGCACCGGCGGGGACCAGCGCGGCACCATCAACGTCTCAACCCTGGCGGCGCTGGCCGCCTCCGCCTGCGGCGTGGGCATCGCGAAGCACGGCAATCGCGCCGCCTCCAGCCGCTGCGGCAGCGCGGACGTGCTGGAGGCCCTCGGGCTGAACCTCGCCATCACCCCGGCGCGGGTGGGGCAGTCCATTGAGCATTTGGGATTTGGGTTTTGTTTCGCCCCCCTCTTCCACCCGGCCATGAAGGCCGTCGCCCCCATCCGCAAGGAGCTGGGCATTCGGACCATCTTCAACCTGCTGGGGCCGCTGGCGAACCCGGCCCCGCTGACCTTCCAGTTGCTGGGCGTGTCGGACCGGAAATTTTTGCAGCCTTTGGCCGAGGCGATGCTGGCTCTGGAGATTCGCCGGGGCCTGGTGGTGCATGGTTTGGACGGGCTTGATGAAGTGACGACCACCGGCGAGACGGAGTACCTGGAAATCATCGCAGGCGCGATTCGCCCCGGGCGGATTTCGCCGGATGCGCTGGGAGTGCCGCGCGGCCGGCTGGAAACGCTGCAGGGCGGGGATGTTCAGCGCAATGCCGCGATGGCCCGCGAGGTGCTCTCCGGCGCGCCCTCGCCCTGCCGCGACCTCGTGGCGCTCAACGCCGGCTGCGTGCTGTACGTCGCCCAGGCCGCGTCCACGATTGACGAGGGCATGCGCATGGCCACAGCCGCCTTGAAGGAAGGGCATGCCCGCCGGATGCTGGACGACGTGGTGGCTTTCTCAAAGGCGTCGGAGCGCGCGCGATGATCTTGGACGAAATCCTCGCAGCCAAGCGCCGGGAAATCGAGGCCGCCAAGCGGCGGCTGGCGCCGGACGAGCTGATGCGGCGGGCCGGCGCCTACCGCGCGCAGCGCGATTTTGCCGGGGCCTTACGCGGCGCCGCAGGCCGGCCCGCCCTCATCGCGGAGCTAAAGCGGCGCTCGCCCTCCAAGGGCATGCTGCGGGAGCGCTTCGACCCGGTGAGCCTGGCTCAGCAGCTTCAAGAGGCCGGGGCCTCAGCGCTGTCCGTGCTGACCGACGAGCAGTTCTTCAGCGGCTGCCTGGATTTCTTGCGCGATGCGCACCAGTTTACCGAGGTGCCGTGCCTGCGGAAAGACTTCATCCTGGAGCCCTACCAGATCTACGAGGCCGCGATCTACGAAGCGGATGCCGTGCTGCTCATCGTGGCCGCGCTCTCCGACGACACGCTGCGCGACTGCCTGCAAACGGCGACGCGGCTCGAGATGGCCGCCCTGGTCGAAGTTCATGCGGAAGCCGAGCTGCAGCGGGCGCTGACAGCCGGGGCGCAGGTGATCGGCATCAACCACCGCGACCTGCGCACCTTCCAGATGTACCCCGACCTCACCGACCGCCTGGTGCCGCAGATTCCGCGCGACCGCCTGATCGTGGCCGAAAGCGGCATCCAGACCCCGCAGGATCTCCTGCGGCTGCGCGATCTGGGCGTCCACGCCGTGCTGATCGGCGAAGCGCTGATGACCGCCCCCGACGTCCGCGCCAAAGTCCGCGAGCTCTTCACCGGTGTTTGGTAAACATGTCTCTCGAATTTACAATGAGTACATTTTAGTGTACACTAATGGGCGGAGGTGAGACGCAATGGTGAACACGGTTAGCATTAAGGAGTTGCGGCCCGAGTTGCCCAAGGTTATTTCTCGGATTGACGGGAAGCTGGCCCGGTACATTGTGACGAGGCGAGGGAAACCGGTTGTCGTGATGATGAGTGTGGAGGATTACGAGTCGTTAATGGAGACGCTTGACATCTTGGCTGATCCCAAGGCCATGGCCGGTTTGCGGCAGGGTGAGGAAGATATTCGTAAAGGCCGCACCCGTTCCTGGAAAGACATCAAGGGTTCTCTTGGCCGCCTATAGGGTTGAACTTTCTCATCACGCCGAACGAATTGCGCGGCGTATGGCAGTGCGGGAACCTGCTCTGTACGAGCGGGTTGTTCACGCGTTGGATGATCTTGGGCGAGACCCATTCCAAGGCAAACCCCTTAAGGGGGAATTGCAGGGTCGGTATTCTTATCGTGTGGGAAGCTATCGAATCCTCTACGTGATCCATCAGCACCGCTTATCAGTGCTGATTATTGACATCGGCCACCGACGAGACATCTATCGATGAATGGAGCCGACAGGAGAGGCGACTATGGGCAGGAAAACCGCTGATCTGAACATGCCGATCGGTAAACTGACGCGGGTGAAGGATGTCTTGCCTCCGCCAGACCGGCTGGCCATGCCGAAAGACGCCATCAAGGGCACCCCGGCATTATTACCCACTGCTAAGTAGGCGTCTTCTTTGGATAAAGTCGGGTTTGCCTGCCATCCCAGCTTCATCGCTCATGACACCGGGCCGGGGCATCCGGAGCGGCCGGAGCGCCTGCTCGCCATCCTCAAGCATCTCCACGACACCGGCCTGATCACACAGCTTCACCTGCTTGAGCCCAAGCCTGCACCCCGCGACGTGATCGAGCTGGTCCACCCCGCAGCCTATGTGACCGCCATCGAGCACGCCTGCCGCGAGGGCCCGACCGCGCTGGACCCAGACACTATGGCCTCGCCAGGTTCGTGGGAAGCGGCCCTTCGCGCCGTCGGCGCCGTCACCGGGGCCATTGATGCGGTCATGGCCGGGCAGGTGAGCGCCGCATTCTGCGCGGTGCGCCCGCCGGGCCACCATGCGCTGGCGGAAGACGCGATGGGGTTTTGCCTCTTCAACAACATCGCGATTGGCGCCCGCTACGCGCAGCAGCGCCATCAGGTGCAGCGCGTCCTGATTGTGGATTGGGATGTCCACCACGGCAACGGCACGGAGGCCATTTTTCTCAACGATCCCTCCGTGCTCTATTTCAGCACCCATCAATTTCCGTTCTATCCAGGCTCAGGCGGGCGCAGCCAGGGCCAGGCCATCAACGTGCCGCTGCCGGAAGGCAGCGGCGACGCCGAGCTGCTGCAGGCATTCACGCAAGAGCTGCTCCCGACGGCCGCGGCGTTCAAGCCGGAGCTGGTGCTGATCTCCGCCGGCTTCGACGCGCACCGCGACGATCCCTTGGCCGGCCTCAACGTCACTGAGCGCGGCTACGCCCAGCTCACCGCGCTGGTGCGGAAGCTGGCGGAGGAGCATTGCCAAGGGCGCCTCGTCTCGGTGCTGGAAGGCGGCTACGACCTCATGGCGCTGCCGCGCAGTGTCGAGGCGCACTTGAAGGCGCTGCTGTAATGGTCACCAACCGCAACGTCAGCCGCACGCTCGGCGTCCTCCGGAAGCTGGTGCGGCAGTGGGAAGAGCCGATCGTCGGCCACTACAAACATGATCCGTTTCTGACGCTCATCAGTTGCCTGTTGAGTTTGCGTACCACCGACGCGACCACGAAAGCCGCCTCCGAGCGCCTCTTTACGCTGGCGCGCACGCCCCAGGCGTTGGCCGCGCTGCCGGTGAAGACGATCGAGAAGGCGATCTACCCGGTGAGCTTCTACCGCGTCAAAGCCCGCCAGCTTCGCCCGCTGGCCCAAACGCTCCTGGACCAGTACGGCGGCCGCGTGCCGGATTCGCTGGAGGAGCTGCTGAAGCTTAAAGGCGTGGGCCGCAAGACCGCCAATCTCGTCGTCACCCTAGCGTTCCGCAAGCCGGGCATCTGCGTGGACACCCACGTCCATCGCATCACGAACCACTG
The DNA here is from genome assembly GCA_016190215.1 of Candidatus Omnitrophota bacterium. Taxonomy (GTDB): domain Bacteria; phylum Omnitrophota; class Gorgyraeia; order Aquiviventales; family Aquiviventaceae; genus JACPRA01. Next base: position 71,577 of record JACPRA010000027.1, read on the forward strand.
GGGCTATGTGAAGACCCGCACGCCGGACGAAACTGAAATGGCGCTGCGCCGCATCCTGCCCAAGCGCCACTGGATCGAGATCAACGACATCTTGGTGGCCTATGGCCAGCACCTCTGCCGCCCGGCCTCGCCCTGGTGCAGCCGCTGCCCCGTGGCGCGCGCCTGCGCCAAGGTCGGCGTGAAACGCTCCCGCTAGACATCTTCCCCTCGGTATGAGAGATTAGGGCACTCTGCACATGACGCCAACCAATCGCATCAAAGTCACGGATCTGCCGGCGGCGGATCGGCCGCGCGAGCGGCTCATACGCCTGGGCGCCGAGGCGCTCTCCGAGCAAGAATTAGTCTGCTGCGTCCTGGGGCGGGGCATCGCCGGCGAATCGGTGCTAATCACGGCGCAGCGGTTGCTCAGCGGCTTCAGCGGCTGGCGCGGCATCGCAGACGCCTCCGTGGAGCAGCTCTCCGGTGTGCGCGGCGTCGGCGCCGCCAAGGCGGTGCAACTCAAAGCCGCTGCGGAGCTGGCACGGCGCTTGGCCCAGCCTGACGGGCAGGCGCCCTGCGTCGTTGACACGGCGGAAGCCGCAGCCGCCATCGTGCGGCCGTACCTCGTGGACAAGAAGCGCGAGCATGTGGTCGCCCTCTTGCTCGATACGCGCCACCGCCTCATCCGCTTAAGCCCGGTGGCGGTGGGCAGCCTCTCCGCCAGCTTGGTCCACCCGCGCGAAGTGTTCAAAGAAGCCATCGCTGCCTCAGCCGCCGCCGTCATCCTGGCGCACAACCACCCCTCCGGCGATCCGCAGCCCTCGGAGCACGACATCACCTTGACCGCGCGCCTGATGGAAGCCGGCGAGCTGTTGGGCATCGACGTCTTGGATCATCTCATCGTGGCCCGGGAAGGCGTCGTCAGCCTGAAGGCCGTCACGGGCAGCCGGGGCCGCGCGCCGGGTGTGGCGCGGCGGCCCGCGAAGAGACTCACGCCACAAGGAGGAATGCATGCCGATGCGTAAGCCGGCCATCTGGGCGCTGGCCCTGCTGTGCCTCACCGGGTTCGATTCCACCCAGCCTGCGACACCGGATCAGATTGACGCGGCGTTTCAGCGCCCGCCGGTGTCGTCCCGCGTGGAGAAGCTCAGCCGCGGGGCCGGCAATGTCGTTCTCGGATGGCTGGAGCTGCCCACCGCCCTGCAGCGCGAGTGGTCGCCGCGGGATCCGGCCACCGGCATAGTGCGGGGCATCGTGCTCGGGTTGGCCAAGGGTGTGGCCCGGATGGGTGTCGGCGTCTATGAAACGGTGACGTTTTGGCTGCCCCTGCCGCGCGGGTTCCGCCCCATCCTCCCGCCGCCGGGCTATTTCCGCAAGGCGTCGGCTCGCGCAACCGTGAATGCTCCCGCATGAGCGGGTTTTGGTGGGCCCTCTTGACCGCCGGAATTTGGGGCGTGGTGCCGCTCATCGAAAAGCTTGGCCTCAACGGCAGCCAGCCCACGGTGGGCGTCTTCGCGCGCAGCCTGGGCGTGTTCGCGGGGTTTGTGGCGTTCGGCCTGTGGTGGTCGCCCTGGCAAGCGCTCGGCAGCATGAGCCGCGCGTCGGTGGCGCTGTTGGCGCTGGCGGGATTCCTAGCCAGCTTTGTCGGACAACTGGTGTTCTACCAGGCGCTCAAGGTCGGAAATATTTCGCAAATGGTGCCGATCTCCGGCGCCTATCCCTTGGTGGCGGCGGCCTTGGGCTGGATCGTGCTGCGCGAGCCGCTCAGCGCCGGCCGCTTGCTCGGCGCGCTCTTCATCGTCGCCGGCGTCGTCTTGCTGCGCCGCTAAAGGACGTCGTCGCCATGAGCGCCAAGGTCGGGCTGGTGGGGTTGCCGAACGCGGGCAAATCCAGCCTCTTCAACGCCTTGGCCCGCGCCAGCGCGCAAGTGGCGCCGTATCCTTTTACCACCATTGACCAAAACGTCGGCGTAGCGGCGGTAGACGATCCCCGGCTGCAGAAGCTCGCCGCCGTGGTGCCGCATGACAAGATCGTGCCGACCTCGCTGGACGTGGTGGACATCGCCGGCCTTGTCAAAGGCGCGCATCAAGGTGAAGGGCTGGGCAACCAGTTCTTGAGCCACGTGCTGGCGGTGGATGCGCTCCTTCATCTCGTGCGCTGCTTCGGTGATCCTGACGTGCCGCATCCGATGGGCGAAATAGACCCGGCGCGCGACGTCGAGATCGTCAACACCGAGCTGCTCTTGAAAGACCTCGAGCTGGTGAACCGCCGCCTGGAAAAAGAGCGCAAGATCGCTAAGGGCGGCGACAAAACCGCCCAAGCTCACGTGGAGCGGCTGACCGTGCTGAAGACGGCACTGGAGCAGGGGACACCCATCCGCCGCCTGGCGTTGGACCCGATGGCGCACCCCAAAGCCATGGGGCTGGAGCTGCTTAGCGCCAAGCCGGTGATCTATGTGGCCAACGTGGATGAAGCCGCCCTTCGCGCGCCGACCGACGCGGTCAAGCGGCTCGCCGAGGTGGCCGCGCGCGAGGACGCGCTGCTCGTGCCGTTGTGCGTGCGGCTCGAAGCGGAG